>RDXG01000205.1 GCA_004292785.1 Bacteroidota bacterium
CCAAATAAATGTACTTCCAAATTGCCAAATTTGTCCGAATAATTTTGCACAAATCCCTGAATTTCTGCGACCATTCCCCACATTACACCGCTTTTTATGGCTTGTTCGGTGGTTTTTCCCAACAAATCGGGCATTTGTTCGGAACGTTGAATCAAAGGCAATTTTTTTGTAAATTCGTGCAACGCCCTAAAACGCATATTCAAACCCAAAGAAATATTGCCGCCCAAATATTGCCCTTTTTCATTAATAAAATCGATGGTCATTGCTGTTCCTAAGCCAATTAACAAATGCGCCTTTGTTTGATCGCAAAAATATGCCCCCACAGCAGCAGCAAGGCGATCTGTTCCCAAAGTTTGCGGACTTTCGTAGAGATTTTGGATCGGCAAAGACGTTTGAGCATTAAAAAATATGATTTTGTTTGCAGGAATTATCGTTAATAAATCTTGTGCAATATTTTTGACATCAGAAACAATTATTTTATCAAAAATCTGTTTTTCTAATGTACTTTTGACCATTTCCCAAGAAAGTTTTTCCTGAAAATGGATCAATTTTTTGTTTTCGAAAAACGCTAATTTTGCGTAAGTATTTCCAATATCGAGGGCAATGTTCATGGCAATAATTTTTTTAACCATTTAAAAATAAAAACGTTTCAAAGAAGTCAAATCATTTTTAAATTTCCAATTTTATGAATAGAATAAAAAATATTTTGTATGTATTTGTTCTTTTGATCGCTTTTGGTTTTACAGAAAAACCATTGGAAGACGGAGCAACCTTTGTTGATGCTAAGAAAAAAGACGGCAAAGACAAAAATTTTAAAGATATTATCAAAGAATTTGAAGGCAAAGTTGTTTATGTGGATTTTTGGGCATCTTGGTGCGGTCCTTGTCGCCAAGAATTTCCATCTGCCAAAAAAGTTCATCAAGACCTTAAAGGAAAAGAGGTGGTATTTTTGTATATTTCTTTTGACCGAAACGAAGAAGATTGGAAAAAAGGAATTAGCAAATTGGGCTTGAACGGCTATCATTTGTACCCAACAGACAGCCAAAAACAAGAAATTGTCGATAAATTTCAGGTAACAGGAATCCCACGCTATATGCTGGTCGACAAAAAAGGCAAAATTGTAAACGGCGATGCCCCTCGTCCAAGTTCAGGCGAAGTAAAAACTTTAGTGGAGGGTTTGTTAAAATAAAAAAAACGGACTTACAATTTTTTTGTAAGTCTTTTTTTTAGAAAATATTGTTTTTTTTACTATTTTTGTAAAAAAACTCAAAAAAATGAAAAAAATCTTGTTCATCTTGCTTTTATGCGCTCTGTCTTCTTGCAAAGATGCTGTTCTCAAAGAGTACAAAACTTTTCCAATGGTGCAATGGAAAGTAGAAGAATCGATAAAATTTACTGCCAATATTCAAGACACAACCAGCAAATACGATCTTATTGCCGCCCTAAGACATTCGGCAAATGTGGAGTTAAATGAAGTTGCCCTAAAAATTTTGCAAATTACGCCATCAGGCAAACAAAAAGAAGGCAATTTTACGGTCAAAATTCGTGATGAAAAAGGTTTTTTGCTCGGAAGTGCTATGGGCGAAATCACAGACACGGAACAAAAAATTGTTGAAAAAACCACTTTTTCGGAAATTGGAAATTATACCTTCGAAATTAGGGCAGTTGCAACAGAAAAAATACTTCCAATAGCAGAATTGGGCTTAATTATTCAAAAAAATCAATAAAAATTTATTTTTTTGAATAATTAAGTTTTTGTAAAGACTTAAAACAGTTACAAAATATATGCAGATCGCACAAAAAAACCTCGTCAATTTTTATATTTTATTTGCATTTTTCTGGCTGTATGCGATCATGTTTGACAGCGAACTTATCCATGTTACAGATGGTTTGGGGTTTGATGGCTTAAAATTTTGGAAATTAACCGCAGAATATCAATTCAGTGATAGTAATGAATGGACAGCTTATTATCTCAAACGATCTGTGCCAAGTTTTACACTTCGTTTTGGCATTGGTTTTTGTAATAAAATATTGGTTTTTTTGGGCTTTCCTGTTATTATTTATGATGTTAAAAGTATCATAGAAGCATTTAAAGTACTCAATATTGCTTGTTTGTTGGTATCGGCTTGGCTTATACTTAGTCTTTTAGACATATTCATGAGCAGCACATGGCAAAAAAAATCATTGGCAATTGCCTGCTTACTTCTCAATTTTGGGTCTTTAAAAATGCCTTTTTTTTGTCCTGTACTCACTGATAGTTACGCTTTACTTCTGGGAACTTTATTACTATATACTTACTTGCATAAGCAACATTTTTTGCTTATATTGATTTCCTTTTTGGGTTATTTTACCTTTCCGCCCTTGCCTTTCATGAGTATTTTGCTTATACTTTTTCCTTACCAATACGAAAACAAAAACAACATAATCATTCCCAATTTTATTTTAAAAAATCAAAATTTATTACAATATTCGGCAGCTTTTATAGTAAGTATTGTTTTGGGTAGTTTTGTTTTTTATATTTTTTCGGGGCAAAATACAAACCAATATATAGTTAATGGCATCAATGCACCAAATAATAACTTACTATATTTGAGTATGTTTTGCTTGCTGATGTATATGTTTTGGCTTGTAAAATATTTGTTTTTGCCTGATTTGGTTTATAAAGCTATTTTTGTTGTCTATAAGCGATGGTGGGTTTTATTGCTTTCAGTTGCCATTTTTTTGGGAATGTCAGCTTGGATAGACCATGTTTCAAATGGTCAAATTGTATTGAATGTGCAAAAAGAAATTCCATTACTCATATTTTTTTCAGTACAAAATCCACTTATTTTTTTGATTGCCCATGTAAGTTATTTAGGAATTTTTGTTTTTTTTATTATTTTTAACTATCAAACCGTCATTCAAAAATCTATTGATTTAGGATTGGGCTATTATGCAATTTTGGTAGCTTCGCTTTTGTTTAGTATTCAACCAGAAAGCCGTAAACTTACGCCATTGTTGCCTTTTTTTATTTTAGCAGTTATGTTCGCTTTGGAAAAATATCAATTTGGTAATTTTGCTTATGTTTTGATGTTTTTTTTACAAGTTTTTATAAGTAAAATTTGGTATCCAATTTATCAAGAACCCATCGAAAACTATCAAGAAATATTAAAATTTCCTTGGCAACATTATTTCATGAACGTAGGACCCTGGATGTCAAACGAGGCTTATTACATCAAATTGATATGCTTTCTGATCATTTTAGGCATCTTCTATTTTTTATTAAAATTTTCTAAAAGACAAATAAATTCATGAAAAAACTAATTTTTTCAGAAAAATATTATGGTTTTTATGCTTTTTTAGGCACATTTTTTTTGTATTTGTTGTATTTTACATTTTTTGAAGCCTATTTGAATAGCGACGATGACCGACCAATGAGTATGCTTGCCGCAGGAGTTTTTAATGAGTCTTCGGAGCATTTGCTTTTTCAAAATATTTTGATGGGACTTTTTTTTAAAAGTTTGTACGCCCTACAAAAGTGGCAATGGTACGATGTTTGGATGTTATTGATGCTTTTTTTGAGTCATTGGGCTATTTTTTATTCGCTTTTGCGACTAAAAATCCATTTTTGGATCAGTTTTTTGTTTATTTCTTATTTAATAGCTTCGCAACTTTCCTACATTAATTTTACGACTACTTCGGCTTATTTGGGAATTGCAGGAATGTTGTTGTTTTTTTCGGAACTCAAACAAAATCAAAACAAATTTGTTTTACCTACTTTTTTGTTAATTTTTAGTAGCCTTATTCGCTTTCAATCTACGGTTTTAGTGACTATTTTGTTTGTTCCTTTTTTTTTATATCAAATTTGGGCTGCTCAAATCCAATGGAAAAACTTGGTCAAATTTTTGGGGCTTAGCTTTTTTTTGATGACTTTTTTTGTTGTTTTTGACAAAATATATACTGAAAATTTAAGTCCCGAATGGAAAAAAGTATATGAATTTCAAAAAGTACGACCTCAATTTTTCGATTATGATGCCATTCCCATGAAACCATACGAAGAAGTATATAAAAAATATCATTTTTCTGAAAACGATTTTATGCTCTTCAAATCCTTTGTTTTTTATTGGGCAGACCCCGATTTTTATTCTTCTCAAAGGCTAAATAGTATGCTTTCAGAAGTGGACAGAATGAGCATCAAATACATTCGTTTGAGAGGAATTAAGGAAATTCCGTACAAAATTTGGACTATTTTATGGCAAAAAAAGGAGTTTTTGCTATTTTTATTCGCTTTTATTTTGGCTTTTTTTCCTTATTCACCCAAAAAAACGCTTTACATAGGGGTTCATTTGTCCATGATTTTTGCCATGTATGTGCTATTTATTCTTTTCCTAAAAACAGTGCATTATGTAGATTACGTTATTTTTAGTGTTTTAATTTTGTTGTCAATATTAGTTTCTGATCGAAAATTTCATTTTGTTTTTGCGCCCGTTTTTGCAATTTTATACTTTTTAATGCCTGTTTTGCCCCAAAAAACAGATGTTGTTCAAAATAATGAAGCATTTATAACTACTTTAAACACAAAAACGCCTTATTTATGGCTCACCGAATCGCCTTTTTCTTTTATGGATATGAAATTATTTGCAGATATTTATAAGTATCAAAACTACAATTTTGTATCTTTTAACGCACCTTATACCAAAAAACATAACCAAAAATACAAGATTCAAATTCCTGCCAAAGACCTGATCGATCAGCCTGAAATTGTGTTAATTTTTACCAAAAGATCGGCTTCTATGCTCAAATATTACCAAATATATATGCAAGAACACGAGCAAAAAAGCGTTTTTTTTGAAAAAATAGGCGAAAGATACGGCTATGAATTGTATAAAGCTAAATCAGGTTTTCTGAATATTCAGAAAAAAGACTAAAAATTTTTTTTAGTGTTAAAGATGTAATGCTACGCCTGTCAAACCGCTAAGAGCATTACATTTGCAATGTTATTGCTTATTGACTAAAATTAATTTAGAAAAAATTAAAATGTTAAATAAGTAAATCATTGCAAAAAATATTTTAACATTTTACATCTTTGCAAAAAAAATCAGATCAAAATATGCTACAAATTACGATGATCGGTGCGGGAAATTTGGCGTGGCATCTGGCACAAGCCCTTGACGCAGCAGACTGCCGAGTGGTACAAGTGTATAGCCGTAAACTATTGAATGCCAAAGCCTTAGCAAGCAAATTGTATGATGCAGAATCCACAGATAGCCTAGATTTTTCGGAAAGCGAGTCAGATTTATTTTTATTAGCTGTTCGAGATCAAGCCTTTGCAGAAGTGATTCCCAAATTGCAACTGCCTGAAAACGCAATCATTGCGCATACTTCTGGCACACAAGAATTGGCTGTTTTGAAAAATTTGAGTAAAGCTCACGGAGTTTTTTATCCTTTGCAAACATTTAGCAAGGCTAGAAAAATTAATTTCAAAAAAATACATTTTTGTTTGGAGGCTTCCAACGAAAACACACTTGATTTTTTGGCAGAAATTGCAGATAGTTTGAGCAAAAATATTTATCAAGTTTCTTCCGCAGATCGGCGTGCTTTGCATATTGCTGCTGTTTTTGCTTGTAATTTTACCAATCATTTGTTTACCATTTCAAAAGAAATTTTAGCAAAAAATGATTTAGAATTTGAAATGTTAAAACCTTTGATCGAGGAAACGATAGAAAAAGCGATGAATCAAGCACCCGAACAATCTCAAACGGGTCCTGCGGTGCGTGGCGATCAGCAAACGATAGAGGCACATTTGCAATATTTACGCAAAAATACAAGTTTCGAAAAGGTTTATGAGGCTTTAAGTACCAGTATTAGAAAATATTATCATGTTTAAATTGGAATAATCATTTTTTTTTGCGTTCTTTCCTTAGTTTGATCCACTAAAAATCAAATCCAATGAAGATATTACTTTGTATTTTGGTTTTATGCCTTAATTTAAAGGCTTTTTCACAAAATTCGCCTAACGAATTGAATAAGTTTGCATCAGATGCGATGCTTAGACAAATTTATGAATATCAAGATCGTCGAATGACTGATTCTTTGAAAGTATTTTTCAAACACGAAAACCCTATTTATCGGCAAATGGCGGCGCAAGCCTTTGGTTCGGTACAAGATTCTGCGGTTATCGAAGATTTGGAACATTTGCTCAAAGACCCCGACAAAACGGTCAGAATAGCTACTGCTTACGCATTAGGTCAAATTGGCAGCGTTTTGGGACAGCGTTGGTTAGTAGAATATTTTGAAAACGAAAACGACAATGAGGTCAGAGTAGCAATGTTAGAAGCCATTGGCAAATGTTCAGATGGGGCAGGAGTGGAGTTTTTGTTTTCCCAACAATTTGAGGAAGAAAATATGGTTTATGGCTTGGTGCTTGGGCTATATCGTAGTTTGCAGCATGGGCATAGTTTACCCGCCAAAAGTGCGAAAATTATTGGTTTTCTAAAACCTGAAATGTCGGACAGAATCAGAATTTTGGCAGCAGTTTATTTAGCCCGAAATCCCAGAAAAGAAGATTATGAAAGACATATCAATCAAATTTTTAGCCTCTTGGACGACAAAAACCCATTTGTACGTATGAATGTGGCTTTAGCTTTGGGCAAAACCGTAAAACCTGAAGTATTGACTGCACTCAAAAAAGTGGCTTTAAACGATAAAAGTCATTTGGTCAGAATTAGCACTTTGCGATCTTTGGGCAATTTTGATATTATGCAAACCAAAAATATTTTTATTGATGCTCTTAACGACCCGAATAATAACGTCACTTTTACTGCTTCAGAAATGTTGTTGAAAAACACCAAAAAAGAATCGGGAATTGATTTTCAATTATTGGTAAAAAAAACAAAAAATCTTAGAGCAAGGGCAAACTTGATGGCAGCCGCAGTAAAATTAGACAAAGAAAATGCAGCAGTCAAAATACAAAAAAATAGCAAAATTACCCAATGGGTGAAAGATTATTTGGCAAAAACCAAAAATATTTACGAGGAAGGATATATTTTGAAAGCACTTTCAGAAAACGTAAACAATTATGAATGGATCGCTGAAACAATGGCTGAAAGTAATCGTTTGCCTTTGCTCACCGAAGCCATGCTTGCACTCGTGCATTTGCGTAAAAACCCCGATTTTGATCTTTTGTCCGAAGAAGATAAGAAAAATTTTGACAAAATTCTCCGTTTTGGCATAGAAAGCAACAATCCTGCTCTGATGGCTATTTCGGCTGAAGCTTTGCGAAATCCAAAATGGAATTATGAAAAACGTTTCCCTGATTTTGAATTTCTAAAACGTTCACAGGACTCTTTGCAACTTCCAGAAGACACAGAAACTTATGTAGAATTGCAAAAAACCATCGATTATTTTCAAGGAATTGAACGAACAGAAAACCTTGCCCCAGAATTTAATCACCCAATAGATTGGGACAAAGTGGTTGCCATCGATAAAGCAAAAAAAGTACAAGTAAAAACCAAAAAAGGCAAATTTGTGATGGAATTGTTTGTAGAAGATGCACCCGCAACGGTTTTGAGCTTTTTGGAACTTACCAAACATCAATTTTATAACGACAAAACTTTTCATAGAGTCGTGCCAAATTTTGTTGTACAAGGCGGTTGTCCGCGTGGCGACGGCTACGGCAGCGTGCATTATAGTTTGCGTTCCGAATTTGCCCCGCTAAATTATTTGGAAGGATATGTTGGCATGGCTTCTTCGGGCAAAGATACAGAAGGCTGCCAATGGTTCATTACGCACACACCTTCGCCACATTTAGATGGAAAATATACCATTTTTGGAAAAGTGATCAGCGGAATGGAAGTGGTGCATCAACTAGAAGTAGGAGACCTGATGGAAGAAGTCAAAGTCATTGAAAAATAATAAAAAAATGCTATTTTTTTAATAGCATTTTTTTGAAAATTTAGCATAAAATCAAAAAAATTGAGTACCCATGAAAAAAATGCCACTTGTGTTTATAATTTTACCAATGATATTGTTGGTAACACAAATTTTTTTGTTTTTTGTTGGTTTGCCCGACGAATTAGACTTTTTGCCCGCAGTCATTTCGGCAATCGTTTTGTTTTGGATTTTGCTAACCAAAATACAACCCATAAACAATTTGGAACAACAAATTGAACAACAAAACCAAGAATCAGAACTACAAAAACAGCAATTAAAGCAATTAGAAAGCCAATTTTTGCAAAGCAAACAACATTTGCAACAAACCCAAAACACACTTTTTGCCACACAAAGAGAAGCGCAAGAACAAAAAATGCAAAAAGAAAGAATTGCATTGACTTTTAAAGACTTAGAAAATACGCATGAAATTTTGACTGAAAAAAATGAGCAAAACCAAAAGCAAATTGGCGATCAGTTGGTGTATATTCAATCCAGAAACAAATCTTTGCAACTTTTGCAAAAACATTATGCTTGTTTTGCTAATTTGTTGCAAAAACCTTCCGAAAATCAAGAAGATTTATTAAAAAATGTATTTAAACAAATTTTTCAACTCTTTGAATATCAACAAATTGGCATTTTTTCTTTTGAAAACAAAATGTTAAATTCCGATATTTTATGGCAAACTTCCAAAGACGTTTTCGTATCTTCCCAAATTTCGATGGAAAATTTCGAACTTTTCCCCGCCATGATTTCTTCGCAAGAATTGGCAAAAAATAGGCTTTTTTTGGGTTTTGTGCAAGATTTTTTAAAAATAAATCAAACCGAAAGTTTTGTTGCCATTCGTTTGGAAAGTACACAAAAATTATTGCTCGTTTGCCCGCCAAAAGCCAGAAATTATGCCAATGAAGAACTTTTTTTCTTGAAAAAAACCGCAGAATTATTGGTTTATTACCTCAAAATGTATCAATTTTTGGCAGAAAGTAATTTTTGGAAAAAACAAGCAAATTTTTATAAAAACTATTGGCTCGATCCGCGTTTTGCAGTGGCGCGCTTCCAATTAGATGAACCCATTTCTACAAAAATTTCCGTAGAAGAACAAATTAATTTGATTCATACCGATTCGAAAGTGGTGGAAAGTAATCAAAAAAATTGGGAATTTGAAGGTTTGCCGCAAGTTTGGAATTCGGCTTTTCGGGCTAATAAACGGCTGATGATCAAGTATTTTGTAGAAAATAATTATTTTCATACCGATTTTTCTGAAATTATTAAGGATAATTTTGGAAAAGCAAAGCAATATTTTCAACTTTTTCAGGGAATTGTAGAAAACAACGAATTGACAGGTTTTTGGTACGCCCAAATTGCGAGCAATGAAGTAAGTAGGCAAACCGCAGAACTGTTGGAAAGTGAAAAATTATTGAAAGAAAATAAAATTTTGTTGGAATTAGAAATTTTGGCTAAAAACCACCAAATCAATAAGTTAGAACAGCAAAAAGCCAATGAATTGCAGGAATTAGAACAACAAAAAAGCGCACAACTCAAACAAATTGTCGAACAAAAAGAGCAAGAAATGGATATGTTGCAAGACGTAAAAGACCAAGAAATTAGGGAAATTAGCAACACCAAAGATTGGCAAATTAAAAAATTGAGTGAAGCCAAAATACAACAACACCGCGTTTTGACCACAGATTATGAAGAAAAAATTATGATTCTCAAAAGAGAAAGAGATCAACAAATTAATTTGTTAATTGCTGAAAAAGAGCAAGTTAGCCAAATTTTATCAGAAGAAAACAAACAAATTTCGGACAAATTAATGGCAGAAAAAGAGTCGGCAATAGCAAATTTGACCAAAAAAAATCAGGAAAATATGGCAGAATTGCGCGCCAAAAAAGACGAAATTATTGAGCATTTAGAACAAAATAATCAGGTGCTTTTTTCCAAAATCATCAAGTCCGAAAAGTTGGCAATTTTAGGCAAATTAGTTGCTATTTCAGCCAATCAATTCAAAGAAAATTTGAGGGAATCCAAGAAAAAATTGCCTGTTTTTACAGAAAATTTGGCAGATTTGAACGAATTAATCGATCATTATTCAGAAATAAATCCAGAAATTTCTTTGCCCGAAAAATTATCGGAAATAAAATATTTTAAAGAAAGCATCGAATTTGAACAGGTTTTGATCGAAAACAAGGTTTTTTTAGAAATTTTTGCCAAAAAAATACAAAAAAACACAGATTTAGCAAATATTTTAAACAGTTTTTCAGATTTGAGTCAAGTGTTTACGGAAAATATAAATTTGTCGTTTTTACTCGATTCTTTGCTTGTTTTATTGGAAAATACACAAATTGAAATCATCAGAAAATACCCATCGGATTTGCAAATTTCAGGCACAGCAAATTTGTTGGCGCAACTGTTTATGAACATTATTTTTAATGCTTTTGAGGCTATCAAAGGGCAAGGAAAAATTTGGATTGAAGGCGTAGAATTTGCAGAAAAAATAATTATTACCATCAAAGACACAGGAATTGGAATGAGTCAAGAAGTTGTAAATCAGGCTTTTACACCATTTTTTACCAATAAAAATCCTGAACTATATTTGGGTTTGGGGCTTAGTGTAAGCAAGCAAATTGCCGCACAACATCAGGGCGAAATCCAGATTCAAAGCCAAGAACAAAAAGGAACAGAAGTGCAGATTTTTTTGCAAAAAATAAGTAATTAGCCTTAATTTTTGCATCAGATTTGGATTTTCAAAACTTATTTCTTTACACAAAGTTATTGAGAAATAAACGCAAAATCCAAAATATGAATTCTGAAAATTTATTGCAAATCAAAACCTTAGGCGAACTCAAAAAATCTGCTTATCAAAGTCGTTCTATCAAACAGGAATTGAGAGAAAATTTAATTGTTGCCCTCAAAAATAAACAAAAAGTTTTTGAAGGAATACATGGTTATGACAATACGGTTATTCCAGATTTGGAACGCGCCATTTTGTCTATGCACAACATCAATTTGCTGGGTTTGCGTGGGCAGGCAAAAACGCGTTTGGCGCGCCTGATGATCAATTTGCTAGACGAGTATATTCCTGTGGTTAGAGGTAGTGATTTGAATGACGATCCTATGCAACCGCTTTCGCGTTTTGCACTGGATTTGATTGCTGAACATGGCGACCAAACGCCCATTTCTTGGATGCACCGCAGCGAAAGATATACCGAAAAATTGGCAACCCCAGACGTTTCTGTGTCCGATTTGATTGGTGATGTCGACCCAATTAAGGCGGCTAGTTTGAAATTGCCTTATTCTGACGAGCGCGTGATTCATTTTGGATTGATTCCCAGATCGCACCGTTGTTTGTTTGTCATCAACGAATTGCCCGATTTGCAAGCCCGAATTCAGGTGGCTTTGTTCAATATTTTGCAAGAAGGCGACATTCAAATTAGGGGTTTCAAATTGCGTTTGCCTTTGGATATTCAATTTGTTTTTACTGCAAATCCCGAAGATTATACCAACAGAGGCAGTATTGTAACTCCTCTCAAAGACAGAATCGACAGCCAAATCATTACGCATTATCCGCCTGATATTGAAACAGGAAGAAAAATCACAGAGCAAGAGGCACACATCAAAACTGAACAGAAAAATGGAATTACGGTTTTTGACTTGTGCAAAGATTTGGTCGAACAAATTGCGATTGAAGCTCGAAGTAGCGAATATGTTGATGAAAAAAGCGGAGTTTCGGCACGTTTGACCATTTCTGCCTACGAAAATTTGTGGAGTGCCGCAGAAAGAAGAATGTTGATCAATTCGGAAGCGCAAACACACATCAGAATCGGAGATTTTTGGGGAATTTTGCCTTCCATTGCGGGAAAAGTGGAATTGGTTTATGAAGGCGAACAAGAAGGAACGGCAATTGTGGCGCAAAGTTTATTAGGAAAATCGATCAGAAGTTTGTTTTTAAATTATTTTCCAAATCCTGAACAGGAAAAAAAGAGCAAAAACAACCTTTACAAGCAAATTATTGATTGGTTTGGCGACGGAGAACATACAGATTTGCTCACAAATATGAGTAATCAGGAATATAAAAATGCCTTGCACATGGTTTCGGGGCTTGACAAATTGGTAAAAAGCAAACTGCCAAATTTGAACGAATCCGAACATATTTTTATGATGGAATTTGCTTTGCATGGGCTTGCCGAATATTCTTTGATTAGTAAACAAGTTTTAGGTAAAGGCTTGATTTTCAAAGATTTATTGAGTAGTATGCTCAACAATATGACCGATTCTGAAGATGAGGATCAATAAAGTAAAAATCTATTTTCAAAGAAATTAGAGTAAAAACAAACTAACAGTTTTCAAAACTGTTAGTTTTATCATCATAACATAATTTTTATCCCCGCAAAACCTGAATGAAATTGGTAATCTCTAAACACAAAACCTTCCGTTCTGCTGTCAAATTGATAATTCAAATACATACTTAAAGTAGGTGTAAGTTGCTTTTGAAGCACTAAACTCATCCTATTTTTGAGTAAATCAGGCGAATTATTAAAAAAACTGCCCGATTGTTCGATCACATTTAAGGCATTTCCTTGATATGCACTTACATTCAACGCCCAACCTGTCGCAAAACCCCACCAAATATATGGCGAAACCGCATAATGAATTTCGCTTTCATAAAAAGGCAAAAATACATTTGCGCCCACAGCAAAATTTCCTAAAACCAAACTCAAATCTGCACCAGCCTGCACTTGCAAACTCACCGAATCCACATTGCTCACAAAAGTTTTGGTTTCTGTCCGATTTTCTATGATTGGATTATTTTGTGGATTAATTTGTTGCCTGCGTTCAATTCGCCTTGTTTCCATACTTACTGCTGATTGTTGATGAAAAGTTACAATAGCCGATGCGTGTGCCGCCCAACGAAATTTTCCTTGTGTTTGACGCAATTCAATAAAAGAAAAAATAGGAATTTGTCGTAAAGTTCCTTTGGTTGTTTTGTCAATATCTGTTCGCAAAGTGGTAGGAACACTGATAGAATTATTTGGCTGATTTGGGCGAGGCGGCAAAACAAATAGCTCATTTCTGACTTCGGTGCGTACAGATCGGTCATCGAGTTTGAAAACGTCTGTCAAAACAAATTGAAAAGCAGGAGTCAAAGTCAAGCCTTTGCCCAAATAAAATTGCGGAGCAACAAAATATTGGTGCTGACGATATTGCCCCCAATAATTTTGTTGTTGCAAAAAAGAATAAGAATGAAAAACTTTGACATTTTTACTCAATCCATGCCTAAAAGCAATGCCAAAAAAGCCCAAAGCACCAATAGAATCGTTGGAGTAGGTGCTATTTTTTACGCCTCCTTCAAAACTAAAAGATTCCATAAAACGAGCGGGCGAAGGATAGGCTTTTAAAGCGTCTGACTTTTCCCAAAGATTACCCATTTCGTATTCTTGACCTGTTTGCGCCAAAGCACCATAATAATAGTCTTGCAAATAAGGGTCATCTGGGTTTTGCTCGTAGGCTCTTTTTAGGAAATCTAAGGCTTTTTCGTAATTTCGTAATTGATAAAATGCAATTCCAACTCTTAGGTTTAAGTAAAAATAATCTAAACCTTCCTCATAAGCATTTTCGCCATAATCGGCAAGGTTCTGCCATTCTCCTGCCATAAATTGTTGATAAGTTTTTTCATCAACTTGTTTATAATCAGGTTGTTGAGCATAAACCACAAAATTTGAAGACAACAAAAATGTCGCAAAAAGAATAAAAATTAAGAACTTATACATTGTGCTTTTAAGGTTTTATTTTTGTCAATAATAGTAAAACTTTGTATGATATTGTCTTTGATTTGAAAAGAAAATTTGATTTGATGAAAAACAAAACCAAAAATTTGCGCTTTTACCAAACTATTTATTTCTATATGTTGTGGATAATGTTCATTATCAATCACTTGCATAGAAGATTCGTATTTTGCTTTGCAATAATGCACAAAAGGCGCGCTCATGTCATGCACAAATTTTATGGCAGGATTAAAAACTGAATCTATAAGCAAGCGATCTTTAATAGTCAAATTTTGATAATAACCCAACAATATTTTTTGCAAACCCATATAAAAATAGTGCAACAGTGATTCCTCATCACCAATAAAATCTGTGAAGTAAAAAAGTGTGCCATCATTGACAAAATAGGCGTAAGAATTGGATTGATAACATTTGATATAAGTTTGGTTATAAGAATCTGTAAAAATTTCCCATTTGACCATATTTTTTTTGCCATTTTGTTCCATTTCATACACAAAACTACGACCAGGTGTCAAATAAAAAGCATTTAACAAAAGTGGAGTTGTTGTAATATTACTTAATAATTCGCCTTGTTTGGGAACATTAAAGGAATTAAATTCAATTTTATCGTTCTTATGAACCAAATAATAGGCAATCGGATAAGCCAAAGTAGGCGAACCAACATAAGCGTAAGTTTGCATTTGAAAGTGTAAATGAGGCTCAGGCGATCTGCCCGAATTGCCACAATAGCCAACAATTTCGCCTTTTTTTACGGTGTTTCCAATATAATGCCTAAATGTGCCTGCTTTCAAATGCGAAAGTTTGCTATATAAACCTTCTCCATGTTTGATAATAATCGTATTTCCCCAATTATTTTTCATATCCATTCCGCCAATCAAATTGTCTGAAATTCCATCGACAATATCCCAAACAATGCCATTTGCAGGTGCAAGAACGGGCAAATTGTAACAATGAAAATCGGTAGGTTCTAGAAATTGGCTTCGATAGGTTTTGTTTTCTTGATCAATAATGTCAAAATCTAGGGCAGAACCCCAATCGCCTAAATGCGTAATTCCGCCAAAATAACCTTGCGGAACGTGCCAAACTCCAACAAAAGGTAGAAAAATTTGAAAATAAGTATGCGTTTTGAAACGTTCCAAACGATTAATATGCTTGTAATGATTTTTTTCGGGAACAAATTGTTGATTCACTACCAAATCCAAACCACGCGTTTTTTCGCGCAAACGCAAGGCAGAAATTACCAAAATAACCGTCATATTAAAAGGCAAAGCGTGCATCGGAAGCCCAAAAATTCCCATCATTTCGGACAAAGCATTTCCTAATAAAGCCGTTAAAGGCACAATGATGATCACTAAAAAAAATGATTTTGTGGAAGGAACTACAAAAAAACCACCCAAAGCAATGGCAGTCAAAATAAAATTAAAGCCAATGTAAGAGTAAATCATGGGCGAAAGATCGCCTTCGAGGATTTTGTAAAATTCGTAACCCACATAAAAACCCAACAAAGAAAGCAAAAAACTAATTCGGGAATAATAAAATAAAGCCGCCGCCACCAACACTCCCGCAACCAAATTGTATTGAAACAAAATTGCCCCTAAAGATTTGAAATAAATGCCCAAACTATCAGCAAAATGAAGATCGAGCAGAAAATTGTTGATCATCGAAAAGAAATCGGAATGTTTGTCCAAATCGGCAATGGTATAAATTCCTCTTTCGTTGAGTTTGAGGGTAGAAAGGTTTTTTACGCCCAATTTGATTACCCACAAAGCCATCAAAAAAGGCAAAGTCAAATAGGGAAAACCGCGTTTGGCACTCAAAGTTGCCAACCAAACATTCAGAAAAAACACCGCTAAAATAGCACAAACATAAATAATACAAAAAGGAATATTAAATTGGTAATATACGCCCAACAACAAACCCATGATCAAACTGTTGTAAGTAAAATTTCCGCTTCGGATATATTCTCTGCCATAACCAAAAAAAACATATAGCCATTGCGTAAGAATAATGCTACAAAAACCGCTAATTCCTGCATTAAAATCAATGAAGCTGATGCCCATCAAAAGTGCGGAAACATAGTGATTGTTAGAAAAAAAAATTCTGCCGTAACTATTCAAAATTCCCGTTCCGTAGTCTTTGAGTATTTGTTTCCACATAAATAAGTAATTTTTGGAATGGTGAGCAAATGCTTTGCGTTAAAATTTGCAAACGAAAAGATATAATTTTTAGTATAAATATAACTTTTATAAGGTTTTAAACCTTATAAAAGTTGGGATTCAAAAAAGTTATTTCAATTTTACCAAAGTTGCTCCATAACCAAATTTTTCTTTTTGTGCGTCTTGGAAAAACTGAATTTTCCCGTTTTTGCTCAAAATTTTCTGAATTTCGTTTCGCAACACGCCATTTCCTACGCCGTGAATAAAAATGATTTGGTCGGCATCTTCGAGAATGGCTTGATCTAGTTTTCGTTCAAATTCTGCAATTTGTAGCCCTAAAATTTGGTTTTTATCTACTTTTGCAAGGTCTTTGATCAATTTTTCGGCGTGCAAATCTACTTCCAAAGATGGTCTGATGGTTTGTTTGAGTTTGCTTGGTACAAATTCTGTTTGTTTTTCGTTGGGTTCAAACATTTTTGCTTTTAACTGTGCTGCGTCTAATTTTGCTTCTGGTTTTTCCTCGATTTTAATTTCTTGGCGCACCATCATGTCGGTATCAATTTGAAAAACAAAGGCTTCTTTGTCCAAAATTGGTGCTTTTTGTTTGCTTTTAAAAAAAGCTCCTGCCTGAAATTTCATTTTTCTGATCAACGGTTCACGCGGAACAAAAACCGTAGTTCTGTGAAAAATTGCCTGCACAATCATGGCTGCCCAACTTTCAAAATTTTTCAAACTCAATTCATAGACTTTTTCTACAGAACGCGCAGTCAAATGCTTGGTAAATAAACCGCGATAAATTCCTTCACGCAATTCGCCCAAAGTTGATAAAATATCCACGTCGGTATTGTTGATCAAATAAACCGAAAGTAAATGGTCATTGAAAGGCAAAAAAGCAATAAAAAAGCCCGAAGAAGCATAGTTAGAAGTCAAATTTGGTGTAGATTTTACTTCATCTAATGAGAAACGTTCTCCAAAAGCCATTGCTTCTTCTTTTGCAATTTTTGCCAAATCGGAACGCATAATCGGCAATTTAAAACCGTCTTCAATCTCAATTTCAACCAAATCATTTTTGAGTAGGCGCACAATAATGCCTTCCATTTTATCACTAATTACGCGTACACGATCCCCGATATTCATATTTTTTTAATGTTTTTGGTTTAAATTTGATTTCATTTTTTCACAAAATAAGGCTTTTTTTCAGAAAAATTATATTTTTTGCAGATAAAATTTATTAATCAACCGCATTTCTACATTTCAAAGCTGACAAAATTAGCTCTTTTGTAAGTTTTTTCTTGTTAAATTTTATTTTTTCAATAATTTCATTAATTTTGTATCAAATAATCTCGGTTATCGTAAAAGCCTTTTTTATGTTTTGGTTGATATAAATTTAGTTTTTTTTATTTTTTTAAGAAAAAATGATCGCATAGATTTTAATTTTAGGTATGCGAAACAAAAAAATGATTGTTTTTGTCAAAATTTTATAAAAAATGACTGAAAGTACTCGACAAAAAAAAATGTCTCGTTTAGTTCAGAAAGAACTTGGCGAAATTTTACAGCGTGAAGTAAAACACTTAATTGGCAGTGTGTTGGTTTCAGTTACGGCTGTGCGAATGAGTCCCGATTTAGGTTTAGCCAGAATTTTTTTGAGTTTCTTCCTTGCTCCAGACAAAGAAAAATGTTTGGCAATTATTGAACAAGATCAAAAATCTATCAAAAAATTATTGGTTAGCAGAATAAGAAGCCAAGTTAGGGTGGTGCCAGAATTGCAATTTTTCCTTGATGATACCATGGAAGAAGCTCAAAAAATAGATGATTTATTAGATTCTATTAAAAAAGAATCGGAAAATAAAAACGCTAAAAATATAGATTTTTAAATATTTGGCAACCTTTAAAAGTTGCCAAATATTGCTTTACATCAACGCAAAAAAAATGCTCACCTTATTCAGAATCAACGATCCTTTACGTCTTTTGCTTTTGCTTTTCTTGTGGTTAGTAGTTCGTTTGCCCATTATTTTACAAAATCCTTTAACTTTGCCCGAACTTCATTGGCTTTTGGTTGGCGAAAAAATGGATTCAGGTGCTATGATGTATTCTGGAATTTGGGATAATTTGCCACCTTTTTCTGCGGCTATTTATTGGTTTTTCGATTATATTTTTGGAAAAACCATCTTTGCGCAACAAATTTTAGCCATGTTTATGGTATTCTTTCAGGCACTTTTTTTTAATCAGTTATTATTTAAAAAAAGTTTGTATCCCGAAAATACAAATTTACCCGCATTTTTATACATTTTATTAATGAGCATGAGCTTCGATTTGACTTGTCTTTCGCCTGCTCTTTTGGCTATGAATTTTTTATTAGTCATCATCAAACATATTTTTTCTTTGCACGACAACGCCATTGACGAACATATTTTCCAAATTGGAATTTATATTGGGATTTCGAGTATGTTGTATGTGCCTAGTTTGTTGTTTTTGGGCTTTGTAATTTTGGGTTTCGGAATATTCAGAACGGTTAATTTTCGCCAATATTTATTGCTTTTTTATGGCGTTTTTTTAGTTTTTGTTACCGTTGGTTTATATTATTATTGGTTGGGTGCTTTGTTGCCTTTTCTCGAAAACTTTGTTTTTAATATTATTGAATTTGTGCAGAAAAGTCCGCTAGACAGTTCTACAATTTTATGTATATCTATGTTTCCAGTTCTTTTTTTGTTCATTGCCATTGTAAAAGTAATAGGTGAAGGCAGATATATTAATTTTCAGTCTAATTGTCAGCTTTTAATGTTGGTTTGGTTAGGCATTTCTATACTCACCCTATTTATCTCCTATCAATTTTCTGGTTTTGAATTGGTTATTTTTATACCTGCAGCCGTATTTTTTATCAATTATTTCTTTTTGATGATCAAAAGAAAATGGTTGGCAGAAGTGCTTATGTCTTTGTTTTGCTTTGGAATTTTGTTTGTAAGTTTGGGTGGTTTTTATAAAACAAATCCAATAACTCAATATGTGTCGTATAAAGATTTATTGATAAATCAACAAGAAAAGAGATTTATAGAAGACCAATCAATTTTAATTTTGGGCGAATCTACACACTACTATTATCACCAACAATTAGCAACTCCATATTTGAATTGGCGTTTAGCAAAAAAGCATCTTTCAAACTTAGATTATTATAACATCCTGATCGAAGTGTATAATAATTTCAAGAAAGATCAACCTGATATGATTATAGATCAAACTGGGTTTAGTCAGGTACTTTTTCAAAAAATTCCCTTGCTAAAAGATGATTATATACAAAAGGATAGTAGCCAAATTTTTTATCTACGAAAAAATAGGTAAATAAAACGTGTGTAAAGAGGTCTAGACTACTCTGCCCGATGATTTTGTTGCTAAAAAATAAAAAAGCCTAATTTTGTCTTCTATTTTTATAAATAAGGGCAAATTTGGCGAGAAAAAAATTTATCGATGATTCATTCAAAAACTCAACAGATTTGACAAATTACGTAAAAAGCATGATGAATCAGGAAGGATTTTTTAATAAAGAACCCTTATTTTTGTCTAAAATTAATTGATATTTGTTTAAATTTATGACCAAAAAAATGTTCAAATACATATTTCTTTTGCTTGTTTTTTTGCAAAATTTTGATGCAAAAGCGCAACTCATTCTCGAAAATATCAAAGGTTTGCCAAAAAATAATTCCTTTCGTGTCGAAGATGATATTTTGGATACGCTTCGTTTGAAAATACCTTTTTGGGAAGACTTTTCGGCTTATCAAGGCAGACCAAATCCGCAAAAATGGGTTGCAGATGGCGGAACTTTGGTAAACAACACCTACGGAATTGGCGCGCCTTCGCAAGGAGTCGTTACTTTTGACGGACTTGATGCACAAGGAAGTCCTTACAATTTTATTGAACCAAAAACCGTAGGCTATGGCGACAATTTGACTTCCCGAAGAATAGATTTGTCCAATACTGATATTCGAAGAACAGTTATTTTAAGTTTTTATTGGCAGCGGCAAGGAAACGGAGAACTCCCTGATTCAGAGGATTTTATGGAGTTGCAATTCAAAGCCAAAACAGGCGAATGGGTTACAAAATGGACACAGAAAGGCGGAGATGCGGAAGGCTTTAATTATCAAATTGTACTCATCAATCAAGCCGAGTTTTTGCACGCAGATTTTCGTTTTCGTTTCAGAAGTTCGCAGCGTTTGTCAGGAATGTATGATAGTTGGAATTTGGATTATATTATGCTGGGCAACACACGCGAGGCTAATCAGGAGTCTATTTTGGATTTGGCGACTTCAAAAACGCTAAATAGTTACTTAAAAGATTATCAAGCCATGCCGATCCAACAATATTATGCCGATCCCAAAAAATCTAAAGCCGATACGGTTTCTGCAACTTTAAATAATCTTCACGATTTTTTTAACGTTTTTAATTTCAGAATCGAACTCAAAGAACTCAAAACCAATCAATTTATTACTGTTTTGCGCGATTCTTCTACTTCAATTACTTCTTGGCGTAGAGATTTCCCAATGAATGCTCGAACTTTTGCTTTGCCTGCAAATTTGAAAAAAATGGAAATTCAAACCAAATTTATTGTCAAATCAGGCGAGAAAGACCCTTTACTAAATTTCAGAATCAACGATACTTTGAGCAGAAACACCATTTTAGACGATTATTATGCCTACGATGATGGCAGTGCGGAATACATTGTGGGCGTACAGCAAAAATTTGGGCGTTTTGCCTATCAATTTGATCTCAACAAAATGGATTTGCTCACGCACATCGATCTCTGTTTTATCCCGTCAGGAATAAATTTGAAAGGAGAAACTGTTAATTTATACGTTTGGAAAAAATTGAAAAAGATAGACGGAGCAGAAAAAGATTCGGCTATGCTTATACAAAATATTCCCATCGAATACGCGGATAGTCTTAACAAATTTACTAGAATCAAATTGAATCGAAGTTTGCAAATGGAAGGCAAATTTTATATTGGTTTAGAACAATTAACCGAAAAAAGTTTTACTTTGGGTTATGATGCCAACATTAATTCAGGCGAAAAAATGTTTTATGACGTGAGCAATGAATGGCAAAAAGCCAAACTCAAAGGAAGTCTGATGTTCAGACCTGTTTTTGCAAGTAAAGATGGAGTTACAGCCACCGAGAACGATATTTTAGACAAATTAAATGTCAAAATTTATCCAAATCCAAGCAACCAAGCGCAAATTTGGCTTGAAGGCGAAGTTTCGAAAGCAACTTTATATGATCTAAACGGCAGAACATTAGGAAATTACGAATTTGATATTTTTGGCGAAAAAATGATTGTTTTACCCGAAAATTTATCTGATGGAATGTATTTGTTGCATTGTGCGAACAAAAATAAGGTGTCGGTAGAAAAGTTAATTTTGTTCAGATAATTACAAAAAATAAAACCCAATTCATAGAATTGGGCTTATTTAAGTATTTTTTCAACTAAAAACATAATGTCTTAAACGAAATTATTTAACTTCGTTTGCTAATCTTTCCGCCTCTTTGAGTGCTTTCCCGTTGGTGTAAGCCTCATAAGTGGTTTGTGTATTGAAAGGTCGTTTTCCGATCAATCTTTCGATGTCTGTTTGAAAAATGACTTCTTTTTCTAGCAATTCTTGTGCAATAATTTCCAATGCCTGACGCTTTTCTGTCAATAATTCTTTGGTTTTTGCATAAGCATTTTCGATCATTTTTTTCACTTCCTGATCGATTAGTTGTGCCGTTGCGTCTGAATAAGGCTTGTCAAAAGCATATTCTGAACGTTTAGAATCATAAAAAGAAACATTGCCAATTTTATCATTCATTCCATAAATGGTGATCATGCTGTACGACATTTTTGTGATTCTTTCCAAATCACTCAAAGCCCCCGTAGAAACTTTGCCAAAAACAATGTCTTCTGCTACTCTTCCGCCCAAAGTCATGCACATTTCGTCAGTCATTTGTTCGGCTGTGTACAAAAACTGCTCTCTTGGCAAATACTGGGCATAACCCAAAGCTGCCACTCCTCTTGGTACAATACTTACTTTTACCAAAGGATCAGCGTGTTCCAAAAACCAACCTGCAACTGCGTGTCCTGCCTCATGATAAGCCACAATTTTCTTTTCTTCTGGCGAAATAATTTTGTTTTTCTTTTCCAAACCGCCAATTACTCTATCAATGGCATCTTGAAAATCTTGCATTTCTACCGCTTTTTTGTTGCGTCTTGCAGCAATTAGTGCCGCTTCGTTACAAACATTTGCAATTTCTGCTCCTGCAAAACCTGGTGTTTGCGCAGCTAATTTTTTATAATCAACTTCCGATTCTAATTTCAAAGGTTTTAAATGTACCTTAAAAATGGCTTCTCTGCCTACAATATCGGGTTTATCAATACTAATTTGTCTGTCAAAACGACCTGGACGCATCAAAGCACTATCCAAAACATCAGGTCGGTTAGTTGCTGCCAAAATAATGACTCCTGAGTCAGTTCCAAAACCGTCCATTTCGACCAATAAAGAGTTCAAAGTATTTTCGCGCTCATCATTTGATCCTGGCATTTGTCCTTTCCCTCTGGAACGCCCAATGGCATCAATTTCATCAATAAACACAATGCAAGGGGCTTTTTCTTTGGCTTGTTTGAACAAATCTCTAACCCTTGCTGCTCCAACTCCAACAAACATTTCCACAAAATCAGAACCTGAAAGCGTAAAAAATGGCACTCCCGACTCGCCTGCCACAGCTTTCGCCAACAAAGTTTTTCCTGTTCCTGGAGGTCCTACTAACAATGCGCCTTTTGGAATTTTTCCTCCAAGATTGGTATATTTGGTAGGATTTCTCAAAAATTCTACAATTTCTTCTATTTCCTCTTTGGCTTCATCTAGCCCTGCTACATCAGAAAAAGTGATTTTTACCCTGTTGTCTGCATCAAACAAGGCAGCTTTCGATTTTCCAATATTAAATATTTGTCCGCCTCCGCCTCCCGAAGTCATACGGCGCATCAAGAAGTAAAAACCAAACAATAAAGCAAAGAAAAATCCCCAGCTTACAAACCAACTATTGAAATCAGTGCGGTTTTTGTCCACACGATAAGCGGTTTTTTGGGCTTCTGCGAGCTGTTTTTGCATATCTTTGAAATCTTTTTCAAAGTTTTCGGCAGAAATAATTTGAAATTTGTAGTGCGGTCCTTGACTAAGTGAAAAAGGGCTACTCTTTTGACTAACTTCTGCCTCATATTTCGAGCTTTTGAGTGCATCTGGCGTAAGCGTAACTTCCACAAAATCGTTTAGGATCGTGATTTCACGTACATCACCTGCTTGCAACATATTTTCGAAGCGTTTGGGCGTAATTTCTATCGTGGAACTACTTTTATTCACATAAGTCAAACCAACAATTAGCACTACTAGAGCCACCAATAACCAAATTTGATAGTTATTACCGTTGCTACTATTTTTTGAAGGTTTGGGAAACAAACTTTTGTTATCTGGGCTATCCGACATTTTAATAAATTTTACAAGTATTCAGAAAAACGTTCTGCGTTAAAATTAGTTTTGAAATTTTTTTATAAAAAAAACTCAAACCTAAGAAATTTTAAAATTCGTAGGTTTGTTATGTGTATTTTATGCTAAATCTGGAATTTGTGTAATGACTCCGTCGCCCCAAAGGTCTTCCAACGAGTAGAAACGTCGTTTGTCTTTACGAAAAATATGAACCACAATGCTAAAATAATCCATCAAAATCCATTCTCGTCCTGATTTTCCTTCGACTCTCCAAGGCAATTCACCTGAAACTTTTAGCACTTCTGCTTCTACCGAATTCATTAACGCCTCAATGTGCGTATCCGAATTACCTGTGCAAATGATAAAATAATCTGCAAGGGCATTTTTTATTTTCGTCAAATCCAACACTGTAATATCAGTGCCTTTTATTTCTTGTAAACCATAAATGATGGTTTCTTTCAAGCGATCTGTATCGAGAATGTCTTTTTTATTGACCATTCAAGTAATATTTTGGTTAATTATTCAATTTTTGTGCAATGTAGAAAAAAAAATGCAATTATTTTTAATTTTTAATTTAATTTGCAAAAAAGATGTCATTTTTTGTTTTTAACACTAAAATTAACTAATTTTTGTATCAAGTACCAACAAATACTATTTTTATTGGCAAAAGCATTATTTATATGCCAACTTGTCAGTCTACCAATGAGGTAGCTACTGACTTAATTGCACATTCTTCAGTTTTTGAGGGATGTGTAATTATTACTTCCCAACAAACCGCAGGGAAAGGGCAAAGAGGCAACCGTTGGGAGGCAAATCCCGACCAAAATTTGACTTTTTCTCTGATCTTGCAACCAGATTTTTTGAGTCCAGAATATCAATTTCAGCTAAATGTAGCGGTTTCTTTGGCTGTATATGACGTTTTGTCTGTTTTTTTGGGTTCTGAACTCAAAGTCAAATGGTCAAATGATATTTATTATAGGAATCAAAAATTAGGCGGAATTTTGATCGAAAATATTTTGCAAGGAAATCGAATTAAATACTCGGTGGTTGGCATTGGTTTAAATGTCAATCAAACCGAATTTTCTTATTCAAAAGCAAATTCTTTGGCAAATTTGACCAATAAAAAATATGATTTGCAAGTTTTGCTTCCACAAATTTTAGAATCTTTGGAAGTGCGTTATCTCAAATTGCGCCAAAATCATTATTCCCAAATGAAATCCGAATATTTGCAAAATTTGTATTGGTATCAAGAAAAACATACTTTTTTAGATGTTGATAATCAAGCATTTACAGGAGAAATTATTGGAATTGATGCCATTGGAAAGTTGGCAGTTGCGGTGGAAAAAAAAATCAAATATTTTAATTTTAAGGAAATTGTTTTTGTAGAATAAAACTAGATTTTTAAGAGATACTTAAAACTAACAATCAGATATTAGTTTTAAGTATCGAAAAAAATTATTCTGCTTTTTTATCAACCACCACTTTGCTGTCTTTATTAGCCAGTTCCCAAGCGGTATGAAAAATCAAACGACCAATTTTTTCCATTTTGTCAAAATTGATTTTTTCCACATCATCAGTAGGTTGGTGATAATCAGGGTGAGTTCCGTTAAAATAAAAAATCACAGGAACGCCATGTTTTGCAAAATTATAATGGTCTGAACGGTAGTAAAAACGGTTTGGATCGTCTTTGCTGTTGTATTTATAGTCGAGTTTTACTTCGCCATATTTAGTAGCAGTTTCTTCGCTTAATTTGTGCAATTCCGTTGAAAGCATATCAGAACCAATGATATAAATGTAGTTTGCATTGTCCTTGTGATCATCATCAACTCTGCCTACCATATCAATATTGAGGTTAGTAACCGTGTTCGACATTGGAAAAATTGGGTTTTCAGAATAATATTCAGAACCTAATAATCCCTTTTCTTCGCCTGTAAAATTCATAAACAAAATGCTCCTGCGTGGAGCTTTTCCTTCGGCTTTTGCTTTTGTGAATGCTTCTGCTAATTCCATGACTGTAACCGTACCAGAACCGTCATCATCTGCTCCGTTATTAATTTTTCCATCAACAATACCAATGTGATCGTAATGTGAGGTAATGACCAATAATTCATCTTTTTTGTCCGTTCCTTCCATGTATGCCAAAATATTTTCGGTTTGGACTTTTCCTGTTTTGAGTTCCAGACTCAACTCTACTTTTTTCGCCAAAAATTCGCCTGCTTTGGTTTCGCCTTTCGAATTCATTTTTGCGATGGCTTTTTCAATTTTTTTAGATTTTGTGCCAAACAATTTTGCAGCTCCTTCAGGCGAACTCATGATCACAGGAATACCTTTTTTTTCTTCTTTTTCAGACATCAAAGACAAAGAAGGTGCAGCCAAATAGGATTTATACAAATTCAAAGTTTTTGTAAATTCCTCATTGGTCGAATAAATTTGAAAAATTGCCACAGCACCTTTTTCCATAGCTAATTTTTGTTTTTTACCGCCTGTCCATTTGCTTTTTTCGGTAGTTTTAGTGATCAAAAAAATGCCTTTTTCATTTTTGGGTTCACCGCCAACAATAACCACAATTTTGCCTTTGACGTCAATATTTTTGTAGTCTGAATAAGCGGGATCGTCGATTCCAAAGCCTACAAAAACCATTTCTGCGGACATTTTTTCGACACTTTGTTGCCCAAAAGCTGCATAATCTTTCAAAAATTCGAGTTTTGCGTTTTCAGAACTCAAAGACGTAGTTCCCCAAGAAGTTTCTTTAAGATCAAAAGATTGCAAATACGGATTTACAGAGTTTTTGACAGGAGCAGCTAAACCAAGTGACTTGTAATGCTTGATAATGTATTCCGCCGCCATTTTTTGACCTTTTTTCCCCGTTTCTCTTCCTTCGTATTCATCAGAAGCCAAAATACTCAGGTGTTTGGACAAATCTTCTTTTGTAATGCTGTTTGCATAATTACTCGCAGGAGATTGCGCCATAAGCAAATTTGTAAATGCACAAATTGCAAGTGTAAGATTTAATTTTTTGAACATAATTTTGTAGTTTTGATAGACAAATGTAGGTATATTGATTGTTATTTTACTAAAAAAAGGACTTTTTTTGTTACGAAAATTAGATTTTTCTTAAAAATTAATTAAAATTTTGGATTTTTGTCAAAAAAGTTAAAAAACAGATATCTAAACGATCATTTTTTTATTTACAAAAATAGAAAGTCTAAATTCGTATTTCCAAGACAAAAAAGACTTTCTATGCAAACTAAAATTATTGCTGACAAAATTTTGAAATTATTGAAAAATCAAATTTGGCAAAAAAAATTTATCAAAGAGCTAATTTTAGCCACAAACTAAAAAATTTCTTGCACTTTTTCAAAAAATATCTATGGTTTTTTATTTTTGGGAAAAGCAAATTTTTGTTATGGCTATGATTATAAATTATGATATACCTTTTCGGCTTGTAAAGGCTCGTAGAAATCCATTTTGGTATTTGTTAAGAGAAGACAATATAGGACTAACAGTTCTTTGAGAAATTTCAAAATTTTCAAAAATAAATTTGGTAAACTAAAAAAAAGTATTTAGCTTTGCATAACGGGTAAGTCCAAGTTAAAATGTGACGGTCGTTTGGGCTATCATAAGTGTATTTTGAATGCACCATTTCTTGGGTCTGTTTTTTTTATTTGCAATATAGGTTTTAAAACTTATGTTGCTTTTTTTATTTTTAACCTTTAAACAAAAATGAATTAATGACAAATGTTTATTTAGATGATTCGGGTGATTTGGGATTTAAATTTGAAAAACCTTTTAGAAAAGGTGGATCAAGCAGATTTTTGACTATTGCCTGTGTAATAGTAGAAGAAGAAAAAGCAAAAAACGAATTAAAAAGATTAGTAAAAAAGTTTTATGAAAAGTACAATTTTAAACAAGAACAAGAAGTAAAAGGTACGGAATTAACTACATACCATAAGGAATTTATACAAAAAGAAATGGTAAAATTGTTGTCGAAATTTCCTGTTACTCAAATTTTGACAATTACTGTAAATAAGCAAAATGTAAGAGAACGTCTTAGTAAAGAGCCTAATAAACTCTATAATCGTATGATAATGAATTTGTTAGTAGAAAAAATAAAAAAATATAAAGAAGTTAGTTTAATTCGTGATAATAAAAGCGTTAAAGTGGAAAGTGGTAAAAGCCTTGTAGATTTATTGGAAGACAAACTTTTGTTTGATTTGAAATCAGATGTTTACATAAAAGATATTCCTTCTGATAGTAAACAAGTACGAAACTTGGTTTTAGTGGATTGGTTTGTTCATATGATATGGAAAGAGTATGAAGATCAGGTAGTTTTATTGAGTGAAGAAATACGAAGTAAAATTATCAGAACAGAATTGTTTTTTTAGAAAAAAGAGGCTTAAAATGCCTCTTTTTTTATTTTTACAAGTTAAGATATTTATCAAATTCACCCTTTAAAATATAGAACTAACAATTCTTTGAGAAATATTATTTCTATGGCTTTTTTGTATTTTAAATCAAATTTTTCCCCTCACTCAAAACCACCTGCAATCCCCCCACATTTTTCCCTGCCGCAGTTGCAAAAAACTTTTGTCCGCCGCCACCGCCTTCGATGTGTTTGGCTAAATCTTTAATGATTTTGGTGGCATCGAGTCCTTTGCTTTCGATCAATTTGTCAGAAACCATGACTGCCAAATGTGCCTTGCCATCTATTTCTGCACACAAAAGCAAAAACAAATCTTCGTATTGTTGCCTAAATTGGAAAGCCAATGTTTTCAAAGATTCTGCCTTCGGAACTTCTACTTTTTGGGCTAAGAGTTTGATGTCATTGATGCTTTCTATTTTGCTAATCAACTCATTTTTAAGGCTTTGCAATTCCTTATTTTGCAAACGTTCCAATTCTTTTTCCAAATTAGATTTTTCGGTTTGCAAATCGGAAACGGCTTTTAACAAATCTTTTGGATTTTTCAAAGATTCACGCAAAGAATCCAAAACTGTTAATTGCTCGTTGATGTATTGCTCCGCAGATTTGGCGGTAATTGCCTCGATTCGCCTTACGCCTGCCGCTACCGAACTTTCAGAAACAATTTTGAACAAACCAATTTCGCCTGTTGCCTTTACGTGTGTGCCTCCGCAAAGCTCGACAGAATAAGTAGGATCGAAAACAATGGTGCGAACAAAATTGCCATATTTTTCGCCAAACAAAGCCATTGCGCCCATCGATTTTGCTTGATCAATCGGAATGTTTCGATATTCTACCAAAGGTATGTTTTCTCTAACTTTCTGATTTACAAGCACTTCTATTTGTTTCAATTCCTGATCGGTCATTTTGGCAAAATGCGAAAAATCGAAACGCAACAAATTTTCGTTTACCAAAGAACCTTTTTGTGCCACGTGATCTCCCAAAACATTTCGCAAAGCGGCTTGCAAAAGATGGGTTGCAGAATGGTTGTTTTCGGTCAAATCACGTTTTTCAACATTGATTTTTGCTTTGAAAAT
>RDXG01000351.1 GCA_004292785.1 Bacteroidota bacterium
AATAATATTGCCTTGCTTTCAGGAGACGTGATGCTGGTCAAGGCTTACGAATTGCTTGGAGATTGTGAAGATCAATATTTTAAACAGGCTTTTCAGGCGTTTAACCAATGTGCGGCAGAAGTTTGTGAAGGGCAACAAATAGACATGAATTTTGAAGCCGAACAGCAAGTTCATGAACAAGCATACATCAACATGATTCGTTTGAAAACGGCTGTTTTGTTGGGTTTTAGTTTGAAATTGGGCGCATTGTTGGCGGGTGCAAGCCAAGAACATCAGCAAAAAATAAATGATTTTGGCGTAAATATTGGCATCGGTTTTCAGATCAAAGACGATTTGCTAGACGTTTATGCCGATCAAAGCAAGTTTGGGAAGCAAGTTGGCGGAGATATTATGTCGAACAAAAAAACTTTTTTGTTGATCAAAGCCCTAGAAAATGCAAATCCTGAACAAAAACAAAGTTTAGATCATTGGATTTCTGTTGCCAATTTTGACAAAAACGAAAAAGTAAAAGCAGTTATCCAAATTTATGATCAACTAAAAATTAAGGAATTGGCGGAACAAAAAATGCAGGAGTTTTTTGCCAAAGGTTTCAAATTATTAGAAGAATTGGAAGTTTCAGAAAGCCAAAAACAGTTTTTAAGGAAATTTACCGAAGATTTGATTGAAAGAGAAAATTAAAAACGCTACAAAAAATTGTAGCGTTTTTTTTAATCAATTATTGAGGATTTCTAGCGTCCCAATCAATTTCAGACTGCAATCTAGGCATTTTGTCATACACTTGATGACTTGCTGCATCAAGCGGAAGTTTGTCTAAACGGTTGTAACGGCGCATATCAAACCAACGATGTCCTTCAAAAAACAAAGAATAACGTCTTTGATTCAAAACTTCATCAATTAAAGCATCTTTATTTCCGATAGTGCTTGGTTTAGCGGTTGCCAATGCTTGCAAACCTGCCGAGCCTCTGACTATGTCTAAGGCTTTTACAGCTTCTGACAAATTACCAGTTTGAACCATTGCTTCTGCATACATCAAAACCAATTCTTCATTTCTGATAATAGAAGCAGAAGTAGTATTGCTTGCATATTGTCCTGCCTCATGAGTAAATGAAATTGTCATGGTTGGAATTAAACGCGGAGTTGATCTTGGTCTGGTTTTGCTTGTAACACGTGTATCACCAGCTTCTGCTTGCGTCAAAAATAAAGGCTGCAAAATATCGGGTCTGTTTGCATCATTTGCAACTTTAAAAAACGGATTGGTAACATCTCCCGCAGCTGTAGAGTAAGTAAATACAGGACCTGCTGTTAAACTTCCATTCAAATCTAAAAAAGACTCGCTAAGTGCTTTTGCCATGCCTGCCCAATCTTTTTGGTACATCGCTACTCTTGCCGCTATAGCTCTGTTAAATTTACGATAGTTTGTAGGCGTATTAAAGTTATTATATCCAGAAGTCAAAGTAAAAGCAAATGCACTTCCTGCTCCTGCCAACTGATCTGCTCCCAAATCTGCCACTCTTTTGATTTCGGTTAATGCTTGTTCGTAACTTACAAACGGTCCTGGTTTTAACATATCGCCAGGTGCTGATAAGTCATTAAAAGCAATTCTAATACCGTTAGAACCTTGCAAATTAACTTGGTTAAGCATCACATAGGCTTTCACAGTATTTGCAAAACCTCTGATTCCTTGTTTTTCTTGTTCGGTAAGAATGGTTGCAGTTTCAGCTGATTTTGCAAAAAGTTCTGCTCTGCGGCGAGTTTGTGCAAAACCGTTATAAGGCTGATTAAAAATGCCCGCAGGATCAACAGGACGAGTACCCAAAATTTCGGTCTGCCAACGGTTATCTGTAGCAGCAGAATGGTAAATTTCACGACCAAACGAACCAGTAATTCTATAAAAATCACCCATAACGGTTTCTAAAGTGCCTCTCATGGCAAATTGTACGCCCACTCCCATCTGATCCAATTGAGCCAATGTAGGATTACTCAAAAAAGATTCAAGAGAAGGATTGTTTGGATCAATTACTTTCTCTACTTCAAAAAAAGTGCAAGAAGTAGCTAAAAACATCATTCCTGATGCCAAAATAGTTTTTATTGTTAGTTTCATGATTTTTCTGAAATTAAAAATTTAAAAAATATTCTTTTAGAAATAACATTTCTCAAAGAAATGTTATTTCTGATTTGCGATTGACTAAAAATCAACCGAAATATGGAAAAAATAACGTTTTGTATTTGGGAAAGACAACAAATCCACCCCTGCACCCACAGATTGGTTACCAAAGTTTGATGCCTCTGGATCGTAACCGTAGTAGTTGGTGAAAGTAAGCAAATTGTTGGCAGAAAAACCTATTCTTACGTTATCTACAGCATTTTTAAACAATTTGTTTAAATTTTCTCTTGGAATACTGTAATACAAAGCCACTTCTCTCAAACGAATATAACTTGCATCATAGATCGCATTTGCAGTAGTTGAAGGCGAAGTTGAAAGTCCTTGAAAACTTCTTGCAGTACGTCCCATTGGCAAAATATTTCCAGCAGCATCTACTTCTGTACTTGGCGTACTCCAATCGTGAGTAGTACCTCCCTCGTCTTTCAAAGTGTAGTTTAAGCTAGAGTTATTTCCGCCTTGTGAAGTGTGCAACAAGAACGAGAAATCAAAATTTTTCAAGAATTTGATGTTGTTTGACCATGACAATTGGTATCTTGGTTGAGCATCTCCGTATTTGGTTGGTTGGTTGGTAGTAACTCCGTCCACAGTAGTAGGAACGTTTGGAGAACCATACCAAGCAGTTGGCGATTCGCCTTCTACCAAACGGTTACGACCCCAAGTACCAAAACCACTACCAACAAAAGTATTAGGGATAATTAAACGAGTTACTTTTGATCTGTTAAACCAATAATTTAAACTTGTGTTCCAAGTAAAATTAGCCGTCTGAACAGCAGCCACAGTAATTCCTAATTCGATACCTGTATTTTGCAAATCTCCGACAGGGAAAGCATTGATTTGAGTAAGACCTGTAGAAGGTGCTAAGGTATATGGGTTAATGAGGTTAAATACGCTTTTGTCATAATAAGTAAACTCAACATTTACTTTGTTATTAAAAAAGCCTAAATCCGCACCAAATTCCAATTCACGAGCAGTTTCTGGTTCTATTCCGCCATTTCCTGAAGTAGTAGGCGAAATTAAGCCCAATCTTCCTCCAACAATGCCAGAAATCATAGAAGTAAAAGTATTTCCAAAATTTGGTACTCCTCCTGTTTGTCCGTATGCAGCTCTCAATTTGAATTGGTTAATTTGAGAAATTTTCCAAAAATCAAATTTAGCAATGTTAATTGCCAATGAAGCTCTTGGGAACATAAACCATTTTTTGTTATCACCATTCAAACTAGATTTGTCGTAACGCAAACCAACAGTACCCACAATTTTGTCTTCAAAGTTGAAGTCTTGTTGTGCAACCAAACCCACATCTTGCCATCTTTCAAATTTCTGATCAAAAGTTCTTACGGTGGCATTGTTAGGGTTTCTTTGACCTGCTGGCAAACCTTCACCATTAATAAAACTCAAATCACGGTCTGTAGTCAAACGAACAGCTCCTACTTGTGTGTTCAAATCTAATCTGCCTAATTTGTAGTTATAAGTCAAAAACCCTTGTATGTAAGTGTTCAAACTTTTGTTTTTGGTATAACGTGAAGCCCCAGGATTAGCTCTTTGTTGTTGGAATTGCAAATCATCTGGCATATAAACCTCATTTTCTGTGAGCAAAAAGTCAATGCCACCTGTTACTGCCAATTTTAAGAAACTTTTTTCTTTTTGGAAGAAATAAATATCTGAACTAACTGATTGCAAAAAACGATTTGTTTTTTCGTTATTTTCTGCTTTTTCTACAATTTGCAAAGGATTGTTGGCAATATTTGCTCTTGGAAATACTCCTTTTTCGTTGGGATACAAATTCATGAAATTAGGAATATAAGCCAAAGAATAACCCATAGAAACCCCATTGTTATCGTTACCACTAAAACTACGTTGGTTATTAGAGTTCATATAGCTAGAACTTACTTTAATATCCATGAAGCTAGTCAATTTGTGATCTACGTTAGCTCTGATACTTCTACGTCCAAAACCTGTTTTTTTCTGAATACCTGTTTCGTCAGTAATGCTACCAGACAAAAAGAATTTCGTTTTTTCGTTACCACCAGAAATACTGATTCTGCTGTTGCTGATCAAACCTGTATTTCCGTAAACTTCTTTTTCATAATCATAAGTTTTGCCGTTTGCTGCTTTAAACATTTCCAAAGCCTCATCAACCCCTACGTTATAAATTCCTCCGTATTGTTTAATTTTTGCTTCTGACCAATCTTCTGCGCCCAATAATTTGATGGCTTGACTTGCTCCAAAATCTTGTCCGAAACTTACCTTTGTTTTGCCCGCTTTGCCTCTTTTGGTAGTAATAATGATAACCCCTGCATTGGCACGAGTTCCATAAATAGCTGCTGCACTAGGTCCTTTCAAAATCTCGATGTTTTCGATGTCCGCAGGGTTAATGTCAGACATACGGTTAGTTGTTTGATCTTGTGTACCCGTTTGTTGCCCTGTAGCTCCACTAAAAGCATTTGTACCTGCTCCGTTTTGGAATTGCGCATTACTTACAATTACCCCATCAATGATATACAAAGGTTCAGAAGTACCATTGATAGACGAAATACCTCTCAATTTGATAGACATCCCTCCGCCTGGTGCGCCACTGTTTTGCGTAATGTTTGCACCAATAATTTTACCACTCAAAGCACCATCAAGGGTAGCAGGGCGAGTAGTACCAATCAATTCTTCAGCAGAAATAGAAGACACAGAGTTTGCCAAATTAGAACGTTTGATGCTAGAAGCCAAACCTGTTACCACAACTTCATCTAGTTGTTTTGCATCTTCGTCTAGTTTAACATCAATAGAACTTTGACCTCCAATTTCTACTTCTTTACTCAAAAAACCTACAAAACTAAATACAAGAGTTTTCGCGTTTGCTCCTGCATTAATTTTGTAATTACCATCAAGATCGGTAGTTGTACCAACATTTGTGCCTTTAATTACCACGTTTACGCCTGGTAGTGCATCTTCAGTTGCCGAACTAACCTTTCCAGAAATGGTTTGCGCCATAGCTGCTAAATTAAGTAGCATCAAACACAAAATTCCAAAAAACTGAATAGTTTTTTTCATACAGTTAGAGTTTTTGATTTTAATGATTTAAAAAAATTACAAATAAGGAATTAATCAAACAATTATTTAATTATCAAGCATAACTTCTTAAGAAATCAAGCCTGTAAGAAAATCAAGTGGTTGATTGAAAAACAGAAAAATTTCTGTTCATAATTTTTAATAGATTAAATTTATATGTTGCAAATGTTGTATAAAATTATAAATATTGCAAATAATTCACTAAAAATTATTTTTTTTTTAATTTCCATCAATTATATAAAGTTTATTTTAAAAATTTTATTTTTTTTGATAACTAAATCTTTTTCTTTAAAATATTTATTTTTGGCTAAATCAAGTATATTTCTTAATATTGGTACAAGAATGGCATAGTAGTATAAATTAGTAATTTTTTTATGAAATATCTGTGTTTGATATATATATTATTTTTCGCTTTTATTCAACCAATCTATGCGCAGAATAATCCGCGCTTGGATTTGCTCATTAGCCAGTTGGAGATATCAGAGCCTAAATTATACGATTCTTTGCTTACACAAATAGATCGCGAACAGGCTTTATTGCCTTTTGGAGAAGCCATCAAATATGCAAATAAAGTCATAAAAGTAGCCGAAACGCTACCTTATCCTTATGCTATTCCGCAGGCGTACCGAAATTTATCCGCAGTTTATGTACAAAACAAAGAAGAAGCCTTAGCCTTAGATTACGATTTTCAAGCATTACAACTTGCCGACAAATACGAAAATCGTTATGAAGTGGCGCGTTGCATCGACAGAATTGCGCAACTCTATGACAATCAAGGAAATACAGTGCTTGCCCTAGAATATGAACTTAGCGCAGCAGACGTTTTTCAGGAATTAAAATATATGGTAGAAACTGCACATAGTTTTTATCAGATCGCAGAAATTCACCAAAAAGTGGGAAGTTTTGACCGAGCAGTAGAATATTATGAAAAAGCAATAGAAATAGGAGCAGATTCCTTAAACGCACACACCCAAGCACTTTATTTTAAAAAAACAGGTTTGGCACAAGAAAAATTGGAAAACTACCAAAATGCTTTGCAATATTTGTATCGCAGTTTGCAAATTGCCGAAAAAATGAAAGACAACAGGTTGATCGGCGAGGTAAACGGTTTGTTGGGTTTGGTTTTCAAAAAACAAGGCAACCAAACCATTGCCTTGCGTTATATGGAAGGCGCATTAAAAATTAGCACACAAGCCCAAGACTGGCAAAATGTTTCTAAAATGTTGAATTATTTGGGCGAAATTCACGGCTCAATGGGAAATTATGTAACTTCTCAAAACTATTACGACCAAGCATTGGCAACCATCAGCAGCTCGAACTTATATGACGAATTGGAAGAAACTTTTAAAGGTTTATCTAATTTGAACTTAAAAATGAGAAATTTTGAGAAAGCCTATCAATATCAATCGCATTTTATTGCCGTAAAAGATTCTTTATTGCGCAAAAAAGATGCCTTGAAACTTGCAAAAATTCAGGCTTCTTTTGACTTCGAAAAAAAACAGGCTCAAATAGAAACTTTAATGCAAGACAATGCGGTAAGCGGTGAAACCATTCGCATACAAAATATTGTAAACTGGACTATTGGTGGTGCTTTGGGAGTGGTTTTACTCATGGCTTTTGCATTGTTCAGGTCAAATGCAGAAAAAAAGAAAGTAAATCAACGTTTACAAGAACAAAATGACGAAATTTATCAACAAAAAAATGAAATTTCTTTGCAAAGAGACGAATTAGAGGAAAAAGGAATAGAAATCAGTGCTGCCCTCGAAGCCGTAGATAACAGCAACAAACGTTTGACGCACAGTTTGAATTATGCAAAACATATTCAATCTTCGATTTTTCCGACCAGCGAAAAAATGTCCGCATCTTTAACAGATCATTTTATTTTCTTTAAACCCAAAGACATTGTTTCAGGCGATTTTTATTGGTTTTTTTCTCAAAGTCATCGTTCTATTTTGGCTGCCATCGATTGTACAGGACATGGCGTTCCAGGTGCTTTTATCAGCATGATCGGCAACGATTTGATGAACGAAATTGTGATTTTGAAAGGTTTTTCCGAACCCGATCAAATTTTGAACGAGTTGCACAAATCTATTCGAGCCACTTTGCGCCAAAAAGAAACTTCAAACCGCGATGGAATGGATATGTCGCTTTGCGTGATTCATCAGACCCCAAAAAACATGGAAAATGTTTTTGGAAAACCCCGAATTGAGTTTGCAGGAGCAAAAAATCCGATCATTTATATTCAAGAAAATGAAGTTTTTGAAATCAAAGGCAATAAAATGCCCATTGGTGGAGATCAAAGAGAAGACGAAAGAATTTTTACAAAACATACCATTATTTTAGAAAAACCAACTACTTTATACCTATTTTCAGACGGATTTCAAGACCAATTTGGAGGAGAACAAGGCAGAAAATATACACCAAAACGCTTTTATGCCCTATTACAGGAAATTCACGAAAAGCCAATGCAAACCCAATGTCAAATTTTGGAAAGCACTTTGGAAAATTGGCGAAAAGCCGATCCAAGCAATTCCCAAAAACAAATTGACGACATTATGGTGATTGGCGTAAAAGTGTAAAACCTAATCCAAATTTGCCATAATGACCATAATTTTTTCAAATTGCCTGCGAATTTCGTAGGGCATACTTGTATGATTGTTTGAGATCATGGCAAAAGAAAGCAAATTTCCTTTTTTGTCGGTTACATAACCCGCATAACTTTTTACGCGGCTCATCGTGCCACTTTTTGCCCTTACATTGTTTTCTGCAAGGGTTTTCAGACACATTTTGGACATGGTGCCACTTCTGCCTGCCACCGCAAGCGTTTCGTAATAATCTGAAAAATTGGCTTGTTTGGCAAAAAAATTAAGCATTTCGGTTAATTGTTGGCAAGTAACTGCATTCAAGCGTGAAAGTCCGCTACCGTCAGTCATATAAAAACCGTTCAAATTTACCTTGTCTTTCCAAAATTTTTCAACTGCCAAACCTCCGCTAACGGTTGCCCCATAATTTCCATCCATAATTCCGATCAATTTGAAAATAGATTCGGCATAAAAATTTTGGCTGACCGTATTGGTGTGCAAAATCAGGTTTTTCAAATCAGGCGAATAATGGCTATGAATGATCCTTCTGTTGGGTTTTTCGTAGTTTTTTTGGTAATCTTCGCGCTTTATATTTTCTTTGAGATGGCGCAAAGTTGTGGCAGAATCTCTAACAAAAATTTTGTTTTTTTTCAAAGTTTCAAGCAAAGTATAAGCGCAAGCCAAAGGCGGATCGGGCAGAGGAATTTTTTGAATGGTTTTGCCTTTTTTTACAATTCCACGCACATAACGCTTATTTTCGTAAGGCGAACCCGCCGCAAATGCAAAACCTTCACTCACAGATTCATCAACAGCAATTTGGTTAATGAGTAGCAATTTGGTTAATGAGTTGCAAATAAGGCAAATTTGGGCTAGTTTCCACAATATTTCCGTTATTGATGGTCAATTCTAAGGTATTTTCGCAAAAAGAAAGCCCCGAAGCTCCCACACCATAATCGGTTTGCAAATCTTCCCAAGTCCAGCCTGCGGGAATCATTTCGTATTCATAAAAGCGCGCATCTGCAATAATTGCGCCCTGAACGCTGTCTATTTTTAGTTTTTTGATCGCATCGAGCCACCAATTCATGATTTTTTCTTTTGCCAAACCGCTATAAACTCTTGATCCCAAAGTTGGATCACCGCCGCCTTTGATGTAAATATTGCCTTTCAAAATTCTGTTTATCGAATCCAATTCGCCATCAATTTGCAAAAAAGTTTTGAAATGATAATCTTTTCCTGCCTTTTGAAGCGCAACCCCTGTGTTGATCATTTTCATAACTGATGCAGGAACTAGGCTTTGTTTTGGGTTGCGTTGAGCAATAATTTCGCCTGTTTTGGTATTAGAAAGGCAAAAACCCCAAGCTCCATGTATCAATGCTTCTGCGGTATCGAGTTCAGAAAGTGTTTGTTCTAACTGTTTTAAAGGCGAAATAGAATCGGCTAAAACAATCGTAGAATCAGTGCTAATTTCTGCGCTTTCTGTGCTGTCTTTAAGAATTGGCATTGGCAAAATTTCCTGATTACTTATTTTTTGTGGTTCTAAATGATTAAAAACCAAATTTGATAGCAAAAATAGAAGCAATGCCAAGCAAAAAATTGCTAAAAAACTAAGATTTTGTTTCATAAATTGGATTGGTTTAGCCAAATTTAATAAAAAATTTATAAAATCTGCCAATAAAATTTAATCCTTAAAAAATCTTTTTATTTTTCCTGATCAACATACTGTCCAAAACGCCTCGATGAATGTATTCGGCATCTACTAGCCTTTTCATATAAAATTCAAAATTTTGCTGATAGACCGTAGAATCTATCGAGTGTTTGCCAAAAATTTGCTTTTCGTAGCGTTTGAACCTAAAAATTGCGGCATGATTTGGCAAATTGGTCATTGTAACGGCTGCTTCGGCAAGTTCTAAATCTACCAAAACATGAACCATCTGATCTCTGGTTAATAATTTTTCTGGAACAATGTTCTGTTTCGCTTCGTCTTCTTGACAAGAACACAGCAAAAAAACAATAAAAATGATTAAAATTTTATACATTTTGCAAAATTTATAGCCTTAAAAATGCAAAAATAGTTTATTTAGAAAAATAAATCAGCAAAAACGGAAGTAAAAAAAATATTAACAGAATATAAAGCAAACCATAAAGTTGATTTTTCATCACCATTTCTCCGAGTTTTTTGGACAAATAAATAGGAATTTGCCTTAATTTTTGAATTGGAAAAAAGATTAAAATTCCAAAAACATTAAACGCAAGATGTGCAAAAGCCAAACTAATGGCAATATCAGATTTTCCCATCGAAACCAAAACTGCAGTTACAGTAGTTCCTACATTGACTCCCATAATAAACGGAAAATATTTTTCTAAGGAAACCTTTTTAGAAACCACCAAAGGCACTGTTACACTAGACATTACTGAACTAGAACGAGCAATAGCAGTAAGCAAAAAACCCGCAAGAAGAGATTGGTAAGAATTCCGAAAAATACGGTTCGTAAGCCCACTATCCTCTTTTTTTGCCAAAAATTGTTTGGTATAAACTGCAAAAACTTTGATCGAAATTAGCATCAAAACAATGGATAAAGTCAATAAAATGACTTGATTAGGCAAATTATTGGCGATCCAATGGGTTACAATTTTGGTAATTTCCCATTCGTAATGAAAAGATGGTTCAAACAAGGGTAAAGACAACAAAAAATGTGTCAAATTGCCCGCAGTATTACTTAGAATATGAAAATAATATTCTAAAGGAAATAAGATAAAAGTAGTAAGAATATTAAAAAAATCGTGAATAGTCGCCGCAGAAATGGCATCTTTAAATTCGTAACGGTTGTTCATATAAGCCAAAGAAGTAAAGGTACTGGTCAGAGAAGTACCAATATTTGCGCCCATAATCAAAGGAACAGCGTGTTGCAAACTAATCAGATTTTCGGCAACCATAATAACGGCTATTGAAGTTGTAAGTGAACTACTTTGCACAATGGCAGTTGCCAACAAACCTACAAAAAGAGCCACAAACGGATTGGAAATGGCATTTACAATATCGTTTAAAAAAAATTGTAAGACAGGTTTGCAAGTAATTTGTAATAGCCCAAGCGCTATAAAAAAAGTATAAATTGCAATGGAAAGAATGATAAACATTCCAAAAACAGCGTAATAACGACCTAAGAATTTATCAAAACTGCTTTTGGTCAAGATTTCAGACATAATTTTGTTCTATCAATATTTTTTTGGATCGCTAATTTAGATAATAAAAAAAAAATTTTTTTTTTAAGAAAGCTAAAAATGCTTCATAGATATTATTTTTAGATGTTTTAAGTATCTTTTTTTTCATTAATAAATTGATTATCAAGTATTTAGTTTTTTATAAGAAATTAAAAATAATGATAATAATTTTACGATTCATTCATAATTTATTAATATCAAAGGCTTGTTATCAAAGTAATGTATTCCATTTTTGGTAGTGTTAAACATTAATGTTATGATGAGCCTAGAACTAAGCATTTTTTTGAGAAATGCGTAGTTCTGGCATTAACTTGTCCCTTTTCATAAAATTGCAAAGCTAAATTTTTGAACAAAATATTTTACAAATTAGTTACTTGACATTGCTTATTATTTTAAATTTATTTTTTTACATTTTTATCAAAAATACTTATTTTTATTAAAAAAAGAATTATTTTTAATGAATTTTTTTGCAAAAAGCATAAAATTATCTTTAAACTTTAAATTTCTTAGATCATGATTATAAATCCTACTGTGGCTATTTTGGATATGAACGAAGGCGTAGCCAATCAAGGAGCGCGTTGCATACGAGAATTGGTCGACATTCACAATACAGACGGTCAAAAACTTGATTATCAAATGTACGACATTCGTTGCAAAAACGAAATTCCCAATATCAATAATCACGACATTTACATTTCTACAGGCGGCCCTGGAAGTCCTTTTGCTGGTGTTGGTAAAACTTGGGAAAGAGATTATTTTGTCATGCTCGAAAAACTTTGGGCGCATAACCAAAATCAAAATGCACGCAAAAAATATTTCTTTTTTGTTTGTTATTCCTATCAAATGATGTGTCGTTTTTTTGAATTGGCAACGGTTTCTGAACGCAATAAAACCTCTTTTGGCTTGTTTCCTGTGTACAAAACCGATGCAGGCGAACAAGATTATTTATTGGATAGTTTGCCCGATCCATATTTTGCCGTAGATTCAAGAGATTGGCAGTTGGTACAACCTCGCTACGAAAATATTGTAAATTTGGGTGCAGTAGTGCTTTCTTTGGAAAAAATCAGACCTCATGTAGATTATGAACGGGCATTGATGGCAATGCGTGTGTCAGATGAATTTGTGGGAACGCAATTTCACCCCGAAGCCGAACCTGTAAGCATGGCAGCTTATTTTTCGCAGCAAAACAAACGCGATCAAATCATTGAAAGTTACGGACAAGAAAAATACGAAAGCATGATTACTTTGATGAAAGACCCTGAAAAAGTAAACCGTACTCACGAAACCATTATTCCGTCTTTTTTGCGAAATGCCATTCAAAAACTTCAAGTAGAAGACAAAATTTTTGCATAAATGAAACAGATTTGGAAATCGATTTGTACTTTTTTTCAAACTCCAGAACAAATGGCGGAGCAGGTTTTTGAAGACATCGAAAATGCCTACACATCTTCTGCTCGTCATTATCATAACTTTTTGCATATCAACCATTTACTAAAATTAATTGATCAATATTCTGCTCAAATTTCAGATATTCCAAGCCTCCAACTTACCGCTTTTTTTCATGATTTTGTTTATGATCCTGACCGCAAAGACAACGAATTTCAATCGGCTTTGTATGCGCAAAAATCCATGAAAAACATGAATGTTCCGCCAAAAACTTGCGAAAAAGTATATAACTATATTTTGGCAACTCAACACCATAAAGTTAGTAATGATTTTGATTTGCAGTTTTTTTTAGATGCCGATTTGTCTGTTTTGGGTTCAGAACTTAGTGTTTATCAGCAATATGCAACACAAATTAGGCATGAATATAAATCTGTTCCTATGTTTTTGTATAAAATTGGCAGAACAAAAGTTTTGAAAAAAATGCTTGAACGCCAAACGCTTTTTCCTATTTTAACTCATTTAGAAAGTCAAGCAAAACAAAATTTGTGTTGGGAAATTGATGATTTACGAATTTTTAAATTCTAAAATTTCCAATTATTTCATTTGCCTTTTATACATTTGCTTTTCAAAAACAAAAATATGATAAAATATGCTTATTTTTTGATTTTCGCACTAGGAATTTTGTTTCAATGCAGCGAAAAAAAAGAAGAAAAAAATGCCAAACCGACCATTGTTTGCACTACAGGAATGATTGCTGATGCAGTCAAAAATATCGTTGGCGACTCGGCAGAAGTGATGAGTTTGATGGGCGCAGGAGTTGATCCGCACCTTTATAAAGCCACGCAAGGGGATTTGGAAAAACTCTCAAATGCGAACATTATTTTTTATAATGGTTTGCATTTGGAAGGAAAAATGGGTGATATTTTGGAAAAACTATCAAAACGCAAGGCAGTTGTTGCTTTTGCAGAGGGAATTCCGAAAGAGCAGTTGCGTTTTGCCGATTCGGTCAGTAAAACTTACGATCCGCATATTTGGTTTGATGTTAAATTATGGGCTTTGGCAGTAAAAAATGCTGGAAAAATGATTTCTGAACTTGACCCAAATCGACAAGAATATTACTTAAAAAATACAGATTCATATCTTCAAAAATTAGAAAGTTTGCATACAGAAGTTCAAAAAAACATTTTGCAAATCCCTGAAAATCAAAGAGTTTTGATCACTTCTCATGATGCTTTTGGCTATTTTGGCAGAGCTTACAAAATTCAAGTTAGAGGTTTGCAAGGCATTTCGACTGTGGCAGATTTTGGTTTGAACGACATCACAGAATTGGTTAAATTTATCAACGAAAAAAAAGTAAAAGCGATCTTTGTAGAAACTTCAGTTTCTCAAAAATCGATTGAGGCAGTTTTGGAAGGTTGCCAAAGCAAAGGGCAAAAAGTAGTGATCGGAGGCAGTTTACACTCGGATGCAATGGGCGCGACAGGAACGCCAGAAGGGACATATATTGGCATGGTTCAAGCGAATACAAACTTGATTATCAAGGCTTTACAATAAAATTTTAACAAAAATGAAACAATCAGAAATTAGGTTTAACATAGAATTAGACGATCAAAATTTGCCCGATAAAATTTTTTGGGAAGCTACAGATTCGCCTATAAACGGACTTAGCGAGGCAAAAGCGATCAATGTGTCGATGTGGGATCATCTCAAAAAAGAAACCCTACGCATAGATTTGTGGTCGAAAGATATGCAAGTTGATGAAATGAAACGCTTTGT
>RDXG01000352.1 GCA_004292785.1 Bacteroidota bacterium
TCAAAATCCAAAACCAAATCAGGAAGATCGGCAGGTGCGACAAATTTTTCTGAAAAAGAATGTGTACTATAAAGCGTAGAATTTTTGAAAAAGTGCCATTTTCGTTCTTCCAAATTCACAACAATCACGTAATTTGTACCAAAAGGAATCCAAAACTCTACGGTTTTCTTCAAATCGATGTTTGCATTTGCTGTTGTAGAGCTAATTTCTATCAAAAGTGTAGCAGAGTTTTTTGCACTTGCATCTAACCAAGTCTGTTGTTCTTCTTTGGGTACTTTTTTGAAAGCCACAAAAGAAGTATCTGCCTCCCTGTACGTGTGTTCGCAGACTTGATACATAAAAGTTTCAGAATATACCTCGCCCAACTCTTTTTCATCATTCCAAATACTAATGATTACAATAACTCTGGCTGTAAATTTAGTAGCCTTTCCATGATTTCCCATAAGATGAATAATTAAAGTAAAAAAACCGTCTTCGAACATAGTTTCTACCTTTTTATGGTTGATTTGGCTAAATTCCATAAGTTGATCTTCGGTAAAAACCATGCCTTTGGGCAAACGCAAATGAAGAATAACGTTTCCTTTTCGCAGAAATTTCTGTGATCAATTTATCAATAATTTTATCTGTGGTCATTCCTTCGGCTTCCGCTTTGAAATTTCGCACAATTCTGTGCCTTAAAATTGGTTTTGCAACTGCAATCACGTCTGCCTCATTTGGCGAATATTCTTTTTCTCCGCTTAACAAACAATGACATTTTGCTGCCAAAATCAAATATTGCGAAGCTCTCGGTCCTGCTCCCCAATCCAAATATTGATTTGCCGTAGGGCTTGCCAATTCGGTATTTGGGCGTGTAGCGTGAACCAACTGCACCGCAAACTCAACCACATTGTCTGGAACAACAATGTCTTTGCTTTTGACCATTGCCTGAAACAACCTAATTTCTTCGATGCTCAAAATTGGATTAATTTGCACAGAATTACGCACCGACATATTTCGTACAATTTCAACTTCTGATTTATAACTTGGATAATCCAAAGTCAAATTGAACATAAAACGGTCTAATTGGGCTTCTGGCAAAGGATAAGTTCCTTCTTGTTCGATGGGGTTTTGGGTTGCCAACACAAAAAACGGTCTGTCGAGTTTGTAAGTTTGTCCGCCTGTGGTTACGCAATATTCTTGCATGGCTTCCAAAAGTGCAGATTGTGTTTTTGGTGGAGTTCTGTTTATTTCGTCTGCCAAAATGATATTTGCAAAAATTGCTCCTTTGACAAACTTCAAATTTCTGTCTTTATCCAAAGTTTCTGAACCCAAAATATCGGAAGGCATCAGATCAGGGGTAAATTGTATGCGGTTAAAATTCAGACTCAAAGTTTGCGCAATGGTATGAATCAATAAGGTTTTTGCAAGTCCTGGCACGCCAACCAACAAACAATGACCTTCGCAAAAAATAGCTGTAAGCAATAAATTCACAACTTCGTCCTGCCCAACAATTACTTTTGCAATTTCTTTTTTTAGTTCATGAAATTTGTCGAGCAACAAATCAGCTGTTTGTGTATTAAAAATATATTCGTTCATAAAAAAATTATTTTGCAGATAAAAGCTAAAAAAAATGTTTTGGTTTTGTAAAGCAAGTATTTTTTTGTGAAAAATAAAAATTTGCAACAGAAAATAAATCAAATATGTTATTTTTGTAAAAATGAAAAAATACGAATATGCAAGTTTTTTCTAGCAAGTTGATAATGTTGATTGAACAGATTTTCATTGATAAACAATAAAAAAATCGGCATTTATCAGCAAAATCTGCGTGCTAAAAAAGAAAGAATTTGTATCTTGTCAGACATTTGTCGGACAATTTTTAGGGTAGTTTCACCAATTAATTTTTTTTTAATGAAAACAATCATTTCTTTTTTCCTTATTTTTTTTACCTTTTCCAATATTTTTGCCCAAAATTCTTTGGAAAATTTGATTTCGCAAAGCCAAAAAGCCAACGAAAGCGAAAAAGCAAATTTGTATAACCAAATTTGCACGCAATATCTCCAAAAGCAAGATTTGGCAAATGTGCGAATTTATGCTAATAAAGCGTTAGAATTGTCCCAAAAACTCAAAAATTTTGACGAACAAGCCGCCGCTTTGACTTTTTTGGCAGAGGCACATTCAAAAATTTTTTGTACCATTTCCGACAAAGATTCCATGCAGGCTTTGACTCAAAAATACAAGGTTACAGAACAAGAAATTATTAATTGGAACTCCTTGAATAGCAACGTTTTATTTATAGATCAAGTCATTTTGATCAATAAAATGGGCATCAATTCCGAAGATTATTTGAAAGCCGAAAAATATTTGTTCCAAGCCTTAGAAATCAGGAAATCACAGGGCAAAAATCAAGAAATTTGGGCATTGCAAAAATTGGCAGAATTTTATTTTCAACAGGAAAATTTCCCAAAATCACAAGAATTTTACGAAAAAATCCTAGAAATTCGCCAAAATGAAGGCGATTCCCAAAAAATATTATGGGCAACAAAAAATCTTTTGCGCTTTGCGATTCTTTCTAAATCTGAAAAATTGGATTTTTACGCCCAAAAAATGCAAGAAATTAGGCAAAAAAACAATGATTTTGCAGGCGAATTTGCAGATTTACAATTTTTGGCAGACTCTTACACAAATGATCCCAAAAATAAGATGTCTGTCTTAAAAAAAATGTTGCCCTTAGCAGAAAAAAACAAGGATTCGGTCAGAATAAAGCAAGTAAATAATCAAATTTCTGTGTTTTATGTAGAAAATTCTCAAAATCTTATTAGCAACAAAAAAATTGCAGAATCCAAGCAAAACTATCAAGAACTTTTGAGTTGGCTAAAAGAAAATTCAAAGGCTGATGAGCCTGATTTTTGGGTTTTGGGCGAAATTGTGATGCAATACAAAAATGCAAAATATGATGAAGAAGGAATTTTGTTTGTGCAAAAATGTTTAGAATTAGGCGATTTTTTACCTAGCCACAAATTACGTGATTTGCGTATGCGATTGACCGATTTTTACGTCATTACAGGCAAAAACAAAGAAGCCTTAAACCTTATTTTGCAAAATTTAGAGCTTTTTTCTCATAATAACAAAGTTCAACAAGTTCGTGATTTGTTAAATATTGCCTTGTATTTGGCAGAGAAAGAAACACAAAAAACGCAAATTGTGCAAAATTTTTCGCAAATTTTGGATCAATATTTTGAAAAAAATAAAAATCTTGGAAACAAAAAAGTCATTTTGGATATTGCCAATATTTTGAGTGATTTGTACCAAAGACAAAGCAATTATGCCAAATCAATAGAAAAAAAGCTGTTTTTTGTTCAAAATACAGATTCTATTTCTAGTTTTGAATTAAATAATTTGGCGTTTTTGTACCAACTCAACAAAAATTTTGCAGAAGCAGAAAAGTATTTTTTAAGGGTTTTTAACAAAAATACAGCCGATCAAAATTCTCAACAATATTGGAAATTAGTTAATCTTTTTATGGATAAAAACGATTTGGAAAAAGCAAAAACTTGGACAGAAAAGGCTTTAAAACAATTCGAAAACCACGAAAACGACCAAACCAAACGTTCTCAATATGCCTTTAATTTGGCTTATGCAGCTTCTTTTTGGGCAAAAAAACCGCAATTTTTCTTCAAAGCTCTCGACTACGCCAACCGAGCCAATACAGAACTATCTTATTTGGATATTAGAAACGGCTGGACTGACGAAATTTCTCGTTTGACAAATACTTTATTTACTTTCAAAGAAATTTCTCTGGACAAAGATTTTGTAATTCACATATCACAAGGCGAAATTTTTGAAGAAATTTTGAAAATGTATCAAATTGATATAGAATGTATCAAAAAATGGAATTACATACCTTTAGAATATTATAATGTTTCTGAAGAAACTAGGCTAAGAGTCTGTAAATTAGCAAATTGGGGAAAAATGGACTTGCAAAATCAGGCTATTTTTCATGATGTTCTTTATGAAGAAACACTTGATTCTATTGCCGAAAACTATCAAGTTTCGACAGCGCAAATTGTTAAATTGAACAAATTGGATCAAAATTCTGAAGAAATTAACATTTATGAAGGGCAACGTTTGTGGATCAAAGGCAAAAAACTTTGTTCTTGCGAATAAAAATAAATTCAAGCTATCAAATTTTTAACATTTGATAGCTTTGCATTATTTCAAAACTTTCAAATATTTTTCTACGGCAAGCATTTGTTTCAAATATTTGCCAAAAACATCAAATTCCAAATTGATTTGATCGCCAATTTGCAAACCTTTAAAATTGGTATGCTCATAAGTGTAAGGAATAATTGCCACCGAAAACTTACCAATTTGTGAGTCAATAACGGTCAAACTAATGCCATTAACACAAATAGAACCTTTTTCTACCGTAAAATTTCCTATTTTTGGGTCATATTCAATGGTATAACGCCAACTTCCGTTTTCGTCTAAAATATTGCTACAAACCCCAATTTGATCTACGTGTCCCTGCACAAAATGTCCATCAAATCTACCGTTTGCGGGCATACAACGTTCCAAATTTATCCAATTTCCAACTTTCCAACTGCTCAAATTTGTTTTTTTCATGGTTTCGTCAATGGCAGTTACCCAATGTTCATTTTCTTGGATTTCTGTAACCGTCAAACACACGCCGTTATGTGCAAGGCTTTGATCTACTTTGAGTTGCGAAGAAATATCGGACTGAATTTTGAAAATTACATTGCTTTTTTCGTGTTGAATCGAGCTAATTTTCGCCAATGATTCTATAATTCCTGTAAACATATTTTTGCTTTAAATTATTTTTTAGAACAAATTTAGAAAAAAATTTATCATTTTTTTTTAAACAATGTTAAAAATAGGCTAAGGTTTTCCCTAGTTACATTCAATTTTCATGCAATTTAATTTGTTTTTTTACGTAAAACTTACAAACTCAAACAAACAAGATTTATGAACTTCAAATTATTCGTTTTTTGCTTACTTTTTTGTCAAATTTCTTTTGCGCAACAGGATTTTTCTTTTCCAAAAAAAGAATTAGATAGTTTATTGACTCATTACGAAAAAAATTATCTTGGAACAAACGACAGCAGCAAGGCAAAATTTCCTACACTTCGTTTGTTAGTTCAAGCACATCGAAATTTGCGAAATTTTGCCAAAAACATGGATTCTACACAAGTAGCGGTTTTCATGAAAGAAAATAATGAACTTGATAAAAGGTGTAAACAGATTTTGAAAAAAGAAGAACTGCATACATTTTTAAACAAAAAATACAAGATAACTTGTGCTTTGGGCAAATATTTGGCAACAAATTGGAAAGATACTTCTTACATTTATAGACTTATTGTGCCAAACGCGCCTGTACTTTTCCAGACTCTCGGGAAACGTTTTAAAAACATTGATTCTAGAGCTTGTAAGACTTTTGCGCCTACTTCTGTTCAGCATCTTGCAAATTATTTGAGCAAACCTTATTCTGATGAACTTTCCAAAGTGCGATCCATTTATATGTGGGTTTCTACAAAAATTTCTTATGACCATGCTGTTCTTAAAAACAGGAGTTTGTATGCAGAAAACAATATAGACGTGATTCGCAGGCGAAAAGGCATTTGTGAAAATTTTGCCACACTTTTTCAAGAACTTTGTCAAAAATCGGGCATAGAAGTGCAAAAAATACATGGATATGCCAAAGGAGTGGGGTATAAAAAGGGCGAATATTATGAAGGAAAAACCAATCACGCTTGGAATAAAGTGAAAATAGATGGAAATTGGTATTTGATAGAAACCACTTGGGCTTCTGGAAGTCAAGGATATGAATTTTATTTTTTGGCTGATCCCTATATTTTGATCGGCTCGCATTACCCTGAACACAGAGAAGATCAACTATTGGAAAATTCGATGGAGGCTATTCAATTTGAGGAATTAGAAATGACTTATCCAAGCCGTTCAAATGCTTATTCTTCTTATGCAGTAAAAATTGCCAAAGTTCACAAACAAAAAATAGAAAGAGAAATAGAAGAATTTAGGCAAAAATTAAGCAAAATTCAGCCAAAAACAGTTAGCAAAACGCTTGCTAGGCGTTGATTTTTTGCATTTTTGCCAACTAAAAATTTATCATTTTTCTATCAAAGTTATTTCTTCGGGAGTTAAACCGTACAAAATATAAACTTCTTGATCGATCAACTTCAAAAAATATTGTGCCAAATTTTCAGCGTGTTTTTTGTCTGTTGGAATTTTGGCTTTTTGAATTTCTTTTTTCAAATCTAATATTTTTTCGACATAAGTTACAATTTTGTCGTGTAAGTTTTTCTGTGTTTTTTCAGAAAAATTAATAACAGGAATAGGAATATCTGCAAGTTGCGCAATTCGAATTTTAGGAAAAATATTAGTTTGTGGACTAATAAATGTCTTAAAATAAAATTTGAATAAAGCGGAATTAAGTATTCCCAAAACAAATTCCGCTTTTAAATCTGTATTTGAGAGCCTCACGTTGTAAATACTTCTGGTGGTGATAGTATTTTGATAATCAATACTTGAAAAAAAATGTTTGCCCGTTTCTCGTACCAAAATTTTTGGCGAAACAAATAAATTTTCATTTTTTTTGTAAATTTTACGAATTTCCGCAGAAATAAAGTGATTCGATTTGATCAAATAACTGTCAATATTTCCGCCTGTCAAACACATAATTTTGCCTTTTTTTAACAATTTATCCCGACCAATTTCTAAACCACGTCGAATAACACTTATAGAACTTAACGTTTGAGTAGATATTTTTGAGAATAAATGTATTTTTTCATTTTCAAAATAATCTATATTTTCATTTTTCCCTTTTTGCAAAATAAACACACAAGTAGGCATTTTAACATCTTTAAACACCAGATCACCATATTCTTTCAAATCAAAATTTGAAGAGTTTTGATTAATAAACTCTCTTAAATTTTTATATCGAATTCCTTTTATGAACAAACTTGGTATAATATAGGCAAAAAAACCATGCTCTTTTAACAAAAAAAACACTTTTTCAATAAAAATTGCATATAAATCGGACTTGATTTTATAATGATTGCAAATATATTGAAAACTATGTTCATCTAACAAATTGGCTTGAACGTAAGGCGGATTGCCAATAACTAAATCAAAACCTCCATTTTGCATGATTTCAGGAAAGTTTTGTTTCCAATCGAAAGTATTAATTTTGCGTTTTTCTTTGGGCGTAAGAAAAAGCGAATTTTCGTAAAAATCATGGGCAATCAAAGAATTTCCATCGAGAATATTTTTATCTAAAGTTGGCAAAATCCTCGATTTAAATAATTGACTTTCTTCGGCAATACTTGCAGGAGTTTCGCCTTCCAAACATTTTAACAACAGAGACAATTTTGTAATTTCTACCGCTTGGCTGTCAATATCAACTCCAAAAATATTGTTTAGCAAAATTTGCTTTTTAATTGCAGTTGTAAGTGTAGAATCTAATGTAAGTTCTACTACTTTTTTTCCTTTTTTTTGCAAATTTTGGTAATAATTTTGATGATAATTTAACAAAAAACGGTACGCACCGAGCAAAAAAGAGCCAGAACCGCAAGCAGGATCGAGAATTTTGATTTTTGCAATTTCCTGCGGATTTTTGTCTGCAATCATTTTGCCCAAAGTATTTTCTACCATGTAATCTACGATATATTGAGGCGTGTAGTAAACTCCGCCTGCTTTGCGAACTTCGGGCTTATAATCAATTTTTGCCGTTTTTTTATCGTCAAAAGTGATGACTTTTCCTAAAAATTGTTCGTAAGCAAAACCCAAAATTTCGACAGGAATGACCGAAAAATTAAAGCCATCGTCAGCGCACAAATCAGTGATGATAGTTTTAATTACCTTGTTATCTAATTTTAACGCTTTGCTAATGGTATCTTTCTGAAAATCAAAGAGTCCCGAATTGTAACGCTGATCGGCAGTGTGAAATAACTCAAAAATATTTTCATAAATGTTGCCTTTTTTTAGACAATTTTTTAGGCGGTTTTTGGGTTCAATTTCTCGATCTTCGGCTATTTTCAAAAACAAAAGTCGGTCTATGGTTTGCTGAACGGCATAATTGATTTGAAATTCGTCTATTTCTTTGTTTTTGAGCAGAAAACTTGTAGCCAAATATTCTCGCCAAATTTCTAGTTGTTCCAAAAACGCATCATCTACGGTTTCTTTGGTAGAAATTTCTTTGTTATCTTTTAAATAAAGATCAATACTTCCTGCAAAAACGTGGTTTCGTTCAAAAGTTTCCCATAAAAAATCAAATTTTTCTAGGTAATTTTGATAAGTGAAATATAACAAACGATCTTTTTTGGCAAGATGCTCTTTTTTAGGTTTTCGAGTGCAATTATAGATCGCAAACTCTTCAAAATCGGTCAAAATAGAAATTTTGAGTTTTCCAAACCAACCATAACGGCGCAACTGAAAAGCAGGAGATTGGTCTAATTTTAGGTTTATTGAAGGCTTTTTTGTTTCTAAATAAAAAAAATCACGCCCTTCTTCACGCCTAAAAAGATAATCAGGTTTTTTGACGGCATCAATTTGCTGTTGCTTTATTTCGTGCCTTACTTCTGACCGAAAAGAGGGCAGACCTTTTTCGTTATCTACGTCCCAATTTAAGGCTTTCCAAAACGGATTAATGAACTCAATGCGCGTTTGCGTTTCGTTATAATCTGCTTTTCTGTATTGTTCTTGAAAAAGCTCAAATTTTTCTACCAATTTTTTAATTTCTTCTAATGATTCCGCTTTGGAAAAAGTTTTTATGGACATGATTTTTGTTTTTTTTATTTTTTATTGACAAAGATAACAAAATTGATTTTTTTTATAAATTTACAACCACTTTATTTTTAATACTTAAGTCAGACATTTGTCGGACTTTTTATTAGGTTTTATTGACAAAAAATAATTTATAAATTTGAATATCATGAAAGAAAAAGAAGAACCAACAAAAGTTCTGGAAAATGTAGAAAATCCAAA
>RDXG01000353.1 GCA_004292785.1 Bacteroidota bacterium
TCGTTCAAAAAATCTATCAGCAAATCTTTGTTAGACTCCTCGCCAAACAGTTTTTTAAAACCAAAATCTGTAAAAGGATTAATGTATTTTTCTTTCATTGAGTTTTACAAATTTGCTAATTTTTTCTCCAAACTCTCGATTCTTTTCTGTAATTCGGGCAAATTTCTATAAATTGCATAAGCCCTCAAATTTTGCTTGTGTTCCATTGCAGGCGCGCCCATGATCGCCGTTCCATCTTTTTTGATAGATTTTGTAACTCCTGATTGTGCCGCCATAGTTGTTCTGTTGGCAATATCCAAATGCCCAACAATTCCAACTTGCCCTGCCACAATACAATTTTCGCCAAGTTTGCTAGAGCCAGAAATGCCAGATTGTGCCGCCATAACCGTATTTTTCCCAATCTGAACATTGTGTGCCACTTGAATCAGGTTGTCTAATTTTACGCCACTTTCGATGATGGTTGCTCCCATAGTTGCACAGTCAATAACTGTATTTGCCCCAACATCTACTTTGTCTTTGATAATTACAATTCCTAACTGCGGAATGGTTTTGTAAGAACCGTCAGGTTGTGGAGCAAAGCCAAAGCCGTCACTTCCAATCACTGCACCCGCTTGAATGGTACAATCTTGACCAATTTGACAACCTGCATAGATTTTCACACCTGCATGAACGACCGTATTGTCTCCAATTTTTACGCGATCTCCAATATATGTGTTTGGATAAATTTTTACATTTTTTCCAATTCTTGCATTTTCGCCAATATACGAAAAAGCTCCCAAGTAAATATTTTCGGACAAAACGGCTGTATCTGCCTGATAGCTAGGCTTTTCAATGCCTGATTTGTTCAACGCTTTAACAATTTTTTTGTATTCTTCTAACAAAATAGCAAAGGAAGTATAGGCGTTTTCTACAAAAATTAACGTAGTTTTTACCTCTTGTTTAGGTACAAAATCACGATTGACAATGACCGCAGAGGCTTGGGTAGTATATAAAAAAGATTCGTAACGAGCATTGGACAAAAAACTAATTTCGCCCGCTTTTGCGTCTTCAATCCCTGCAATATTGCTGATCAACAGAGTTTCGTTGCCAGTAATTTTGCCTTGAATAAGTCCTGCAATTTGTTTAACAGTAAATTCCATATTGCTTTTTTGGTGCTAGATGAATAAATTTTTTTTCTTACTAGACGAATTATAAGATCAAACCGTTGCTAGATTCAAAAAATTTGCACAAATATACAGTTTTAAGCTAGTATGTAAATATTTTTTTTTATTTTCCTAAAAAATCAATGACGAACACTACAAGAAAGTAGCGTAATATCGTCAATATACATATTTTTTCCTTTGAAATGATACAAATGTTTGATCAAACGGCTGTGTAATTCGCGTTGATCCATGTTTCTGTGTTTGACAATAAAATCAGAAAGTTGATCTACGCCAAACTCCTCGCCTTTTTCGTTGTAAGTTTCGATAAAACCGTCTGTAAAACAAAATAAAAGGAAATTTTCTAGCTTATTGATGGTGCAAATATTTAAAAATGGCAAGGTTTCAAAACCGCCTAAAATGGTTGTTCCTTCCTCCAAAAAATGTTTTTGGGTGTCGGAAGTAAATAAAAAAGGTGGATTATGCCCTGCATTAATGTAAGTTAAAGATTTTTGCGCATAATGATATTCGGCAAAAAAAGCCGTAATAAAATTTTCTCCTCCCGAATTTTGAAGGATCAAGGCATTCAATTCTTCGACAATATTTTTGAGTTCTGTATTTTTTCTGACCAAAACCCTCAAAGCTGCCTGAAAATTGGACATCATAATGGCGGCTGGAACACCTTTACCCGAAACATCTGCAATGCAAACCAAAAATTTTTCTGTTCCCTTTTCAATAAAATCGTAATAATCTCCGCCCACAGAATGGTGAGGAAGATAGCTTGCCACAATTTTTAAATTATCGTTGTAAGGCAATTTTTTTGGAAAAAGTAAGGATTGCACGTCTTTTGCGATTTCGAGTTGTCTTTTGAAAGCCTCTTGTTGTTGTTCTTTTCGAGCCAATTTTTTGTTTTCGATGGCAACAATGATAATATTTGTCAAGGCTTCAATAAAATCGATGTCAAGCAAACCTTCCGTTTTTGCTTTGGCAGGCACGCCAATAAAAGCATAAGCCAAAATGGTTTCTTTATGACGCACAGGAATTACAAGATCAAATTCTTCAAAAGGGGTGTCTTCAAAAACCTTGTCTTTTAGAACAGTAATTTCTTTGATCTGTTTTACTTTTTCTAGCAAACTAATTTCCTGATACTTATTTTTTGTTCCAAAAGAAGATTTGCAATACCAGTCTTGATCGTCCACATACAAAGCCAATTTATCAATAGATTGGTTTGAATACAAAGTAAATCGGTAAATTTTATATAAATTTTCTTCAGAAGCATTGTCGTTGATCGACCTAATGGTTTCGAAAAGAGAGTTTAGTTGCAAATCTTTCATCTGCAATTTGGCTTCTGGACTATTTTGTTTGGATTGCATAAAAAATTAAGAGTTTTTAGGGTCATAAGCATCGCGCAAGCCATTTCCCAACAGATTAAAAGCCAAAACCAACAAACTAATACACAAACTAGGCAGCAAAATGATATGCCAACTATCAGGAGTCATCATAATTTTAAAGCCTTCTTTGATCATAATTCCCCAAGACGGTGTTGGGCTTTGTACTCCCAAACCCAAAAAACTCAAACCTGCTTCGGTCAGAATGGCAGAAGCAAAATTTGAAGTAGTAATGACGATCAACGATCCCAAAATATTAGGCAAAATATGCTTATAAATAATATTGAAATTGCTTACGCCCAAAGTTCGGGCTGCGTCAATATACAATTTGCCTTTGATACTTTTTACTTCTCCACGCACAAGCAAGGCAATTTCGACCCACATGGTAAGTCCGATGGCAATAAAAACCACCCACAAACCTTTGCTTTGCAATGCCATACTGATCGCTACGACCAACATAATGCTTGGAATTGACCAAAAAACAGTCATAATCCACATCACAATATCGTCAATGATTCCACCAAAATAACCTGCCATAGCTCCCAAAGAAATTCCGACTACCAAAGAAATAATCACAGAAATAAAACCAATAAACAAAGAAATTCTAGTTCCATACAAAAGCAAACTTAACATATCTCTGCCGCTAGGGTCTGTTCCCAAATAAAAAGTTCGTTCTTCTATGTTATTTGCTTCAAAATCTCTTTTTAGATCGTGCAAAGTGGTATAGCGAATGTCGCCTGCCATATCCAAATAAGTAACAGTGTCTTCCGAAGTTTTGCTTAATTTTTCTACGCTGCCTTCCAAAGAAATGGCTTTGACCGCATCGAGCAAAGTATAACTAATTTCGCGTGGATCGCGCCCAACGTTAAAAAAAACCTTATCACCGTCAATTTTGTAAGAACTAATTGGATAAAGCATATACTCACTTTCTTGTCCGTTGTAAAGTCTGCGAAATAGATTTACTTTATCTACTTCTATGTTTTTTTTGGTTTTTAGTATCTTTGTTTTAAAAAAAGGTGTTTTTTTGCTAATTTCCACCGAGCCTTCCGTAACATTCGGAGTTCCGTCGGGCATGATCAGATAACCCAAAACAGCAATGAGATGGGCAATTAAAATAATCGTCAGTCCAAATACCGCTAACTTATTGCTAAACAGCCGTTTGCGGATATAAAAAGCAGGAGATTTATAAAGTTGAACGGACATGATTTTTTTTTATGTTAATATTTTCTTCCTTTCCACTCAAAAGTACCCAGTTGGCTAGAAATTCCTACCCAAATTACATAAAAAGGATACAAAAATTGACATGGAAAAATTAGAAAACGATTTTTTGAATATCCCAAAAAAATTAATATTTGTGCCAAAAATACAAAGTCTGCAATGAATTTTAATAAAAAATGCGAAAAAATAATGACAATATTTTCGGCGTTGTTCGAAAACAACAAAAATAAAGCGTAAATAAATAAAATTTGATACGAAAAAACCAATAAAGCCAAAATTTTTGTGCTAATATTTTTATAAAATTTCCATTTGCTTGCCCAACGTTTGCGCTGTTCCAAAAATTGTTTCAGGCTAAAATTTGCTTGCGTTTTGACAATTACCTGTTTACTTTTCAAAAATAATACTTTTTTAGGATATTTTGCAAATATTTTGTGCATTAAAAATTCGTCATCTCCTGAAGCAATGTTTTCAAAACCCAAATAACCGCCAACTTCCAAAAAAGCATCTCTACGAAAAGCCAAATTTGCACCGTTGCACATATTGGGCTTTTTCAAATCTAAAAAGACAGCAGCAGAACCAATCAAAGACGCAAACTCTACAATTTGCAAATTAGTAAAAATATGTTCAGAAAAACAAAAAGTTACAGGCGAACTAATGAGGGCAGGGCGATTTTTTTGCAAATAAAAACTACTTATTGTGGAAATCCAAGTGGGCAACAAACGGCAATCGGCATCTGTGCAAAGGATTAATTCGGCAGAAGTTTGATGAACAGCCCAAGAAATTCCCGCTTTTTTGGGCGAAATAAATTCTGTTTCTAAATCATAAATTTTGATCAAAAGATTTGTTTTTGCTTTAAAAGCTGAAATAATTTGAAGACTCGAATCGCTGGAATGATCGTTTATCAAATAAATTTCTAAATTTTGTTTGTCAAAAGTTTGTTTTTCGATGTCGTTTAATAAATCCAAAATATTTTTTTCTTCATTTCTAAGCACTACAATCAAGGCAATTTTAAGATCGTTTTTTGTATTTTTTGGCACAAATTCAGGAATTTTTGCCCAACGCCAAGCCAAAAAAAACGTTCCGAAAGCATAGCAAAAAGTAGCGAATAAGATAAAAATTTCCATAAATTTTTTAATCAAAATTATCATAGTTATCCGACACCTTTGAGGTGTCTGATAATTATGATTTATTATTTACAAGTTAATCATTTTGCCTTAATTGTTTCAACAAAGCTGCCATATCTTTTGGATATTCTGCCTGAATTTGCACTTTTTCATTTTTGTCGTTCTCAAAAGTAAGCGATCTGGCGTGCAAAGCAATTCGGCTAATTAGCGGTTGCTCGTCTGTATTTTTTTTGAGTTTGAAATTTCTTTTGATTTCGGACAAATACAACATTTTCCCGCCATATTGAATATCGGACACAATAGAAGCCTGCAAACAAGCCAAATGAATACGAATTTGGTGCATTCTGCCTGTAATTGGCTGACATTCTAGCAAAGTATGTTTGCGAAAAATCTCTGCCGTATTGAAAATAGTTTGTGCTTCTTTACCTTCTGCTCGATCTATTTTAACAATTCCTTTCTGCAAAGGCGTAATTGGCAAATCTACCATTCTGTCTTTTAATTGATGAATTCCATCAACAACTGCGTGATAACGTTTGGAAATTTCGCGGTTTTGAAATTTGAGAGACATAAATCGATAAGCATCAGGATTTTTAGCAATAGCCAAAATTCCCGAAGTTTCTTTGTCTAAACGATGACAAGTTTGGGCATCGAAATGATATTTTTTAGCCAAACGCAAAATGCTTTCGCCTTCGCCTGTGCGCTCGTCTAGCGTGGAAATGTGCGATGGTTTGTTGATAAAAATATAATTTTCGTCTTCTGAAATGATTAATTTTTCGAAGTCTATGGGTTTCATAAATTAAGATTTTGATAAATAAAAAAAACAAGTATTTAGAAAATACTTGTTTGAAATCATGGTTAGATTCTACTTCTGTTTTTTCATTTTTGCCCCAAAAACCTTTTTAAACTTTTCAATTTTTGGCGTAATCACAAACGAACAATACGATTCGTTTGTGTTTTGGTTGTAATAATTTTGGTGATAATCTTCGGCAACATAAAATTCGGGAATTGCTGTAATTTCTGTTACAATAGGTTTTTGCCAAATTTTCGCCTCTGAAAGTTCTTTTTTATACTTTTCTGCCAAGTCTTTTTGTTCGTTGTTGTGATAAAAGATGGCAGATCGGTATTGCGTGCCTTCGTCATGTCCTTGTTTGTTCAAAGTTGTCGGGTCGTGAGTTCCCCAAAAAACCTCTAACAAATCTTTGAAGGACACTTTTTTTGGGTCAAAAACAATTTGACAAACTTCTGCGTGTCCTGTAAGTCCGCTACAAACTTCTTTGTAAGTCGGATTTTTGTTTTTGCCGCCTGTGTAGCCTGAAACTACTTTTTCTACGCCTTCTACGCGCTGAAAAATGCCTTCTACACACCAAAAACAACCTGCTCCAAAAGTGGCAGTATCTAAGGTAATTTTGCCTTCTGTGTTCATATCTTTTTGATAATCAGATAGTTTAATTTCTTTTACTTGCGAGTCTTCTTGCGTTGCACAAGCGAAAAAAACGATTGCAAATAAGTAAACAAAGTTTTGAAGAATGAGTTTTTTCATGGTTTTTTGTTTCAGAAGTTCTTGGAATTGGATTGTAATGGTTATCTTTATCTACAAATATTTCATTTCTACGAAATTATAAAATTAATTCTGTTTTTAAATTTATTTATCTTCAAAATTATCACTTCGTAAATTATGAACTTGCATAATTTCTGTAACTATTTGACTCAACGATAAATCAGAAGGATTAAGAAAAATATTATTTTCCAAATTAATCAACTCATCAGAAGCCAAACTCTGCACAATAAAAGGCGAATGAGTCGTAACTACAAACTGAATCTTAGGAAAAACCCTTTTCAAATCCCCTACAATTCTTCTTTGTCATGTTTTCCCTTTCGCATTATCTCCAATCAAAACCGTAAAATGCGGATTAAAATTAAAAACTTCTTTCTCAAAACCTTTAAAATTCTGAATTTCGAGCTGATGAATTTTCATAAAAATTTTTTTTTGGGTAAAAATTATTAACGTTTGCTAAGGTCATTCGACCATTAGCAACGTTTTAAGCTACGTTGCTAATGGTCGAATGACCTTAGCAAATGTGTTTTAACCTTACCTTAGCAAACGTGAAAAACTAATCTACAAAAAGTTTATAAATATCGTTTCCAAAGGCAAAAACCATTAAGCCAAGCAAAATTGCCATGCCCACTTTTTGTGCATTTTCCAAAAAACGATCAGAAGGGGCTTTTCCAGAAACAATTTCGTAAGTCAAAAACATCACGTGTCCGCCATCTAAGGCAGGAATCGGCAAAAAATTCATAAATGCCAACACCATCGACAACATTCCTGTAATTGTCCAAAAACGCAACCAATCCCAAGTGCCTCCAAAAATTTTGGCAATGCCAATCGGTCCACTCAACGATTTAGAAGCGGACATTTCGCCACTAAAAATTTTTCCAAAAGCCTTCACATTCAACCAAATCACGTTAAAAGCGTTGCTTGTACCTTTTGGAATTGATTCAACAAAAGAATATTCTGCCGTTTCATAATTTATTTTCATATTTGGAATAAAACCAATCGTTCCGTTTTCGCGGACTTGAACAGGTAATTTAAGGCTATCGTTTGCCCTCAAAATGCTTAATTCTACGGTTTGCGTTTGATGTTCTCTTAAATATTGTTGAAATTCTTGCAAAAAAGAAATTTGTACACCAGACACAGCCAAAATTTGATCGCCTTTTTGCAAACCAGCTTTTTCTGCGGGACTGCCTTTTTCTACTTCTCCAACTTGAAAAGGATAAAGCGGTTGCACAAAATCTTGGCGTGCGCCTTTGTCAGAAATTTTGTCTAAAAAATCGGCAGGAATCTGAATTTGTATTTCTTTTCCATCTCGAATTACGGTATAATAGCTATTTGCGTCTAACAAAAGACTAGGATTATAGACATCTTCAAATTTTTCTACGCCTTTTCCGTTGATTTTAATAATTTTGTCGCCTTGCAAAAGTCCCATTTGTTTGCCCAATTCGTTAGTGCTGATGCCATATTGATTGACTCCTTTCATGGGCGTGTAAGTTTCGCCATTGACATAAACCAAAATCACAAAAATAATTACTCCTGTGATCAAATTCACCACAATTCCTCCCATCATGACGATCAAGCGTTGCCAAGCAGGTTTTGCCCTAAATTCGTAAGGTTCAGGCTCTTTTGCCAACTGTTCGGTGTCAAGGGATTCGTCTATAATTCCTGATATTTTGACATAACCGCCAAGAGGCAAAGCTCCAAGCGAATATTCGGTTTCACCGTAGGTAAATCCAAAAATTTTGGGCGGAAACCCAATAGAAAATTTTTCTACCCTCATGCCAAAGGCTTTGGCGGCGAGCAAATGTCCCATTTCGTGCAATCCTACTAAAATAGAAAGCCCTAACAATAATTGGGCAGTCATCACTAATGCTTCCATGCAAAGGTGGTTCGTAAAATGAATATGAAAATGTTAATAACGCTAATTTTAAGCACAAAGTTAATATATTTTGAGTATTTTAAGGATTTTTATTAAATTAAAAGCAAAGTTTTTTATTTTTCTATAAATTTTTATCTTTCCAAAAAAAATGATATTTTTGTTTTTCCAAAAAAAATGATATTTTTGTTTTCCTTAATTTCATAAAAAAATGCAGACTTACACAGCACAAGAATATTTTGATTTTTGCGAAAAAACAGGCGAATGGGGGCGCCTTTTTGAGTTTGCTGATGAGCAAATTCAGGATAAAGTGGCAGGAAAAACTGTTCCCGCAGAAATTGTAAATTTAGTTTTGCAGTCAAATATTGATAATTTTTTCAACATTTATAAAATCACTATGGCAACTTTCGATCATTTAACAATAACCAATAATTTTCAGGCTTTTTTGATATATTGCTTATATTCAAGCAATTACAAAGTTTATTCGGAAGGTT
>RDXG01000134.1 GCA_004292785.1 Bacteroidota bacterium
TGAATGAATTGATTCATTGTTTTTGTTTTGGACTGTGAAATACAAATGTATATTTTTTATTTAAAAAATAAAAAACCTTTTCATTTTTCTTGTAAATGAATCTTATTTTTATTTATTTTACAAAAAACTGCACATTTTTTACAAAATCCTTATTTTAATCTAAGAAAATGAAAAAAAACATTCTTTTACTGCTTTGTTTGATCGCATTTCAAACTGTTTTTGCCCAAGACAAAAGTTTGAGTATCAGCAAAGTAGAACCTACAAATTGGTGGGTAGGCATGAAAAATCCCAATTTACAACTGCTCATTTATGGAAAAAATATTTCCAATGCAAACGTAAAAATCACTTATGAAGGAGTTTTGTTAAAACAAATTTCTAAAGTCGAAAATCCGAATTACTTGTTTATTGATTTAACAATAAGTTCAGAAGCCCAAGCAGGAAAAATGCCCATCGAATTGACTTTGGGAGATCAAAAAACAACCATTCAATACGAATTGCGCCAAAAATCAACCGACAAAAACAGAATCATGGGCTTTAATTCCTCTGATCTCATGTATTTGTTGATGCCCGACCGATTTGCAAACGGTGATCCGAGCAATGACAACGCCCCAGAATTAACCCAAAAAGCAGACCGAAAAGACCCACAAGGAAGGCATGGAGGAGATATTCAAGGAATCATCAAAAATTTGGATTATCTTAAAAGTTTGGGAGTTACTGCTCTTTGGATCAACCCTGTTTTGGAAAATAATATGGGTTTGTACTCTTATCACGGCTATTCTGCCACCGATTTGTACCAAGTAGATAAACGTTTTGGTGGAAACGAAGCCTATTTGAAACTCATCGAGGAAGCACACAAAAAAGGAATTAAAATCATTAAAGATATGGTTTTAAATCATTTTGGAGATAAACATTGGCTCATCAAAGACATTCCTAGCAAAGATTGGGTAAATTATCCAGAAGGTTTGCAAGATCAAAGCAAATGGACACAAGAACAAAAAATGAGCATCAGAACCAACTTCCGTTCGGCTGTTCATAGCGATCCTTATGCTTCCGAAGAAGACAAGAAAAAAATGATGGACGGCTGGTTTGACTCTTTTATGCCCGATTTGAACCAAAGAAACCCATTATTAGCCACTTATTTGACTCAAAATTCTATTTGGTGGATCGAATATTCGGGCATTGATGGCATCAGAATGGACACTTATATTTATCCCGACAAAATTTTTATTGCAAATTGGGCAAAGGCTTTAATGACCGAATATCCACAATTTAACATTGTTGGCGAGGCTTGGTGCGAAAATGTTGGTTTGCAATCTTATTGGCAGATGAAAAATAATTATGACGGTTACAATTCGCAACTGCCTTCGGTTACAGATTTCCCAATTTGGAAAGCCATTGTCAATGCTTTTAAAGAAGATTTTGGTTGGGAAACAGGTTTGACACGCCTTTATTACGCCATCGGTCAAGATTATTTGTACAGCAACCCCAACGGAAATTTGATTTTTGCAGACAACCACGACGTAACGCGTATGTTTACAGAAGCAAAAGAAAATTTGAGTAGTTACAAACAAATTATTGCCTTTTTGATGACTACAAGAGGGATTCCGCAAGTCTATTACGGCACAGAAATTTTGTTTACAGGCGACGGAAGTAACCATGCAGAAATTCGTTTGGATTATCCTGGCGGTTGGGAG
>RDXG01000354.1 GCA_004292785.1 Bacteroidota bacterium
TTATGTGGCTGCCATTCGAGCTTCTCAATTAGGTTTGAAAACTGCAATTATAGAAAAAGCCGAATTAGGCGGAATTTGCCTAAATTGGGGCTGTATTCCCACCAAAGCATTGCTGAAAAGTGCGCAAGTTTTTGAGTATGTCAAACACGCCAAAGACTACGGAGTGGAAGTTTCTGATTCTAAAATCGATTTTTCTGCCATCATCAAACGCAGTAGAACCGTAGCAGGCGGAATGAGCAAAGGGATTGATTTTTTGCTCAATAAAAACAAGATCACCAAAATTTTTGGTTTTGGAAAATTGCTCAAAAACAAGCAAGTAGAAGTTACTGCCGCTGACGGGAAAAAAGAAATTTATTCTGCCGATCACGTCATTTTGGCAACAGGAGGCAGAGCAAGGGAATTGCCAAATGTTAAAATTGATAACAACAAAATTATTGGCTACCGCAAAGCAATGGTTTTGGAACAACAACCAAAATCGATGGTCATCATGGGTTCGGGGGCAATCGGAGTTGAATTTGCCTATTTTTATAACTCAATCGGTACAAAAGTTACGATTGTAGAATATATGCCAAACATTGTTCCCGTAGAGGACGAAGACGTTTCTAAAGCCCTCGAAAGTTCGTTCAAAAAAGCAGGAATGACCATTTTGACAGGTGCAAGCGTAGAATCAGTCGACACTTCGGGAGAAGGTTGCAAAGTCAAAGTAAAATCTGCCAAAGGCGAAGAAATTTTGCAATGTGATATCGTACTTTCTGCCGTTGGAGTAACGACCAATATCGAGGGAATCGGATTGGAAGAAGTTGGCGTAGCTACCGACAAAGGAAAAGTTTTGGTAGATGATTTTTACAGAACAAATATTGCAGGCATATATGCAATAGGCGATATTGTCAAAGGTCAGGCTTTGGCGCACGTGGCATCAGCAGAAGGAATTATTTGCGTAGAAAAAATTGCAGGACATCACCCAAGCCCGCTAAATTACGAAAATATACCAGGTTGTACGTATTGCTCCCCAGAAATTGCTTCGGTTGGAATGACTGAAAAAAAGGCAAAAGAAATGGGCTATGAAGTAAAAGTTGGCAAATTTCCGTTTTCAGCATCAGGCAAAGCAAGCGCAGGAGGCACAAAAGAAGGCTTTATCAAAGTTATTTTTGATGCAAAATATGGCGAATGGTTGGGCGCACACATGATCGGCGCAAACGTAACCGAAATGATTGCTGAAGTAGTTGTTGCCAGAAACCTTGAAACCACAGGACACGAAATTATCAAATCCGTTCACCCGCACCCAACCATGTCCGAAGCGATCATGGAGGCGGCGGCGGCGGCTTATGGTGAGGTAATTCACTTATAAAAAACGATAATTTCTCAACATTTAAGTCGGACTTGTCTGACTATTTTTAAACAAATAAGATTTTTTAGCAACATAGTTGCGTGCTGTTGGTAGAAATTATGATGCAAATATTTTTATAAAAGTACCGTAGGTACGCACCTATGGTGCTTAATTTTATTGCAAATTTAATTTTCTACCAACGGATCGCCTCTATGGAGGCTAAAAAATTTAAGTCCTAACTTATATCGGACTATTTTTAAACAAATAAATTTCAAAAAAAAATATTTTCAACATTTTAAAATCAAAACACCAAATAATTCGTAAAACAATTCCTAATCATTTATAAAAATAAAACTATGCGTTTAGATTATAATTCGCCCGTTATTTTAACTTATTCTTTGATTTGCGTCATTGTTTTTCTTGCTAATTTTCTGACGCATGGGCTTGTCAATCAGGTAATTACCTTAAGTCCGTATTTCGATTTTCTTTCGCCTCTCTCCTATTTGCGTTTGTTTTCCTACATTTTTGGACACGCTTCTGTGGATCATATTTTGGGAAATTTATCGTTTATTTTGCTTTTAGGTCCCATTTTAGAAGAAAAATATGGCGGTCAAAACCTTATTTTTATGATTGGCATGACGGCTTTGGCGACTGCAATTATCAATATTTTGTTTTTTAGCACAGGCATTTTGGGCGCAAGCGGAATTGTTTTTATGTTTATTGTTTTGGTTTCTTTTGCCAATTTCAAAGAGGGACATATTCCTTTGACTTTTGTGGTCGTGATGCTTTTGTATGTTGGAAAAGAGGTTTTAAATAGTTTTCAACCCGATAATGTGTCGCAATTTGGGCATATTGCAGGCGGAGTTTGCGGAAGTATGTTTGGTTTTGCGGCGCGTTGGATTAACAAATAATTTCAAATGTCAAATCAAATATTTTTAGGAAATCATATTTTGGCAGAATATCATGTTTGCAATGCAAAACTGTTGAACGATTCGGATTTTTTGGAAAAAACTCTGTTAGAATCGGCAAAAAAAGCAGGTGCAAACGTGATTTCTTCGCATTTTCACGCATTTTCGCCTGTTGGAATTACGGGAATTGTGCTTATTGCCGAAAGCCATTTTAGTATTCACACCTGGCCCGAACACCAATACGCCGCAGTAGATTTTTTTACTTGTAGCCCAAAAATGAATTTCCAAATTGCCTACGATTGGTTGGCAAATGCCTTAGAATCGGAAAAACATTTTTTTAAAAGTATTTTGAGAGGGCAAATTAGCAATTACACAGGAAAAACAGACTAAAGTCTGTTCTACAAAAAACAATTAATTTTTATATGAAAAACAACTTCCAAATTCAAAGTCCTTCCAACATTGCTTTGGTTAAATATTGGGGCAAACGAAGCGAACAAATTCCACAAAATCCTTCTGTAAGTTTTACACTTTCCAAATCTTTTACGACAATGGATTTTGAAATTGGTCAAACTAACCATTTGGGAATCAAGAACTTAACTTTTGAGTTTGAAGGCAAAGCAAACGAGAAATTCAGAATAAAAATCATCGATTTTTTGCAATCGGTCAGTCAGGATTTTAGTTTTTTCGGTCATTTAAATTTGCATATTTCTTCAAAAAATTCTTTTCCACATTCGGCAGGAATTGCGTCTTCAGCATCGAGCATGAGTGCTTTGGCTTTGGGAATTTGCCAAATTGAAGAATATTTTTCTGGAAATAAACTTTCTGAAACAGACTTTCAAAAAAAAGCATCTTTTTATGCGCGCTTGGCTTCGGGCAGTGCTTGCCGTTCTGTTTTTCCGAAGGTTTCTGTTTGGGGAAAAACGCCTTTTTTAGCTGATTCTTCAGACGAATACGCCATTGCTTTTCCAGAAATTGATCCCATTTTCGAGCAGTTTCATGACGCAATTTTGTTGGTTAGCAAGCAAGAAAAAGCCGTTTCTAGCCGCGCAGGACATTCTCTGATGAACAATAATCCTTTTGCAGAAGTGCGTTATGCGCAAGCCAAAAATCACACAGAAAAAATATTGATCGCACTAAAAACAGGAAATTTGGAAACTTTTATAGAAATTGTCGAGCAGGAGGCTTTGACTTTGCACGCTTTGATGATGAGTTCCAAACCGAGTTTTGTGTTGTTACAGCCCAATAGTTTGGTTTTGATCGAAAAAATTAGGGATTTTAGAGAAAAAACAGCGATTCCTGTTTGTTTTACCATCGATGCAGGACCTAACATTCATTTGTTATATCCAAAAAATGTGGCAGAAAAAGTAGAAATTTGGATCGCAGAAGAATTGCATTTGTTTTGCGAAAATGGGCAATATTTGCTGGACAAAATGCAGTAAAATATGAGATTTTGAAAACTAATATTTCTTAGAAAAATGTTAGTTTTCTCATTTTTGCTTCAATTTTTGGGCTTGATCTTTTTTTTGAAAAAATATTTTAAACAAAAGTGTTTACAAATTGCTTATAATTTTAGGTTTTATGTTTATTAAAATACTTGCATAAATTCAAAACATTATAGAACAATTATGGAAACTTTTGAACAAAAAATGTACGCAAATCTCGCACCTTTGCTACAAAAAGAACGTTTTTCACTACATTCCAAACTCAAACAATTCCGTAGAAAAACATCTTTTGGCTTTCAAAACATTGTTTTTTCGGTACATCAGCAAAACGAACAATATTATATTGATGTAAATTTGGGAGTTCGTTTTGATATGGTTGAGCAAATTAGCCAACAATTTTTAGATATTTGCCCTTCTTTTAGACCAGAAAGCACTACCATGATGATTTCCGTAAAAAAGTTGGTTGAAAATAAATATTTAGAATATAAGATCAATCAACAAAATGAAAAACAAGAATTGGAAATTTTCATAAACCAAATTCACGATTTTATGTTGAAAAAGGGCTATGATTTTTTACAAGAAATTAGCCAAATCAAAAATGCAGATGAAATGTTAAATGCCTTTCCCTGCCAAAACACACCTTATTTATACGACCAAGTGCAACGTTGTTTTAAGGCATTGATCATTGCCCGAATGTGCAACCGAAACCTTTTTATTCCGCTATTGGAAACCTATTACGAACATTTGCAAAATTTGGAAACCCCCGAAAAAATGATTTGTAATTACGACCGTTTGGCAAATTATTTATTGCATTTTTCTTTTAATTAAATAATTGATAATCAATTATTTAATTATTTTTCAATAAAAATCAAATTCTAAAAAATTAAGTTTTTTATAATTTTAATTGAAATTTTTAGTTAAAAAAATGAAAACTTATTAATTTTTTACCAAAAAAATTTCCCTAAAAAAATCATAAAAATACTATCTTTGTATCTTAAACTTATAGAAAAATTATAACAGTCTGATTTTCAGACTCTTAATCATATATACAAATGATTTCAGTTGCTAATTTATCATTGCGTTATGGCAAACGGGTACTTTTTGAGGATGTTAATTTAAAATTTTCGGAAGGAAATTGTTATGGTGTCATTGGCGCAAACGGTGCAGGAAAATCTACTTTTATCAAATTGCTTTCTGGCGAAATAGAGTCTACCACAGGTTCAGTTTCTTTGAATAAAGGGGCTAGAATTGCCGTTTTAAAACAAAATCACTTCGAATATAACGAGTGTAAAGTTTTGGATACGGTTATTATGGGGCATGGACTTTTGTGGAGTATTATTCAAGAAAAAGATGCCATTTACTCAAAACCTGATTTTTCTGACGAAGACGGCGTAAAAGTGTCCGATTTGGAAGCACAATATGCCGACATGAATGGCTGGAACGCAGAAAGTGATGCCGCAGAATTATTGGGAGCTTTGGGAATTAAAGAAGAGTTGCATCAAAATTTGATTAAAGATTTGAATGGAAACCAGAAAGTTCGAGTGCTGTTGGCGCAAGCTCTTTTTGGAAATCCTGATGTACTTTTGCTTGACGAGCCTACCAACGATCTGGACGTAGAAACCATTGCTTGGTTAGAAAATTTTTTGGCAGATTTTAAAAATGTGGTTATTGTAGTTTCTCACGATAGACACTTTTTAGACGCAGTTTGTACCCATGTGGCAGACGTAGATTTTAGAAAAATTCAGATTTATACAGGAAATTATACGTTTTGGTACGAGTCTAGCCAATTAGCTGCCCGCCAACGCGCCGACAAAAACCAAAAAGCAGAAGACAAACGCAAAGAACTCCTCGAATTTATTCGCCGTTTTAGTGCCAACGTTTCCAAATCGAAACAAGCTACTAGCCGTAAAAAAATGCTTGAAAAATTGGATATTTCAGAAATTCAGCCTTCAAACAGAAAATATCCGGGAATTTTGTTTAAACCAGAACGCGAAGCAGGTGATCAAATTTTGACAGTTGATAATCTGAAAAAGACTTTAAACGACAAAACGCTTTTCTCAAACCTTAGTTTTTCTTTGAAAAAAGGCGAAAAAGTAGCCATTTTGTCCAGAGATAGTTTGGCGGTTACTGCTTTTATGGAAGTGTTGATGAGCAACCAACAAGCCGATTTTGGAACGTTTAAATGGGGACAAACCATTACAACTGCCTATTTGCCTTTGGAAAATGCCCATTTTTTCGAATCAGACCTTAATTTGATCGATTGGTTGCGTCAATTTTCGCAGGAAAAAGATGAGTCTTACATTCGAGGTTTTTTGGGTAGAATGTTGTTTTCAGGTGAAGAAACTTTCAAAAAATCTTCTGTGCTTTCAGGCGGCGAAAAAGTACGTTGTATGCTTTCGAGAATGATGTTACAAAACGGAAATATGCTCGTACTTGACGAACCAACCAACCATCTCGATCTTGAATCGATCACGACTTTTAATGAGGCTTTGGCAGATTTTAAAGGCACACTTATTTTCACTTCTCACGATCATTTGTTCGTTCAAACTGTGGCAAATCGCATTATCGAAATCACGCCCAAAGGTATGATAGACCGCTATTGCACTTATGACGAATACATTATTGATGAAAGTGTGAAGGCTTTGAAAGAGAAATTGTATGCTTAAAAACTAACTTAAGTCAGACATTTGTCGGACATTTTAAACCACCAAATTATTGGTAGTTTAAAACAACTTCATATAAATTGTCCGACAAATGTCTGACTTAAGTAATAAAAAATATACTATGAAATTTCAATTAGATCAGCTGTTTCATGTTTACAATCAAGGAAATAACAGAGAACAGATTTTTTTGGAAAGAGCAGATTACATACTTTTTTTGACTACATTCAGGAAGTTAGTGATGCCTTATTGCGATATTTTGGCGTATTGTTTAATGCCAAATCATTTTCATTTTTTGCTATACATTAGTGAAAAATCATTGAAAAAAATTATGTTAGGGAATATAGAAATAGATTCGTTAAGCAATGGTTTTCGTAAATTGCTTTCGGAATATGCGTTCATATTCAATAAAAAAAATGGGCGCACGGGTTCTTTATTTCGTCAGAAAACACAAAAAAAATGTTTATCTGATGGAAAGCAAAATTACGTTTTTACCTGTTTTCATTACATTCACCAAAATCCTTTAAAAGCTGGTTTAATTAATAAAATGGAAGATTGGGAATTTTCTTCTTTTCGAGATTATACCAAATTGCGAAATGGAACACTTTGTAATCAAAATTTGACAAATCTATTTGTAGAAATAGATGAAAGTTTTTATGATACCTCTTATCAAATTATTAATGAAGAATTAAGTGAAAAATTATATCTAAAAACCAATAAAATAGTATAAATTGAAAATAGAAAACTAACTTAAGTCAGACATTTGTTGGACATTTTAAACCATCAAATATTGGTAGTTTAAAAATAATTTTTTCTAATGAATTGTCCGACAAATGTCTGACTTAAGTAATAATTTTTTAAAACAATTAATCAAAAAAATATTTCTTACAGTGATACAAAAAAGACAACTACAAGCACGCCCAGAAACGGAATTGCAACCCAATTCTGAAAATTCTAATCGGTTAAATAACTTGATTAGTAGCGCAATTTCTGTGTTTTTTATTACTTTATTTTTAATTTTTTTGTACCTTAACAACAAATCTTTGTGGAATCAGAAACTAAAAGCAAGCCTCGAAGTGATCGATAATTTGAGAAATCAACAAGCATATATTGACGAAAAAATTGCCGATTCTGTAAATCCGAATGCGGTAAAAAAACAAGTTTTTGATCCCAAACAAGTACATATTTTTGGTTTAATTTGGGACATAAACAAGCAACTTAACCCTGAAAGTTTGGCTTTGCAATTCAACATTAGCGATATTTCGGCAATTAAGGAACATGAAGTAGATGGAAAAAGAGGTTTTTTAGTGCCTGTAAAAGCGGTTCATTGGGTAAAAAATCAAGAAACGGCATGGTCGATTGGTTCAAAATATTACCTAAATTCGCAAGATTCTAAACTCATAGAAGAATTTAATGGTAAAATTCAAACAGGAAAAACAATTTTTATTCCTTTTTCAAAGAATTAAAACTAATTTTGCGTTTTATTTCTTAAACCAATGAACCAACTTACTTCTTGGGTAAATATATTGCCCAATTCCGATTTTTCTATTTATAATTTGCCTTTTGGCGTTTTCAAAACTGCCCAAAATCATGCCCGAATTGGCATCAGAATCGGTGATTTTGTGTTAGATTTGGCTTTATTAGCCGATCAGGATTATTTTGATGATCTCGATTTTGACAAAAATACTTTGCGCCAATCTGCATTAAATTCTTTGATCGCTTGTGGGAAAAAAATAACTGTGCCTTTGCGAGAAAAAGTACAAAATTTGTTGCAAATAGGATCAAAATTAGACCAGAATCCAAATAAAAACGCATTTTTAGTACCGATTGAGCAAACAGAAATGCTTTTGCCCGTTCAAATTGGAGATTATACCGATTTTTATGCAAGCATCGATCATGCAACCAATGTGGGCAAAATGTTCAGACCAGATGAGCCTTTATTGCCAAATTGGAAACATTTGCCGATTGCCTATCACGGCAGAGCATCTTCGATTGTGCCATCAGGAACTAAAATTATTCGCCCAAAGGGTCAAATTAAACCCAAAGATCAAGAATTTCCTAGT
>RDXG01000206.1 GCA_004292785.1 Bacteroidota bacterium
TTCGATGATCGCAGAAAGTAGTTTTTTAGCAATGTTGGTGTCTTCTAACAAAAACTTAAAAAAAGTATCGTAAATTGGATTGGCTATTTGCATATTTTTGTTGGTTACTTGTCGAAATTGTAAAAGCATACATTTTTTAATTAAGAAAACCCCAAAAATGTATGCTTTTTGCTAATAATACGCTTCTTTTTCCAAATAATATTGGACATAATCCTCTACCCCGTCTTCAAGCGTGCAAAAAGGACGTGTATAACCCGCAGCTTTGAGTTTGCTCATATTTGCTTCCGTAAAATATTGGTATTTTTCACGAATATCGGCAGGCATATCAATAAAACGAATGTCGGGTTTTATGGAAAGTGCATCAAAAGTAGCTTTTGCCAAATCCAAAAAAGTTCGAGCTTTTCCTGTTCCCAAATTGAAAATACCACCTTTTTCTTGATTTTCCATCAAAAATAAGCAAATATCAATGACATCTTTGACATAGACAAAATCCCGTAATTGATTGCCATCTTCGTACTTTTCGTGATGCGATTTGAACAAATTGACATAACCATTTGCCTTAATTTGTTTAAAAGAATGGAAAATAACCGAAGCCATGCGGCTTTTGTGATATTCATTCGGACCGTACACATTAAAAAACTTCAGACCTGCCCAATAAGGTGGTTTTTGGCTTTGTTCGAGTACCCACAAATCAAAAATTTGTTTGGATTGTCCGTAAGGATTGAGTGGGGCAAGTTTTGGAATTTGCTTTTCGTCGTCTTTGTAACCCAATTCTCCTGCACCATAAGTAGAAGCAGAAGAGGCATATACCAAAGGAATATCATATTTGACACAAGCCTGCCAAATCTTTTTGGAATATTTGACATTGAGTTCTTCAAAAATTTCAGCATCAAATTCGGTGGTATCTGTTCTTGCTCCCAAATGAAAGATAAAAATTACCGTTTGATGATTTTGGTCGAGCCATTCAAAAAACTCGTTTCTATTGACTTTTTGACTAACCTCTTTGCCGTCCAGATTTCGTTCTTTGATTGGATTGTCAAAATTATCTACGGCTATGATGTCTGTATAACCTTGTTTGAGCAAAAGGCTCACCATACAACTTCCTATAAAACCTGCTGCTCCTGTAACTACGATCATATTGTGCTAAAAAATTTTGTGCAAATATACAAAAAAACGTTTCTACTAAATTTTCTTTGCTAATTTAATACAAAAAAAATCAAAAATCATTTTATAGAAAAAATTTAACAAGAAAAAATATTTGAAAACAAATTTGCCAAACCTTTAAAGATTTTGCAAATCTGAAACCAATTATTTTTAAGAATAAAAAGAAAATCGTTGCAAAACGCTAAAATTATCAAGCAATCATTATCTTTGCAAAATTTTGAAATTTAATAAATTGATCACAAACTTATAAATTTTTTTCTAGTGAAAAATCTATCACTAATTTTGAATGGCGTTCTAGCCCTTGCGGTAGCAGTTTTGTACTACCTACATTTTTCTTCCAAAGGAACAGCCGATGTTTCTTCTGATTCTGCCCCTGTTCAACAAGGCGATTTGACGATTGCCTATGTAAATTCAGATTCTTTGTTGAATAACTACTCTATGTTTGAGGATATGCGCAAAGAATTAGACGAAAAACGCGCCAAAGCTGAAGATCAACTCATGAAAAGAGGCAGACTTTTGCAAGGCGAAGTAGAAAGTTTCCGCAGAAGAGCAAGCGCAGGCATGGTTTCTAACAATGAAATGAAACAAAAAGAACAAGAATTGATGCAAAAAGAACAAGAAATCATGGAATTTCGCCAAACGGTTGCTGCTGGTTTGATGGAAGAAGAAAAGTTGATCAACAACAAAATCTATGATAGTTTGGTAGAATACTTGAAAGAGTACAACAAAGACAAAAAATACAGCTACATTTTTAACTACACCAAAGGCGGCGCGATTTTCTTGCCAAAAGAAGGCGCAGAAGTTACCAATGAAGTTTTGAAGGGTTTGAACGAAAAATATAAAGCCTCAAAAACCACTTCTGACGCTAAAAAAGACGATCAGGAAAAAAAAGATAAAAAATAATTAAAAATTTTCTTGAAATGTTTTGCAAATTAAAAAACTAATTTTACCTTTGCAACACAATTCAAGTAAGCCTCCTTAGCTCAGCTGATAGAGCAACTGACTTGTAATCAGTAGGTCGGCGGTTTGATCCCGTCAGGGGGCTCTTTTAAGCAAAAACCAAAAAGTTTTTGCTTTTTTTTATGCCTAAAAATACAAATTATGCCAAATCCAACCTTGCAAATGATTGTATTCCAAAGTAGGAGCAGGCAAATGAATCATATTAACCAAAGAAAATATTTTTTTCAGAAATTTGTTTTTGGTTGGAATATGCCCCAAATGAATGTCCAAACCCACAAAAAAACGTCTGTAAGGCACAAGATCAACTGCTAAATTTTGAGAATCTTGGGCATACAACATATTGCTTCCAGAATAACCAAACGCCAAATTCAGATATTTAAACGCCTTTTTTTTAGTAAAAGCATACAAATCGATGCTGTACCAATACGTTTGTCCGTTGTAATCTTTGAGAACCTGCTCCAAAAAACTTTTTCCCAAAGTATTTGGGCGTTGTGAAGCAAAATTACTTGTATGAAAAGAAAATTTTGGGTAAATTCTTTGTTCTTTCCACAAAAAATATTGACTTGCAAAAAGCGCAGAACCAGAAAAATTTGCCAATAAATCTCCCCAACTTGCGCCGTAGTTAGCTGAATATCCATCAAAAATTTCAATAGGCGAAAGCATCAGAAAACTTGCGCTACTTGCATAAAAAACCGCTTTTTTTTCAGAAATTCCTGTGTTTTTTAGGGCATCAAAAGCAAAATTTGTGAGTTGGTAAGTGCTAAAACTATGTCCGAGTTTGTCCATTTGTTGCCATTCCAAATTATCGTTGAACCAACGAAAAGATTGGCGAGGTGAGTTGGCATACCAAAGCTCTGAAAGCCCGATCATGCTTGCGGTATAACCTACGCCTGACCAAATTGCCAAACGTTTGAATTTTTGAGAAGAAATACTGTCTGTTTGGGCAAAAATTGGGCAAACAAACAAAATTTTTATGGCAAAAATTAGGAAAAATACTTGTTCTTTTTTCATAAATAAATTTACGAAAAAATACTAGATTTGGTATAAAAAAAAATTGTCTATCAATTTTACTTTTTTTATAACAAATATACGAAATTGAGTATCCAATTAAAATTAGTTATGATTATTTTATTAAGTAAATACTTGATAATCAGATTTATACGAGACTTTCGAGGTGTCGGATAATTGTGCATAATTACTTGTTCACAAAAAAAAACTGTTTAAAGAACGTAATTTTAATTTAGCTTGTTATCTTTGCATTATTATACACCAAAAAATTACAGACTTCTAAAAATTAAGCTATTTTACGTGGACATAAGAGCAATTTTTGTAATATTTGCTATCGTACTGGTATCTGCTATTTTTGCAATAAAATTATTTTCTATTCAAATTTTTAGCAACGGTTACGAAGAAGAAGCCAAAAATAATGTGGTAGAAAGAGTCAGAACCATTCCACGTAGAGGGATGATTTATGATAGGGATAACAATTTGATTGTAGCCAACGAATATAGTTATGAACTGATGGTTAAGCCCAGAGAGTTTAAGTTAGCCAAAAATACGAATGATTCTTTGCGTTTTTGCGAAATTTTTTCACTTTCTATAGAAGAATTGCGTAACAAATTGTTTAGAGCCAGACGTTATGCCCCTTATTTACCAACTGTTTTAAAAAAACAAATTGATTCCGAAAGTTTTGCTATGATTCAGGACAGAATCACGGACTATCCAGGACTAAGTTATCAGGCAAGAACGATCAGACGTTATCAAACAACGCATTTTGCGAGTGGTTTGGGATTTATTAGAGAAATTGATAATGAGTCTTTAGAAGATAAGAAATCAGACGACTATGAGCCAGGTGATTTGATCGGGAAAGCAGGCATAGAAGCTAGCTATGAAAAATATTTGCGTGGTACACCAGGTTTTAAATATATTTTGCTTAATGTAAATCGAGTAGAAAAAGGTAGATTTAATGGTGGAAAAGACGATAAAAGCGCAATGGCAGGATCAAATCTTACTACTTCTATCCAAATGGATTTGCAAACATACGGAGAAGAACTGATGCAAAATAAAATAGGAAGTATTGTAGCAATAGAACCTGAGACAGGCGAAATTTTAGCTTTGGTTTCTGCGCCAACCTACGATCCAAATTTGCTTTCAGGAAAAGGAAGAGAAGTAACAGCAAATTATCATCAACTGCTCAATGATATAGACAAACCTATGTTTAACAGAGCAACTATGGCACTCTATCCGCCAGGATCAACCATAAAAACTGTGCAATCCATCATTGCTGTTGGCATGGGAGCAGTAGATTTCACGCAACGTTTTTCTTGCGCCAAAAATCTTGTCAAATGCCATGGACATCCGTCGCCTGTGGATATTGCAGGCTCTATCCAATATTCTTGTAATCCATATTATCATCAATTATTCCGTAGAATATTGAACCACCAAGACGAACGAGCTGAAACTCCACGAAAAGGTTTGAAAGTTTGGAATGAATATATGAAACGTTTTGGTTTAGGCAGAAAATTAAATACGGATTTGTTTATGGAAAAAGCTGGGCGTATTCCTAGCCCAGAATATTATGATCGCAAATTTCAAACCACTGCTTGGCACAGGTCTAGCATTTATTCTTTGAGTATTGGGCAAGGTGAAATGGGAACTACGCCTTTGCAAATGGCAAATATTGCTGCAATTATTGCCAATAGAGGTTATTATCGAATTCCGCATATTGTAAAAGCAATAGACGGAGATACTTCTTTGATTGACAAACGTCTAAGAGAAAAAATTACGGTCATGCCCGATAGTTCTGTAATAAACGGAAAAGAGTTGTTCGAACCCGTAGTAAATGCTATGGAAAGAGTTTTGACCGCAGGAACAGCCAGTAGAGGACAACTTCATGGAGTTCAAATTTGTGGAAAAACAGGAACAGCACAAAACTCACAAGGCGAAGATCACTCGGTTTTTATTGCTTTTGCTCCAAAGATTAACCCCAAAATTGCAATTGCTGTGTACATAGAAAATGCAGGTTTTGGTGGTACTTGGGCAGCTCCAATTGCAAGTTTGATGATTGAAAAGTACCTAAAAAAAGAAGTCAAGCGAAAAGCTTTGGAAAAATCGATCATAGAAAAAAACTTTATCATTCTTAAAAAGGACAGAAAGAAAAAGATAACTCCTACCGTTGTGGAAAATTTGCAACGTTTGGCAGTTACTCCTGTAAAAGACAGCAAACCAAAAGATATTCCTTCAGAAAAAAAGGCTGTACCTACTTCTTCAATAGCAGTTTTGCCAAAAAGTGAAAAAAAATAATGTTTTTTTAATAAAACGTAAAAAAATATTATTTCTTTCACTCCCTTGTTTATATTTGTGCAAAAAATAGTAAATATGAAGACAGACATCAAAACCATTCGCCAGCCAATAGATCATGAAATGACCGAATTTGAGGAAAAATTTAAGGATTACATGAAATCTAAAATTTGGTTAGTCAATAAAATTATGACTTACATTGTTGACAGAAAAGGCAAGCAAATGCGACCTATGTTTGTTTTTTTGACCGCAGGAACTTGCGGACAAATTTCTGAAGCCACTTATAGAGGGGCAGCCCTAATCGAATTGTTGCACACCGCCACACTTTTGCATGACGACGTGGTAGATGACTCAAATTATAGACGTAGTTTTTTTTCGGTAAATGCCATTTGGAAAAACAAAATTGCAGTTTTGGCAGGCGATTATTTGCTCTCAAAAGGTTTGTTACTTTCCATTGATCATGACGATTTTGCTTTGCTTAAAATTGTGTCAAAAGCAGTTAGAGAAATGAGTGAAGGCGAAATTTTGCAGTTAGAAAAAGCCCGAACTTTGGACATTACCGAAGAAATTTATTTTGAAGTAATTCGAATGAAAACCGCAACTTTAATAGAGGCTTGTTGTGCTGTAGGAGCTTCTTCTGTAGGTGCAAATCCTGATTATGTAAGTAAAATGGCTGTTTTTGGAGAAAAAATAGGCATTGCCTTCCAAATTAAAGATGATTTGTTTGATTATGGTGAAGTAGAAATTGGAAAACCGCGCGGAATTGACATCAAAGAAAAAAAAATGACCTTGCCTTTAATTCACGCACTCAACAAATCTGACAAAACAAGCAAAAACAAAATAATTAATTTGATCAAAAACGAAAGTGATAATCCCAAAAAGGTAGCTGAAGTCATTGATTTTGTCAAAAAATCTGATGGATTGAATTACGCCATCAAAAAAATGGAAGAATTTATTGTAGAAGCAGACACAATTTTGGCAACCTTTCCAGAATCAAGTTTCAAAACTTCTTTACAGCAGCTGGTCAGATATACGATTGAAAGAAGTAGATAAAAAAAAGCAAGACTTTTTAGGGTCTTGCTTGGTGGAGAATATCGGACTTGAACCGATTACCTTTTGCATGCCATGCAAACGCTCTAGCCAGATGAGCTAATCCCCCATAATCTGATGCAAATATAAATATTTTTCTTAGAAAAAAAATTTAACGCCGTAATTTTATTTATGGCGTTAAACAAAATTTATGCTTGTGGCTCTTCTTGAACTTCAGGCGTAGCGTCGGCTTTTACTTGTTCTGCAAGTTTGGCAGCAGCATCTGCTTGTTTTTTCTGAATAGCATCAATTCTAGCTTGATTTACTTTTACTTCAGCAGCAAATTTGGCACTCTTATCTGTGCTTTTTGCTTGGCTTAATTTGCCTGCAACTGCTTGCAATTTAGCCAATTTTGCACTTTTCCATTCAGCAAGTTTGGCATCAGCTTGTTCTTGGGTAATGGCTTTTTTGTTTACACCAATTTGCAAGTGTTTTCTGAACAACAAACCTTCTTCAGAAAGCAAATGACGAACTGATTCGGTAGGTTGCGCACCTGTCATTAACCATTTGAAAGCACTTTCTTGATCAATTTCAAACAAAACAGGGTTCAAATTTGGGTTAAAAGTACCTAATCTTTCAATGAATCTACCATCACGTGGTGATTTTGAGTTGGCTACTACAACATTGTAAATAGCGTTTCTTTTACGACCTCTACGGGCTAATCTGATTTTTACAGACATATCAATATATAAATTTAGATAGAACACGTCTATCAATTGGGTTGCAAAAATACTATTTTTTTATTGAAAACAAAAATAATTCAAAATATTTTGCTTGTTTTGTTTCCTAATTTTTTTTCTAAGAAAAATGAAAATTATTTTATTGTTATCTTTTATTCTTTTTAACATTTTTGCACAAGATATTTACGCGCAAAAGAAAAAGGTAAAATCGTTTTCCAAAGTAAAAATACTCGCCATTGACGCAGGACATGGTGGGCTTGACAATGGCTGTTCGGGCAAAAAAATCAAGGAAAAAACGATCAATTTTGCGGTTTCACAATTACTTGGCAATATGATTAAAAAAAAATATCCAAACATTAAAATTGTATATACTCGAACTAAAGATCAATATTTGAGTATTGATCAAAGAGTTCAGACTGCCCACCAAGCAAAAGCCGATTTGTTAATTTCTATTCACACCAACCATGAAAATAGCAGAAAAGTGAAGGGAACGGAAACCTTTATTTTTGCCGAAGGAAAACCGACCAGAATTGTCATTGAAACCAAAAAAAAAGGTAAAAAGAAGAAAACTATTAAAATTATTCCCGCAGCAAAATCGCCAAAAAATAAAATTGCACTGAAAAGAAGTGAAGATTTGGCTAAAAAAATTGAATTGGAATATGTCAAACAAATTAAAAGAAATAGTAGAGGCGTAAAAAAAAGACCGCTAAAAATATTAAGAATTAGCAAAATGCCTGCGGTTTTAACAGAATTAGGTTTTTTGTCAAATTCAGAAGAAGAAGTTTATTTGTCTTCCAAAAAAGGGCAAGAACAACTCGCAAAAACCATTTTTACTGCTTTCGAACAATATTTGAAAGGCAAATAAAAAAAATATCATTTTTTAGAGAAATGGTATTTCTGAACAATTTTTTTGCTTTCTCAAAACCAAGAAGCAACAGGGTTTTGAGAAACCCTTGTGGCAGGTTTGAGAACCTGTCACCACATAAAAATTATCCGATGGTTTTTTGAGAAAGTATTTGTCAGTTAGGAAAATTTCAATTATGTTCGCAAAAAAATAAAATTATGCTAATAACTAAGGAAGATTTTTTTGTTTTGAACAAATAACTTGAAAGTCAAAGTAGGCATTTGGCTTTGGAATATTATCAAGGAAAAATTATTCCTAAAACCGATTCTGAACCTTTATTTGTCCTTGATTTAGCAGTTATCAAACAACATCTTCATCAAATTGCGCTTATGACTTCCAAAAAACATAGCAAAATTAGTACAGAATTGATCGGAGTTTTTAATAATTTTACCCAAGAAAACGAAAATTACGAAGTTTTTGATAGTAATTTGATGGTATTTTTGGAGGCTTTGGAAAGTTATGTTTATCCTGATATGACGGTGGCGCACAGTCAAAACCAAATTTTTGTTGGCGAAATGTTGAAAAATCCTTTGATGGTGGCGGAAGTTTTGTCGGATAGCACAGAAAAAAAAGATCGAACTCTCAAAAAAGATGCTTATTTGGCTTGCGATTCTTTGCAAGATTATTTGATGATCGAACAAAATTTTTTGCAAGTAATTCATTATTTCAGACTCGAAAACGTTTGGCAATCAAGCACTTACCAATCTATTGACGATCAAATTATTTTTGCAGGTATTCCTTTTGTTTTAGATTTGAAAAAGATTTATAGAAGAGTTTTATAGTAGAAATACCATTTCTTAGAGAAATAGTATTTCTGAACATTATTTTTTTGATTATTCCGCATCTAAAAACGGATAACGATAATCCACCGCAGGCACAAAAGTTTCTTTGATAGAACGAGGCGAAACCCAACGCAACAAATTTAAAGCAGAACCCGCTTTGTCGTTTGTGCCAGATGCCCTTGCCCCACCAAAAGGCTGTTGCCCAACCACTGCCCCCGTAGGTTTGTCGTTGATGTAAAAATTGCCCGCCGCATTTTCTAATTTCCTAGAAGCCGACTCAATGACATAACGATCTTGCGCAAAAAATGCTCCTGTCAAGGCATAAGGCGAAGTTTGATCTACCAAAGTTAAAGTTTCTTCAAAACGGGCATCTTGATAAACATAAATTGTCAAAACGGGTCCAAAAATTTCTTCACACATGGTCAAATATTGGCTGTCTTCGGCTCTGATGATGGTTGGTTCTACAAAATAGCCTACAGATTTGTCATAATTTCCGCCTGCCACAATTTCTACGCCATCTTTTTTTACTCTGTCAATATATTTTGCAATGTTGTCAAAAGATTTTTCATCAATTACGGCATTGACAAAATTCCTAAAATCTTCAACTTTGCCCATTTTAATTTCTTTCAAATCGGCAAGCATATAATTTTTAACTTCTTCCCACATACTCGCAGGAATATAAGCACGCGAAGCCGCAGAACATTTTTGTCCTTGATACTCAAAAGCCCCACGAACCAAAGCCGTAGCCAATGCTTTTCTGTCTGCCGAAGGGTGCGCCATCACAAAATCTTTTCCGCCTGTTTCGCCTACAATTCTAGGGAAACTTTTGTATTTGGCAATGTTATTTCCGATGGTTTTCCAAATGTGTTGAAAAACTCCTGTACTTCCTGTAAAATGGATTCCTGCAAAATCTGCATGATCCAAAACAATTTTGCCTGTTTCTACGCCTTCTGTATAAATCAAATTGATCACTCCTGCGGGCAAACCTGCCTCTATAAACACTTCCATCAACACATTTGCGGAATAAATTTGCGAAAAAGCGGGTTTCCAAACCACCACATTGCCCATCATGGCAGGTGAAGTTGGCAAATTTCCTGCGATTGCCGTAAAATTGAAAGGAGTCAAGGCATAAACAAAACCTTCGAGAGGGCGTTGTTCTGATCTGTTCCAAATTCCTGCGCTAGAAATGGGTTGTTGCGAATAAATATCGGTCATAAATTGGACATTGAAACGCAAAAAATCTATAAATTCGCAAGACGAATCAATTTCGGCTTGATAGGCGTTTTTGGATTGTGCGAGCATGGTTGCTGCATTGATTTTTGCGCGATATTTGGTAGCCAACAAATCTGCGGCTTTCAAAAAAATAGCTGCTCTGTGTTCCCAAGCCATATTTTTCCAATCTTCTTTGGCGTTGAGTGCCGCTTGAATGGCTTGTTGAACGTGAGTAGAGTCGCCTTGTGAAAAATAACCGATCACGTGTTGGTGGTCGTGAGGAGGAGCAATTTTTACTTTATTTTCTGTAAAAACTTTTTCTCCGCCAATGTACATCGGCACATCAATCACTTCTGAACGCATTTTGGCAAGCATTTCTTTGAGTGCATGGCGTTCTGGACTGCCCACAGCGTACATTTTGACAGGCTCATTGATTGGAGTAGGAACTTTAAAATTTCCGAAAGTCATGGTTTTGGTGTTTATTTTAGAATTATGTAAAATTTGAAATTTCGCAAAGATAGGAAAAATTAGTATAAACAAAATATTTTTCTTTACTTTTGAATGATTAGTTTTTTAGAAATGCCATTTCTTTAAAAAATGGTATTTCTGACTCAAAAATTAAAGATTCAAATTATTTGCGCAAAATGTTTTTTATTTTACCTTAGCATTTCAAAATCATCAAAAAATATGACACTCAACGCAATACTTACCAAATATAGAAAAGAAGCCTTAAACGAAAGAAATAAAGGCGATAAGTTTGAAAAATTGATGCAATCTTATTTGAAAACCGATCCTTTGTATGCAAACAAATTTAAAGATGTTTGGATGTGGAACGAGTTTCCCGCAAAAAATGACTTGGGAAGTATAGATACGGGCATAGATTTGGTCGGACTTACGCATGAAGGCGATTATTGGGCGGTACAGTGTAAATTTTTTGGGCAAGATGCTGAAATACATAAACCCGACGTAGATTCGTTTTTGGCTACTTCCAGTCGAAGATTTAGGAACGAACAACAGGAGGAAGTCGGATTTGCCCATCGTTTGTGGATTGCTACAACCAATCATTGGGGCAAAAATGCGGAAGAGGCGATTCAACAGCAAAACCCACCTGTAAGCAAAATTAGTTTGCATAACCTCAAAGAAGCCCCGATTTCTTGGGAAAAATTGGATAAAGGCATAGTTGGCGATCAGGCAATTATTTCAAAAAAAACAATACGCCCACATCAGCAAAACGCATTAGAAAATACCCACAAACACTTCCAAACAGAAAACAGAGGCAAATTGATCATGGCTTGCGGAACAGGAAAAACATTTACTTCCCTTAGAATAGCAGAACATGAAACAAATAATAAAGGCTTAATTTTGTTTTTAGTGCCTTCTATTGCCTTGTTAGGACAAAGTTTGAGAGAATGGACTGCCGAAGCCATCGAACCAATACAAGCAATTTGTATTTGTTCAGATGCGCAAGTGAGTGCTAAAAAAAGTAAAAACGAGGACTCTACAGATGGATTTACCATCACCGATCTTGCCCTGCCCGCTTCTACTGATGTCGAAAAAATAATCAAACAATTTGAAAGCATAAGAAAAAAAACAAAAAAAGGAATGACCGTTGTTTTTTCTACTTATCAATCTATTCAGGTTATTGCCAATGCGCAGGAAAAACTGTTAAACAAAAGATATGAAGACGGTTTTGGAATTTTTGATCTGGTAATTTGCGACGAAGCACACAGAACCACAGGAATTACTTTGGCAGGAGAAGACTCTTCGCATTTTGTAAAAATACATGACAACAATTTTATCAAAGCAAAAAAACGTATCTATATGACTGCCACGCCCAAAATTTATTTAGAAAACGCCAAAAATAAGGCAGATAAATATGAGGCATTGCTTTGTTCGATGGACGACGAAAAATTGTACGGAACGCAAATCTATAGAATTGGTTTTGGAGAAGCAGTAGAACAAGGACTCCTCACCGATTACAAAGTATTGATTCTGGCACTTAACGAAGAGCAAATTTCAAAAGCCATTCAAGACATGGTTACAGACAAAGACAACGAAATTAACATCGATGATGCCTCCATGTTGTCTGGTTGCATAAAAGCACTTTCCAAACAAGTCATTGACAATTCTTTGAAAGATAGCGATCCTGAACCCATGCACAGAGCTGTAGCTTTTTGTAGTAAAATTGTTGATTCTAAAAAAATAACCAATGCTTTTAATAATTTGAAAGGAAGTTATTATCAAAAACTTTCTCCTGAAGAACAAGAAAAAACAGTCATTGTTTCTTCGGATCATGTGGATGGCACTATGTCCTCGAATACAAGAGAAGAAAAATTGAGTTGGCTAAAAGAAGACACAGCAAACAAAAACGAATGTAGAATTTTGACCAACGCCCGATGTTTGAGTGAAGGAGTAGATGTACCCGCACTCGATGCCGTAATTTTTATGTCAGCACGCGATTCGCAGGTAGATGTCGTGCAATCGGTGGGCAGAGTGATGCGAAAAGCACCAAACAAAAAATATGGCTACATTATCATTCCTGTATTGTTTCCTTCTAATACCGTTGCACACCAAGCAATGGACGACAATAAAAAATATAAAGTAGTCTGGACTGTTTTGAACGCTTTGCGCGCACACGACGAAAGGTTTGATGCCGAAATTAACAAAATTGAACTCAACAGAAAAAAGCCCGATAACATTATCGTTACCACAGTTAAAACCGAATCGGAAGAAGGAACTACGGCAAGTTCAGAAGTACAAAAAGCCATCGACGCACAAATGGCTTTACAATTTAAAGAATTACAAGGAGCTATTTATGCCAAAATTGTAGAAAAAGTAGGAACAAAAGAATATTGGGAAAAATGGGCGAAAGATGTAGCACGCATTGCAGAACAATACATCACAAGAATACGAAAATTGATCAATTCGCAAGAATCGCATAGAAAAGATTTTGCGGATTTTTTGGCAGGATTACAAAACAACATCAACCCTGCCGTATCAGAGACGGAAGCCATAGAAATGCTTGCACAACATTTGATCACCAAACCAATATTTGATGCACTTTTTAAAGGATATTCTTTTGTCAAAAACAATCCTGTATCCATTGCCATGCAAAAAATGGTCGACATTTTGGAAGAACATTCCTTAGAAAAAGAAACAGAAGTTTTGACAAAATTCTACGAATCTGTCAAAAGAAAAGTTGCAGACATTGACAATGCAGAAGGAAAACAGAAAATTATTGTAGAACTTTACGATAAATTTTTTAAAACCGCTTTTCCTAAAATGGTAGAAAAACTCGGAATTGTTTATACTCCCATCGAAGTCGTGGATTTTATCATTCATTCGGTGGAGGCAGTTTTGAACAAAGAATTTGACCGCAGTATTTCTGACGAAAACATACATATTTTAGACCCATTCACAGGCACAGGAACGTTTATGACCAGATTGTTGCAAAGCAAACTCATCAAAAAACAAGATTTGCAACGAAAATATACCCAAGAACTTCACGCCAACGAAATTGTATTGCTTGCCTATTACATTGCCGCCATCAACATAGAAAATGCTTTTTTTGATTTGCAAGAACCAAAAAACGACTATATGCCATTTTCTGGAATGGTTTTGACCGATACTTTTCAATTAGGCGAATCGGAGGCTAGCCAGCAGGCGTTTTTGGATATGTTCCCGCAAAATTCCGAACGAGTGGAAGCACAACGAAAAGCACCTTTGCGAGTAATTATTGGAAACCCACCCTATTCGGTAGGACAAAAATCTGCAAACGACAACGCACAAAATCAAGAATACAAGGCTTTAAACAGAAGAATAGCAGAAACTTATGCACAAAATAGCCAAGCTACTTCCTTAAAAGCTTTATACGATTCTTACATTAAGGCTTTTCGATGGGCATCAGACCGTTTGGAAAAAGAGCATGGCGGAATCATTGCTTTTATTACCAATGCAGGTTGGTTAGAAAGTAATGGAATGGATAGTTTTCGTAAATGCCTTGAAAAAGAATTTTCTAGCATTTATGTTTTTAATTTGAGAGGAGCAATTCGGGGGCTTTCGGGCATCAATGCCAAAAAAGAGGGGCAGAATGTTTTTGATATTATGACAGGAGTCGCCATTATTTTTTTGGTAAAAAATCCGAATTTAGAAATACAAAAGGCTGATATTCAGTATTTTGATATTGGTAATTATCTGAATAAAAAACAAAAATTGGAAACTATCCAAAAATTACATTCTGTTCAAAACATTAGTTGGCAAAAACTAGAACCCAACGAACAAGGCGATTGGATTGCACAAAGAAATGAAGGCTTTATGGATTTGTTACCTTTAGCGTCTGAAAAAAAGTATGATACAAAGAGTAAATCATTTTTTTTAACTTATTCCTTAGGACTTGCTACAGGACGTGATGCTTGGGTATATAATTCCTCAAAAATGGAATTAGAAAAAAATATGCAAAAAACCATTCTATTTTTTAATCAACAATCCAATAATTTTGAAAAAGCTAAAAAAGAAAAACCTGCTTTAAAAATTGATGATTTTATTGATACTGATCCTACTAAAATTAGTTGGAATAGGAATTTTAAAGATGATTTAGAAAAATATAAAATATTTTCTTACCAAAAAGAGGCTTTGGTAACAGGATTTTATCGACCTTTTTGTAAGCAACATCTTTATTTTGATAAAGACTTAAACGCAATGCTTTATCAAAACAAAAAATTATTTCCTAAGTCAAATTTGGAAAATAAAGTAATTTGTGTTTCTTGTGTGGGTTCAAGTAAAGGTTTGTCAGTGATTATGTCAAATTCTATTGTTGATCTACATTTTAACGGAGATACGCAATGTTTTCCTTTATATTATTATGAGGAAATTATTAGAGAACAAAGAACGCTTTATACGCAAAGCGAAAAGGAATTTGTACGCAGAGATGGCATTTCTAATTTTATATTGGAGCAGGCTCGCAGTCTTTATGGCAATTTGCAAAAAGAGGACATTTTTTATTATGTCTATGGTTTTTTGCATAGTCCTTCCTATCGTGAAATGTACGCCAACGACCTAAAAAAGATGTTGCCTCGCCTGCCTTTGGTAGATTCGAGTTCGGATTTTTGGGCATTTAGCAAAGCTGGTCGTGCTTTGGCAGATTTGCATTTGAATTATGAAAAAATGCCTTCTGCTTTGGGCGTAGATGTGGTTTTTATAAACGAAAACACAGCGAATTATGAAGTACAAAAGATGCGTTTTGGCAAAAACGGAAAAGAAATTGATAAATCTACGATTGAATACAATAGCCAAATAATGTTAAAAAACATACCTTTGGAAACCTATCAATATGTGGTAAATGGCAAATCTGCGGTTGAATGGCTGATGGAACGCTACCAAATCACTACTCACAAGGAAAGTTTGATCAAAAACGATCCAAATGATTGGTCGGCGGAGCTAGGAAACGAAAAATATATTTTAAACTTGCTTTTAAGTGTGATTCATGTAAGTTTGGAAACCTTAAAAATAGTGAAAAATTTGCCTGTAACATAGAAATACCATTTCTTAAAGAAAACTTTTAATTTTTAATCACATGAAAACAATATTGTTAAGCGGATTTTATATCAGCAATTTTGAATGGTTTATGATTTTGCTCTTTATTTTTGGAGTATTTTCGGGATTTGTGGCATTGATTGCCTTTTTTATTCGGAAAACAGATTGGTATAAAAATAGTACACACAAACATAAGTTTGCAATTTCTATTTTTATATCTTTTTTGCTAGTCATTTTGCTTGGATTTTTGTGGCTTTTGAAGATGGTTTTTTTGGCAAATATTTAATGTTATGCTGTTGAAACAAGAAAAAAATCCGTTTTTGGGATTATTTTTTTATAGCTTATTTTTATCAATAGGCTAAATTACTCAAAAAAATAGCATATTTAAAAATAAAAACCTCTTTTTAAATAAGAGGCTTTTATTTTTTTATGTCACGTAAACTTTCCACTTGTTCTTCTGTTAAATTTGTCAATTTAGAAATTAACTTGTTGTCAAATCCTTCAAAAATTGCATTTTTCGCAATTTCAATTTGTTTGCCTTCCACTGCTTCTTCTACCGCTGTCTCAATGGCACTTTTCATGCCCCAATATTGAATCAGGTTTTCCTCATAAATTGATTTTTGTTCGGCAGTCAAACCCGCCAATTCCGCAGTACCAAATGCTTTCTGAAAAATTGGCTCGTTCAAAATATTTGGAATGTGATCAAAACTTGCCAAATTTTTCAGAAAATAACACCATTTGTCAAATTTGGTTTTTAATTCATTTTCTTTCAATTTGAACAAGGGCATTTGCAAAAATTTGAAATGCAATTTGTCAAAAAATACATCTCCGTCTTGATCTTTAAGGGTTACATCAGGTAATAATTGGTTCAAAAAGTCAATTAAAAGGTCTTTGTTGCCCTCTTCGCCAAAAAGTTTTTTGAAACCAAAATCTGTGTATGGATTAATATATTTTGCCATTTTTTTAGTTTTTTAGCAAGTTAAGAAGAATATTATAAATTTGAAAATAGATAATTCTAATAAATAAAAATTTTCTAAAAAATCACATTTTTATACAATTTTTTGACAGAAATGGCACATTCAGCCACTAAAATTGTGTCGTTTAGGTCTGAATAAGTCGTTTCAAACCAATTTTCGCCAATTTTTTCATGCACATATACGCCAACTTTTTCTTGTTCTACAAAAATAATTTGTTCTAATGATTCTAGTTTTTTGTAATTTTCTAATTTAGTTTCTAAATCATATTTTCTGGTACTTGGCGATAAAACTTCAAAAACAGTATTTGGATTTAGACAAACTTTATACTTTTTTTCAGTCTTTGAATTAATAAAAATTTCTTCTTTTAATTGTTCTTTAAAAACAGAAGAATCGGGTTTATAACAATGCGGGGCAATAGATTTGATGTAAATTAACAAATTACTTGGAAAAACTTCCCAACGCAGATCATTTTTTTCTACAAAATCGGTTAGCCAATAAATAAAATTTCTAACAATTCTTTCGTGGTTTGTCATGGTTTCGTAAAGATGATCGATTAAGGAAATAGTATAACCTTTGTGGTATTCGATTCGGTATTCGCAAATTTCGTTTAATTCCAAAAAATCGGTTATATTTGTCTGAAAAGCAATATTTTCGGGCAAAATCAATCGAGCTTCGATGCTTTTGGGCATGGAATTTACTATTTGGATAGGAATTTGGAAATCTTGAATTTTCATAAGGCAAGTTTAGGTATTTTTTAGTTTTGTTTCAAATTTTTTGTACTAATTTTTTATCTTTAAGATTTTCGTAAGTCTTATTTTTTAATAAAAGTATATTTTTTTGAAATTATAGGTAAATTTCTAATCTTATTTTTTATATTTTCTATATTTTTTTTTCAAAAATACTTCTTTTTTAACCCTATTTTCAAAAAAAAATATTTTTTATACAAAAACCTTGATTTTTACAGTTTATTTAAAGGTTTATAGGTTTATTTTTAAGCCTATTTTTAAAAATTGTATTACATTTTTTGTAAAATAGCTTATTTTTTAATGCTATATTTTCAAAAAATATATCTTTTTTATAAAAATACGTAAAAAAAATACCCTATTGATTTGAAAATTAAAAAAATGATTTTACCTTTGTCTTATAAATATCAAAACCCATAAGAAAAATGAAAACAAATTACTTATTTCTTAGCTTAGTAGCAGTTTTGTTTACTGCGTGGTTTAGCTCTCCTGTGCAAGCACAAGACGAAACCAAAAAAGAAGATGAAGACAAAGGCGAATTCAGTATTTCAGGCTATTTGGATAGTTACTATTTTACGAATTTTAATATGCCTAAATCTCGCGACAATATGGGACAATCAGGTGTTGGCAGAGGCTTTGATCGCCGATTGGATCAGTTTCAAATAGGCATGGTTCAAACAGTTTTTAAATATAAAACAAAAAAATCTGAAATGGTGGCAGATTTGGCTTATGGTCAAAGTGCAGTTTATGGAAATTATGGAAATGTGCCTAATTTGCCCGCAGGCTCGTCAGTAAACGGATTGATTCCTAGTTATTATGGTGTGCCTTTGGCAAACGATGCTTATTCTGCGATTATCATTAAACAAGCCTATTTCAATTATAAAGCCACCGAAAAACTATCTTTTACGGCAGGTCAATTTGGAACGCACATTGGTTATGAAATGATTGATGCCCCTTTGAACTATTTTTATTCCATTAACCACACTTTCAATAGCGGTATCCCTTTTTATCATTTGGGTTTGAAAGCTACCTACGAATTTAATTCGAAAGTTTCTTTGATGCTCGGTGCGGTAAACGGTTTTGATTATCTTCACGACAACAACCGTGGAAAAGGTTTGATTTGGCAATTAACCTTGAAACCTATGGACGGACTTACTGTTTATTTCAACGGAATCAGCACCAATGAAGCAAGCGCAGACAGCGTAGGCGGTGCATTTAAAAGCGCACCAAAAGGCAATTTTACAGTTTATGATTTGGTTGCAAACTACAATGTAGGCAAATGGAATTTTACTACTTGGTTACTTTTGGGATCGGCAGACGGACTTGGAAACAGTTTTGGAACAGCTTATAATTTGGATAAAACTAGAAATTGGGGCGGTGCAAATTTTTATGCAGTTTATAATTTCAATGATGTTTTTAGTTTGGGAACTCGTGTAGAATATTTTGACAACTCGGCAGGTGTAAGAGGTTTGTTAAACAAAAAAGTAAGTTCGGTAAGCAACGAGGGCGTAAAAAGTTACGAATTTGCAGGAGCAGATTGCTACACTTATACACTTACTTCCAATATCAAACTCGCCAACGGACACATTACTTTAAAACCTGAATTCCGTTATGATTTTTTCAAAAAAGTAGAAGGAGCTTTGAACGAAGATTCACAACAATTCATGGACGAAGACGGCAAATATACCAAAAACAGCCAAGCAACTTTGGGCATGGCAATGGTTTATTCGTTCTAAAAAAATCTGGGTAGTGCTTTTACAATTCAAAAGCCATTTGACTGGGGAGTCGATGGCTTTTTTTTATGCAAAACAACTTTTTAACATTTATTTCGTTTTACAAAAAAACCTAAACCATTTTTACAATGAAAAAATTATTGTTTATCCTCATTGCCTTGTCTGTTTTTTCCTGCACAAGTAAGCAAAATTCAGCAGAAAATGAAACTAAAACTGATGAAAAACCAGAAATAACACAAAACCAGACTCTCGCAGAACCTGAAAACAAAACCGATCGGCAGGTGCAAAGTTCTGAAAGTAGCACAAAATCTGAAAAGGTCGTTTCTCCGCAAACTTATCCTTACAAAGCAACAAAATCATTGATTGCCGATCAAGAATTAAACAATTTTTTGGAAACTTATGAACCCAAAAAACAAATTCAAAAGATCGATAATCGTTATAATCAAGTAGTTATGGGCAAAAAAGGCATCACTTGTGTATTTCCCGCAGGCTGTTTTGATCTGAAAAACCCAAGTGATTCGGTGCAAATAGAATTGATAGAATATATGAACCCAAGCGATTTTCTGTTTGGCGGTTTAGGCACTGTTTGTGAAGGAAAAATGCTCGAAACAGGCGGAACGGCATACATAAACGCCACAGTCAATGGCGAAAAAGTGGCTTTGAAAAAAGATTATTTGATCGCCTTCCAAAAACCCAAAAAAGTCAAAAAAGATATGCAATTTTTTACAGGAGTGCGCGCAGAAAACAAGGAAATTGATTGGAAAGTTGGTACGGAAACCTTAAAAACAGAAAATTTGTCAGGAGATTTAAACGATTTTTTTACTCCTGAAGAAATTAAAGGGAAAATACCTTATCCAACCGAATTGTATGAAAGAGGAACAGATGGAAACTCCTTAGAAAATTTCAAAAAACGAAATACGGATAGTGACGCGCTTGGATTTCTATTTTTTGATAAATTTATCTCTTCTAGGGAAGAATATGCTGACGAAAATTTGGAAGGAATGGAAATTATTTGTCAAGATTTATTTCACAAAGCTAGTTTTATTTTCAAAAATAAACCAATTGATCACAGAAACGACATCATATTGTCTGATATTAAGGTAAAAAAATTGTTGGAAGGAAAGTCAAAAGCATTGTCTAATAATGCCAAAATGGTATTTAAAATGGCAGATTCAAAACCGCCTTACAAAATACGCAAAACCAAAGATTTAACAGAATTTATACGCACTAAAATCAGTCAAAGTAACACTTTTGCCACCAAACAATTAGGTTGGATAAATTGTGATCGTTTTCCTGCAAGTGTTGAAAAACAACAATTTGCATTTGAGTTATCCAACATGAAAAGCGCGCAAGTGCAATTATATTTCCCTTCAATGTATAGTTTTTTGCCAATTCAAGCCAATGGAAATCAATTTTCTTCGGCTATTCCCAAAGGAGAACGAATAAAAGTAGTTATTTTTGGAATCAACGACAAAAACGAAAAAGTAATGTCCTGCCAAGAAGTGGAAAATTCTCAAAGTAATCCAAGCGTAAAAAACGAATTTGTGCCGTTTTCGAAGGAAACTTTTGAGAAACTTTTAGGGTCTTAATTATTGAAAACTACGCATTTCTCTAAGAACTGCGTAGTTTTATTTTTTTGTTAAATTCTAATGCCAACAATCGTAACGTCATCAACTTGATGCTCTCCCGCTTGATTTTTCCAATTTTCGAAGGTTTGATGCAAATATTTTCCTTGTTCGGACATGGTTTTGTCTGAAATTTCTAAAAATAATTTTTTCAAATTGCTGGTCATAAATTTTTTGTTTTTTTCCCCGCCAAATTGATCTTGATAACCATCTGTGCATAAATAAATGGTTGTGTGTGGCAAGAGTTGAGAGGAGAGAGTTGAGGGATTTGAGTTTTTCATTCCCTGGTCTCTATTCTCTTGCTCCTCAACTCTAACAAGGTGTTTTTCAAAAAAACGTTCTTCTTCTTGTTGTGTTCCCCCGATGGATCGTTTGGTTGCTTTAATTTCCTTTAATTCCCGATTTTGAACATAATAAAGCGGATTCATTGCGCCCGAATATTCGATTTTAGAAATACCATTTTCAACGGAAGTGGAATTTCTGATGGTCAAAATAGAAATGTCCATTCCGTCGTTGGTATTGGTTTCTTTTTGGCGCAAAACTCGGTGAACTTCTTTGTGTAATTGGTTCAAAATCAAGTCGGTAGCATGAATTTGGTTTTTGATAATAATTTCGTGCAACAGCTGATTTCCGATCATAGACATAAACGCACCTGGCACGCCATGACCTGTGCAATCGGCAACAGCTATAAATTTTATGGTTTCGATCTGCCCTTTGTGATCGACTTTTTGTATTTCTTCGAACCAATAAAAATCGCCTGAAACAATGTCTTTGGGCTGAAAAAGAATAAAAAAATTGTCTTTGCCCAAACTTTTACTTATTTTTTCTTCAAAAGGCAAAATCGCTGTTTGTATGCGTTTGGCGTAAGTAATGGAAGCTGTTACATTTTCGTTGCGTTTCTGAATTTCGAGGTAAGCCAAATTTAAAGCGTTGTTGTTTTGAGCCAATTCTTCATTTTGGGTTTCAATTTCTGTTTTTTGTTCCAAAATTTCGCTAGTTCGTTCCCTAACTTGCAGTTCTAACCATATTTGTTGCTCTTTGATATTTTGCATTTTTGAACGATAAATCCAATACAAAACGGCTATGATTATGCTTAAAACCAAGATTCTGAACCACCAAGTTTTCCAAAAAGGCGGAATGATTGTCAATTTGATCGAAATGCCTTTTTCGTTCCAAATTTTGTCGTTGTTCGAGGCTTTTACCCTAAAAATATATTCGCCATGTGGAATGTTGGTGTAGGTTGCCGCCTGCAAATTTCCCACATTCCAAGTCTTTTCGAAGCCTTCCAAATAAAAAGCATATTCGTTTTTTTCGCTGTTTTTATGGTTTAAAGCTGCAAAATGAAAGGAAAAAATATTTTGCGTATAATCCAAAACAATTTCTGTAATTTCGTGAATCGGTTTTGAAAAGGAATTTGCCGAATCCAATTTGACAGACTGATTAGAAATTCGAAAATCTGTAAAAACAATTTTTGGAATTTGCGCATTATTTTGCACTTGCAAAGGATTAAAATAACTAATTCCCTTTGCTTCGCCAAAATATAAAGTTCCGTCATGGGCTTTGTAAACTGCTGTTCGGTTAAAATTAGGACTTTCCAAACCATCTTTAACCGTAAAAACTTGCACTTTGCGTGTTTTTTTATCCAATTTTACCAAACCTCGATCCGTTCCTGTCCACAAATTCCCAAAATCGTCTTCGGTAATTGATCTGATTACATTCGACAAAAAACCATGCCTTTGATCAAAAACTTCAAACAAATTCTTTTTTTCGTCAAAACGATTTAACCCATTTCGCGTAGCAAGCCACAAAATTCCGCTTTTATCTGAATAAATATGATACACAAAATTATCACTCAACGAATTTGCATTTTTTGGATCATTTTGAAAACGCTTGAATTTTCCATGTTCAAATTTGTTAAAACCGCCTCCGCTAGTGCCAAGCCACAATATTTTTTCGGTTTTATTTTCTGCAATGCAAATCACTTTGTTGTGGCTGATGCTGTTTGTGTCTTTGGGATCGTTTTTGTAGGCTTTAAATTCGCCATTTTCATAACAATTTAGTCCATTTCCTTCTGTTCCCACATAAATTTTTCCATCTTGTGCTTCATGAATAGCCACAATAAATGGGTGATTTGGGCTATTTTTTCCTTCCAACGGAAATCGTTTAAATTTTCCATTTTCATAAACATTCAAACCGCCTGTTTCTGTACCGATCCAAATTTTGCCCTTAGAATCAGTCATTAAAGTACGAATATAATTGTTGCTAAGGCTATTTTCATTTTTTGGGTCATGATAAAAAGTGTTGAAAATGCCGTTTTCCAATACGTTCAAACCGTTTGCTGTGCCAATCCAAAGCCTGTTTTCTGAGTCAAAAGTAATAGCGCCACCCCAATTTCCTTTGAGTCCGTTTGGGTTGGAAGGATTTTGACGATAATGCCCAAAAGGAGTTTTTGTCAAACGATTTAAGCCGTTAGATTTTGTGCCAATCCAAAAATTTTGCTGCGAATCTATTTTCAAATCTTCTATTTCGTTAGAGGAAATGCTGCTCAAATCGCAAGGATCGTTTTGGTAACGAACAAAAGAATGATTTTGAAAAAGATTTAAGCCTGATCCCCAACAACCTACCCAAATGCTCTGATCAGCAGTTTCTGTGATGGATAAAACCTTGTTTCCGCTAATGCTGTTCGGGTTATTGGGATCATGTTGGTAACGAACAAATTGCTCGTTTTCGAAATTTGCCAAACCACCGTCCCAAAAACCTACCCAAATTTTGGATTTAGAGTCCTGAAAAATAGTACGTGGATTATTATTATTTGCCGAAAAATTATCTTTTGGATCGTTAAAATAGCGTTTGAATTTGCCGTTTTGGTATTTGTTAAAACCTCCATTCCAGCAACCTGCCAAAATTTCGCCATTTTTGCTTTCCAAAATGCAAGTTACATCATTGTGGCTCAAAGAATTTGGATTGTTTTTGTCGTTTCTGAAATTTGTCCATTGTTGGTTTTGGTACGCAAAAATTCCTCCGCCCCAAGACGCAAGCCAAATCGAGCCATCTTTTGTTTGTATCATTTCCTCAACGGCTTTGTTTGCAATTATTTTTTCGTCTTTTGAATAGATCACGTTTTCTAATGTGCCACTTTTGTAGCGATACAACCTTCCAGAACCGCAACCAATCCACATAAAACCCTGATTATCAATTAATAAACTTCTAAAAATTTCTTGTTTGAGTTGGCTTGGGTTTAACAAAAAATCTTGCAAAGGGCGTGCTTCATAACCGTCATATCTGTAAATTCCGACAGAAGTAACGAGCCAAATAAATCCATATTCGTCTTCTGTGATGTCGTAAACGTTGTTTTCTGAAAGAATATCGATGTTGGTAGACTCAAATCGAATGCGATCTTGGGAAAATGTTTGCATACAAATTCCTAAAAAAAGTAAGATCAAATATGCGCAACGAATCATCATATTATTCCAAAAATCAATCTGTTAGCAAATTTAAAGCTAATTATTTATTTGCTTTTTTGTTTTTTTGCGAAATTTAAGGAATCATTTTGATTATTTGAGTTTTGGCAACTTAATTAATTCAAAATATTTCGTTTATTTTGTTTGTTTGATGCTATCCGTTTGTTTTTGAGAAGTCAAATTAAAAGCAAAAATTTCTTGATGCCCAACAGGGATTTTAAAAATATTTTGCAAAGGAATTTCTAACAAATAAGCCCAAATACAACGAATTACGCCAGAATGTGTGATCAACAATATTTTTTTGTGGGACATTTTTCTGCATTTTTCCAAAAAAAGGCTTACTCTTTCAAATAATTCGAGCAAATTTTCGCCTTGTGGTGGTTTTTCATTCGCAAAATCCTGCATCCAAATGTTGAGTTTATCCTGATCTATTTCGTTCCATGTTTGTCCTTCCCATTCTCCAAAATTAATTTCCATCAGAGCATTTTCAAAAATAATATTATCGAAGTGAAGTTCCTCTGCCAAATTTTTGCAACGCAACAAAGGACTGCAAAAAATAGCCTCGAAATCTGTGGGCAACTCGTTTTTGAATTGTGCCACTTCTTCCAAAAAACTATCTGCCAAAGGCACATTAATTTGTCCGTAACAAATATCTTTGCGGGCAACTTTTGTGTGCCTAATTACATAAATTTCCATAATGCCAAAAAAGTTAAAATACAAACACATTCAGTCATTTGTTCTACCGCACCCAAACAATCGCCTGTATAACCGTCAATCCATTTGTTAAAAAAACGCCTTGAATAAAAATAAAGTACAAACAAAGGAAGAATGACGAACAAAAATTTCCAGTCAAAAAAACAAAGTCCTATCAAAGGAGTCAAGCCAAAAAAATATGCTCCTGCAATTTCTTTGTAACTGTGTGCTTTGGCAATGGGTTTGGCTTTGCTGCTTTCGTCTTCTCTGGAATATTGGGACGTAAAAACGATATTTATTGCGGTTAATCGTGCCAAACTATGATAATTTACAAAAATAAGCGCGAACAAAACAGGATTTTCGGTAGTAATTTTTGCCAACAAATCTGTTAATCCTATGAATTTTAAACCAATCAAAAAGACTAAAGAAATAGCTCCGTATGCCCCAATTCTGCTGTCTTTCATGATTTCCAAAATTTTTATTTTTGTCCAACCGCCACCAAAACCATCAAAAACATCTGCTAAACCGTCTTCATGAAAAGCACCTGTAAGCAATACGCCCGCAATAAGCGAAAAAAATACAGCAATAGGAATGGCGAATAAAAAACTAGCCAAATAAAAAATAAGAAAAGAAATTGCGCCCACAATCCAGCCAATTAGCGGAAAATAGCGCGTTGCCTTGTTGATATAATCTGGCGAATGATCAATGTTTTCAGGGCAAGGAATTCTTGTGTAAAACATTAAAGCCGTAAAAAAAATGCGTATTTCTTCTTTCATTTTTAGTCTTTATTTGAAACTCCTGCACTTTCAAAACTTGCCATATTATTCAAAAAAGCAACTGCATTTTGGATAATTGGATAGGCAAGGGCGCAACCTGTGCCTTCGCCTAAACGCATATTAAGTTTGAGTAAAGGCTTGGCTTGCAAATAATTTAACAGATTTTGATGCCCAAATTCATCGCTTAAATGACAAAAAACAGCATTTTTTTTAATTTTAGGATTAATTTTGAAAGCCACCAAATAGGCTGCACTTGCAATAAAACCATCTATGAGAATCAACATATTTTTTTGATAAGCCGAAAGCATAGCTGCGCAAATTTGAGCAATTTCAAAACCGCCAAAAGTTTGCAAAATTTCCATCGGATTTTTTATTTTTCCGTGAAAAACTTGTGCTTTTTTTAGGATTAAAATTTTGTTTTCAAATTGCGTATCGTTTAATCCTGTTCCTCTACCTACACATTTTTCGAGTGGCAAATTGCACAAATAAGCCATCAGCATACTTGCCGAAGAGGTATTTCCGATTCCCATTTCGCCAAAACCGATCACATTACAATCTTGTTCAAAAAGCTCTGCTACAATGCTTTCACTTTTTTCAAAACATTGCGTTAGTTGGTTTTGCGTCATTGCTTTTTCTTGCAAAAAACTTTTTGTACCCTTGTCTATTTTGGCATCAATAAGATTTTTGTTGGCTTCAAAGTTAAAATTTACTCCTGAATCAACTATTTTTAAACTGATTTGGTTTTGCTTGCAAAAAACGTTGATCGCCGCGCCGCCTTGCAAAAAATTCATGACCATCTGAAAAGTAACTTCCTGCGGATAAGCACTTACGCCTTGTGTGGCAATGCCATGATCGCCTGCAAAAACCACGATATTCGGATTTCGTAGGCTTGGGGAAAGCGAATTTTGGATATTTCCAATTTGTAAAGCCAAATCTTCGAGTGTGCCTAAGGCGCGAATGGGTTTGGTTTTAAAATCGATTTTGTGTTTGAGTTTTTCTGTAAGCATTTTTTTTACAAAGCTAATCAATAAGATTTTTTAAAGAAATTTTTTAGTCGTGTCAAATTTATATCAAAAAAACATCAGATCTGCTTCTGTCCATTCTTTTCTTGCCCTCACAGAAAAAAGTAATTCTTGAGAATAAAATTCTAATAAATACTTTCGATCGGATTCGAGGCTATTTAGCAATAAATTCACAGATTCTAATAAAGGAAGCCTATGTTTTTGGTTAAATTTTGCTAAAACTCTAATCCACGCCAAAGTAATGGTTTCGTGATAACCGCTAGAATCGCTGTTTATAATTCCCACAGAATCGTTAAATTTTTGTACTCCTGCTCGCATCAATTCGATGGCTTTTTGTTCAGAATTTTGGAAAATGTAGCAAAAACCAACGGTCAGATGTGCCTCGTGAGTCCATGCTTGGCGAGTTAATTTTTGACTTTCAAATTTTTCTAATAAATTTGTAATTTCGCGTTCAAAATGATAAAAAATATTCATGGCAAATTTTGAAAATAGTTTGAGTTTTGCGCAAATTAAGGATTCTAAGGATTTATTAAAAGATTTTCGCAAAGAATTTTATATTCCCCAAAAAAATGGAAAAGATACGATTTATTTTTGCGGTAATTCTTTGGGTTTGCAAGCCAAAAATGTGCGTACAGAAATTGAAAAAGAATTGGATAAATGGGCAAAATTAGGCGTAGAAGGACATTTTGAAGGGCAAAATGCTTGGCTTTCTTATCACCGTTTGCTCACAAAAACTTCGGCAGAATTGGTTGGAGCAAAACCCGAAGAAGTGGTTTTGATGAATAATTTGACAAGTAATTTACATCTGTTATTGATTTCGTTTTATCAGCCAAAAGGCACAAAATACAAGGTTTTGATGGAAGGCGGAGCTTTTCCGTCTGACCAATATGCCGTTGAGTCGCAGGTGCGTTTGCGTGGTTTTGACCCCGAAAATGCCATTGTTGAGATTTTTCCTAGACCTAACGAATTTGTGTTAAGAACCGAAGATATTTTGCAAAAAATAGAAGAAATTGGCGAAAATTTGGCTTTGGTGTTTTTTGGCGGAGTGAATTATTACACAGGACAAGCCTTTGATATGCAAGCAATTAGCAAAAAAACACATCAATTTGGTGCAAAAGTTGGCTTCGATTTGGCGCACGCGATTGGGAATATTTCACTGGATTTGCACGCTTGGCGGGTAGATTTTGCGGTTTGGTGTACTTACAAATATCTAAATTCTGGAGCAGGTGGAGTGGGAGGGGCGTTTGTGAACAAAAAATATGCAGAACAAACTGATTTACAACGACTTGCAGGTTGGTGGGGACATAAAGAAGAAGAACGTTTCCAGATGAAAAAAGGTTTTAAACCAATGTACGGCGCAGAAGGTTGGCAATTAAGCAATGCTGCAATTTTGTCGATGGCGAGTCATAAGGCATCTTTGGAACTTTTTGAACGCGCAAAAATGGAAAATTTGATCGCTAAAAGTCAAGAATTAACGGCTTATTTGGAATTTTTGATCGAGGATTTTAATGCATCTCAACAAAAAATAAATCTGAAAATTATTACTCCCAAAAACCCTAAACAAAGAGGTGCGCAGCTATCTTTATTGGTTGAAAACGGCAAAAATTTGTTTCATTTTTTGACTGAAAACGGAATGGTTGTAGATTGGCGCGAACCGAATGTTATAAGACTTGCACCTGTGCCTTTGTATAATAGTTTTGAGGATATTTTTAGGTTTTATGAGGTTTTGAAAAAATTTTGATGCTTTTTATATTCGAATTCCCAAAATGGTTATGTCGTCAATTTGTTTTTCTTCGAAGGTTTCGGATAGGATTTGTTTTTGCTCTGCCATTTGTTTTTCAGAAATTGAAAAAAGCAATTTTTTGAGTGTGCCAACCATAAATTTACGTTTTTGCTTGCCCCCAAATTGGTCTTGATAGCCGTCAGAACACAAATAAATAGTTGTGTGAGAGGAAAGAGTTGAGGGATTCGAGCTTTTCATTCCCTCTTCTCTCACCTCTTGCCCCTCGCCCCAAACAAGGTGTTTTTCAAAAGTTCGTTCTTCTTCGGTTTGTTTGCCTCCAATGGATCGTTTGGTGGCTTTTATTTCCGTAAACTCTTGATTTTGAACCAAATAAAGCGGATTCATAGCTCCTGCGTATTCTATTTTAGAAATACCATTTTCAACGGAAATGGTATTTCTTTCGATGCCTAAAATTGCAATGTCCATGCCGTCGTTGGTATTGGTTTCTTTTTGGCGCAAAACCCGCTGAACTTCTTTGTGCAAATCACGCAAAATTATGTCTGGCGAATATACTTGATTTTTGATAATAATTTCGTGCAAAAGTTGGTTGCCAATCATAGACATAAACGCACCAGGAACGCCGTGTCCTGTGCAGTCTGCTACTGCAATAAAAGTTATCGTTTTGGTTTGCCTTTGTATTTCTTCAAACCAATAAAAATCACCTGAAACGATGTCTTTGGGTTTGTAAAATACAAAAAAATTGCCTTTACCCAGATTGCGTGCCATTCTTTCTTCGAAAGGCAAAATTGCATTTTGGATACGTTTGGCATAATTAATTGAAGCAAAAACGTCTTCGCTTTTCTTTTCGATGAGGTGTTTTTGTTCGCTAATAATATCTAGCGTTTGTTTAATTTCTTCTTGTTGTTGCTCTAATTCTGCATTTTTTTCTGTGATTTCGGCAGTTCTTTCTTTGATAATTTTTTCTAATTTGATTTTGTCATTTTGCAAACGTCTTGTGTTCCATTTCACAATTCCGTAAATTGCCAAAGCCGAGCAAATTGCGTACAACAAATATGCCCACCAAGTACGATAAAAAGGCGGCAAAATTTGGATTTTGTAGCTTGCAATTTCACTTTCAAGGTCATAAATATTTTTGGCTTTTACCTTAAAAATATATGTTCCTTCGGAAAGGTTGGTATATTCTTTTTCCGTATGCAAACTCCATTCTGACCAATTTGGGTCAAAATTTTCTAGTTGGTAGCTGTATAAAGTGCGTTCTTCGTGGTCGAAAAATGGGGCAGCAAATTGGAAAATGAGATTGTGATCTTTGTATTCCAGACTTGAAAAACTCTCAAAATTACTTATTTTAGGTATATTGCCTCCGTAAACTAAATTATCTTCTTCTACAATTATTTTGCGAATTAGACAATTAAATTTTTGTTGATAATTTTTAGTATCTTTTGTTAAATCATATCTGTATAATCCTTCACTGCCTCCAATCCATGCAATGCCTGAAGGTTCAATGTAGTATGCAGCTAAAAACATATCAGGGATTCTTCGAAACGGAAGATATATCCAATCATATTTTCCTTTATTGTCTGGTTGTAAATAACCAATAGCTCCATTTTTATTGTCTGTTGGGAAAATCCATATTTTACCATCAGGCATTTCTATTAATGAAGCTATACTATGACTACCATCACAAAAAATTTCGCCAAACTCACAAAATGAATCAAAACGATCTGTTTTTGAATTATAAATATACAGCCCCTTACTTGTCCCAAAAATGATTTTATTTTTAAATTTAAAAGGAGAAATATTTTTTAATGATGCAAAACCATCTTTTTCTTTGTAATAACGAACTTCATTTATTTTTTTGTCATCTGTGATTTTTGTTGTAACTCTTATTACGCCATTATTAGATGTTCCAATCCATATTTCGCCTTTGTCGCCTTCAATAATTCCAAGTATGTCATCTTTCACTTCTTCCCATTTGTATTCAGTAATCCACTTGTCGTTTACATATATTAAGGAAATTAATAAGTCCTCATCTGTACTAAAAATTCTATCAGAATTGATTGATGATTGATATAGTTTGGTAGCGTGTCCACCCTTGTATATTTGTTTTGCTTTGTCCGCTTTTATTTCGTAAATGCCATGTGAAGTTCCAACTAATAAAGATTTTCTTTTTTTATCTTCCAAAAAACACCAACCTTGTCCTGCCTGTATATTTTTAAATTCTTGTATTTGGTTGTTTTTATCGATAAAATAAATTTTTTGGTGTGTTGCAATGTAAATAATTCCATCATATCGAATAACATCCTCGACCATGTCTTTTAAACCTGCATATTGATTCCAATAACTCAAATCTTGGGAATGTTCTGTTTTGCTAATGCCATTATTTAAACCCAACCATATATTTTCATTGTTGTCGGTTGCAACTTCCCATACATTATTATTTTGTAAAAGATTATTTTCATTATACTTTTGCAGAGTTTGTCCTTGTTTATCAATTAATAAAGCTCCCTGCTTTAAAGACCCCAAGACAAAATATTCTTTTTGAAATACACTACCTGAATAAATATTATTATCTATGGTAAAATCTTTATTTGAAAGGTTAAATTTTTTTGGAATACTGTCTGTATCGGGTTTATATAAGTATAAGCCTTCTGTTCGGGTAGGAATTAAAAAAGTATTTTTGTTATATGATAGAGCCGAGTTGAATCGATTTTTATTTTTGAAAAAATCAGATTTTTGAACATACTTCAATTCGTTATTTTCTATTTTCATTAATCCTTTTTCGTATAACTGCGCATAATAAGTATCTTGATATACAAAATCACCTAAAAATCTGCCTGTATCTGCTTTAAAGATACTTAGTTTTTCTGGGGATTCGGTATATTGTAATATTGCATCATAAGTTTGGAAATATAAATGTTTGGAAGTAGAATGTACCCATTTTACTATACCTAACTTTGACATGGTATCTGTTAGGTTGATGAGGCTTTTATATATTGTACTGCCCTTTTCATTAGTAGTTAAATAACCAAACTCATCAATAGCAGTTACATATACTTTTCCTTTTGTATCTGTTACCAAACCGTAAACAGAAGCCTGCTTCTCGTTTGGAATATACAACCAAGACACGCCATCATATTCTATTACCCCATTACCTACCCCAAAATACATTATACCCCTATTATCTTGAACAGCACTAAAAACTTGAGGTTCATTACCATATTCTTTGGGCGTATAATTCCTAATAAAGGGAAAACCAATTTCTTGGGCAAAAAGCCTTGTGCAAAACAGAAGTATGATAAAAAAGAAGATAAGTTGTTTCATAAAAAAATTAAGTTGATAGTTGAACGATAAAAGTTCAGATTTTGTTCCAAAATGCCAAAATTGGCTTTGTGGCGAAGCAATTTCTTCATTGCCCAATCAAAACGAACTAATTTCGTTGCTCATAAATTATGCTTTTTAGATTTTTGTTGCAAAGATAGAAAAAAACTAAAAACCTTCACAAGCCAAACTTGCAAAGGTTTTTTCTACAAAGTAATTTCTCTGCAAGTCCTATAAATGTCCTGCCAACCTTCGCGCTTTTTAATGACCGTATCCAAATATTCTAACCAAACGAGTTTGTCTTGTACGGGGTCTTTGACTACTGCGCCAATCAATCCCGAAGCCACATCTTCTGCGGTCATTTGCCCATCGCCAAAATGGGTTGCCAAAGACATTCCGCTAGTAACCACCGAAATTGCCTCTGCCGTACTCAAAGAGCCTGATGGAGATTTGATTTTGGTTTTGCCATCTTCCGAAACGCCTTCTCGAAGTTCTCTGAAAATGGTTACAATTCTTTTGATTTCTTCCAAAACCGAAATTTCTGCGGGCAATTCCATGCTTTTGCTATAACTTGCTACTCGCTGTTTGACAATGCTAATTTCCTCTTCCGAAGTAGCAGGAACGGGCAAAATAACGGTATTGAAACGTCTTTTTAAAGCTCCAGAAAGTTCGTTTACGCCTTTGTCGCGGTTGTTTGCCGTAGCAATGACGTTGAAACCTTGTACTGCCTGAATTTCGGTGTTGAGTTCTGGCACAGGCAAAGTTTTTTCGGAAAGAATGGTAATTAACGTGTCCTGAACATCAGAACCGATTCGGGTCAATTCTTCCAAACGTGCAATTTTTCCGTCTTGCATGGCTCGCATCATGGGCGTAACTACCAATGCTTTTTCGGAGGGACCTTCGGCGATCAATTTTGCATAATTCCAACCGTAGCGGATTGCTTCCTCGCCTGTGCCTGCCGTTCCTTGAATGAGTAGGGTAGAATCGCCTGAAATGGCGGCGGCTAAATGTTCAGAAACCCAAGATTTGGCTGTGCCAGGCAAACCGTACAACAACAAAGCACGGTCTGTGGTCAAGGTGGCAACGGCAATTTCCATCAAACGCCTGCTACCAATGTATTTTGGGACAACTTCAAAACCGTTTGCCAATTTTCCGCCCAACAAATAGGTAACTACCGCTTGCGGGGACATTTTCCATTGCACAGGACATTTTTGTTTGTCTTGTTTTTTGAT
>RDXG01000355.1 GCA_004292785.1 Bacteroidota bacterium
AGGTTTGAGTTTAATTCCTGTGATTGGAACGTTAATTTCTGTGCTTTTGAGTACGTTGGTGGCATTTTCGGTGATTACTTTTTTTGTATTAAATATGGTAGCGGAAGGTTTGCTTTTGTTGGAAAGAAAAATAGAAGAGTCTAAAATAAATACGGAAGAAACTAAGTCAAATATTTTTTAAAATAAAAAAAATCAAAAATATGGCAGACAAATTCATTAATCCCTTTACGGATTTTGGTTTTAAAAAAATATTTGGGCAGGAGGAAAACAAAGATTTGCTTATTGATTTTATCCAAACTTTGTTGCCCGAAAAAGGAAATATTATCAACATCAGATACCTAAAAACAGAAAAATTAGGTCGTGCCATCAGCGAGCGCAGGGCAATTTTTGACCTTTATTGTGAAAACGATTTGGGAGAAAAGTTTATCGTAGAATTACAGCGCGCCCAACAAGATTATTTCAAAGAAAGAAGCATTTATTACGCCACTTTTGCCATTCAGGAACAAGCCAAAAAAGGCAAATGGGATTATAATTGGCAGGGAGTTTATACCATTGCCATCATGGATTTTTCTTTTACAGATTCTCCGCACAAAAATGTTAAAACGCAGGCGGTTTTGTATGATGAGGAAAACGAAGTCATTTTTTCGGATAAGCTCAAATTTGTGTATTTGGAAATGGATAAATTTACCAAAAGCATAGACGAATTGGAAAATTATTACGAAAAATGGTTGTATTTGCTAAAAAACTTGTCGTTTTTAGACAAAATACCTGCCAAATTGCGCGAAAAAGCCTTTCAAAAAGTGTTTCAAATTGCAGAAATTGCAAAATACAACCCAAAGGAACGCCAAAAATATGAGGATAGTCTCAAACATTATCGGGATATAGAAAATTCTTTGGATTTGAAATTTGAAGAAGGTAGAGGGATTGGCAGTCAGGAAAGGGCTTTTGTCATTGCGCAAAACATGAAAAATAAAGGTTTTTCTGTGCAGGATATTATTGAATTTACAGGTTTAACTGAATCAGAAATTAACCAAATTTAAGTTTATTATGGCAGACAAATTCATTAATCCCTTTACGGATTTTGGTTTCAAAAAAATATTTGGGCAGGAGGAAAACAAAGATTTATTAATAGATTTTATCCAAACTTTGTTGCCCGAAAAAGGAAATATTATCAATATCAGATACCTAAAAACAGAAAAATTAGGTAGAGCCATCAGCGAGCGCAGGGCTATTTTTGATCTTTATTGCGAAAACGATTTGGGCGAAAAGTTTATCGTAGAATTACAGCGCGCCCAACAAGATTATTTCAAAGAAAGAAGTATTTATTACGCTACTTTTGCCATTCAAGAACAAGCCAAAAAAGGCAAATGGGATTATAATTGGCAGGGCGTTTACACGATTGCGATCATGGATTTTTCTTTCCCAAATTCTCCACATAAAAATGTTAAAACGCAGGCGATTTTGTATGACGAAGAAAACAAAATTATTTTTTCGGATAAACTAAAATTTGTGTATTTGGAAATGGACAAATTCACCAAAAGCATCGATGAGCTGGAAAATTATTACGAAAAATGGTTGTATTTGCTTAAAAATTTGTCGTTTTTGGACAAAATACCCGCCAAATTGCGCGAAAAAGCCTTTCAAAAAGTGTTTCAAATTGCGGAAATAGCGAAATACAACCCGAAGGAACGCCAAAAATATGAGGACAGTCTCAAACATTACAGGGACATAGAAAACTCTTTGGATTTGAAATTTGAAGAAGGCAGAGGAATTGGCAAAGAAGAAGGAATTCAGGAGGGCATTGTCAAAGGAAAAGAAGAGGGACTTCAGGAAGGCAGAGGAATAGGAGTCAAAGAAGGACTTTTTATCACTGCGCGAAATTTGAAGGCAGAAGGCTTTACTGTGGCGCAAATTATCAAAGTTACAGGTTTAACCGAATCAGAAATTAACCAAATTTAAACCATGAAAAAGAAACGCATTTTTTACGACAGGGACGTGGAAAACGCCCTAGAATTTCAATATAAAAGAGGATACAAGGTGGGTTTCCTAGAAGGTTTCAAAGAAGGACTTAAAATGAAACTTCATAGCATTGCGCAAAGCATGAAAGCTGATGGTTTTAGCACCGAGCAAATTGCCAGATTTACAGGTTTAAGCGAAGCAGAAATTCAAAAAATTTAAAAAAAATCATGAAAATTATCGAACAACTTTGGGGAAAAACAGACGAAAAAAACGTTTTTCTTTATACTTTATTCAATGCTAATGGTTTAGTTGCCAAAATTACAAATTATGGCGGAATTTTGACCTCTTTATTAATCCCCGACAAAGAAGGAACTTTTGAAGACGTGGTTATTGGTTTTGACAATTTGGACGATTATGTGGCAGGACACCCAAATTTTGGAGTCATTGTGGGGCGTTTTGCAAACCGAATTGCCTACGGCAGATTTACCATTGATGAGCAAGAATATCAACTTGCGTGCAATTTGGGAGAACATCATTTGCATGGCGGAAACAAGGGTTTTGCCTCTGTGGTTTGGGATTCTGAAATGATTGAAGGCAAAGACAGCGTGGCGTTAAGATTGACTTATTTGAGCAAAGATGGCGAGGAAGGTTATCCTGCAAATTTACGAGTTTCGGTTACTTACCGTTTGAACAACCAAAACGAGTTGAGTATTTCCTATCAAGCGCAAAGTGATGCCAAAACCCATGTCAATTTGACGCAACACAGTTATTTTAATTTGGCAGGCAAAGGCGATATTTTTGGGCATTCTCTCAAACTCAACGCAGACCGTTATACTAGCACTTATTTTGACTTAATTCCGACAGGGATTTTGGAAAATGTGGCAGGAACAGAACTAGATTTTAGGGTTTCTAGCAATTTGGGAGCAAGAATTAAAAGTTGGAAACGCGGTTATGACCATAATTTTGTGATCAACAAAGGCGAAAAAACCACACAATTAGCCGCAGAAGTTTATGAACCTGTTTCGGGGCGAATGATGGAAGTTTGGACAACACAGCCTGCCGTTCAGTTTTATACCGCCAATTTTGAGCAAGGAATTGAAGGAAAACAAACCATGTACACAGGTTATTGCGGTTTTTGTTTGGAATGTCAGCATTTTCCTGATTCGCCAAATCAGCCAAATTTTCCTAGCACTTTGCTATATCCTGACCAAATTTATCAACATCAAAGTATTTACAAATTTTCTTGTTAAAAAAAAACCTGCCAATTTACAAATTGGCAGGCAAATAATTAACTCTTTTTAGCCACTTTCTTTTTGGAGGAAAGCACATCATCATAAGACAAGCCAAGTCGTTTGCAGATGGCTTTTATGCTGGTTTTGTCTTCTTCACCAATTTTTCCATCTTCCGATTTTGCGACAAAACTAAGCATATCCGTTACATGACTCGAAGCGTCTGGAACGTGTACAAGTAAAGCAGTAGCGGCGGTCATCATTTCGTGTTCGAGGTCTTCAAAACTATCGATCAATTTTTCAAACAAATCCGAATAGCGTTCAAAAAGTTCTTCGTATTCGTCTTCTTCCAAATCTTCGAGTTCGTAATCCTCAAAACCTGCTGAAAAACCGAGTGCAAAATCAACAATGGTATCAAATTCTTCGTCAGAAATTTCTTCATCGTCCAAAGCAAATTTGATGGCAGGCGAAGTGAAAACCAAAGTGAGCAGTTCTGTATCTGTCAATTCTGGATCAAGATTTTCACGCATATCACTTTTGAAGGATTCTACATCAAAAGCATCATCGTCATGGTCACCTGTTTTGTCGTCATCGTCTTCAAATTCGTCATCGTCTTTAACCATTCTTACTGGCATAATCGTATTTGTTTTAGTTGGAAATTAGTTTCGGTATTTTTGAACAAAAATAATTTTTTTTTTTAATTTACCATAAAAATTTATACTTTTTCAAAAAAAAATTCAATGTTTAACAATCCATTAGAAATTATTGCCTCTTTATTAACCCTAATTGCTGTTTTGTTAAACGCAAAACAAAGCGTTTGGGGTTGGTTATTTTCCATTTTAGGAACAATTTTATACATTTATATTTTTTCGGAAGCCTTTCTTTTAGGCGATTTTTTGTTAAATATTTATTTTTTGATCAGTAGTTTTTATGGTTTTTATGCATGGAAATTCAAAAAAATCATTGACAAATCACTAGAAATTACAAGAATTTCAACGAAAAAACTATTTTTTTTGTTCCTTTTGGCAGGAATAAATGCAATTTTTTTGGGAAAATTATTTAGCACTTATCCGCAGGCAAATTTGCCATATTTGAACGGAATAACTACCTCTTTTAGTATCATTGGGCAATGGTTATTGACTCAAAAAAAATTAGAAAATTGGCTTTTTTGGATAATAACCAACATTTTTGCCGTTGGAATATATGTCATGAGCAATTTGTGGGCAACCGCAGTTTTATATTTTTTCTTACTTTTAATTGCCATAAAATCTTTTTGGGAATGGAAAAAAATTGTGTGTAAAAAAACATAAGTCAGACATTTGTCGGACAAAATTAAGAAAAATTTTTCCTAAAACTGAAAATAAATAAACGGTTGAATTTCGGAAGTACGAATTTGAAAAAGCATCAAAATAATTCCCACAATAACAATGGCTTTCGTCAAATCGGGCAAAAAATTAAATCTGCGCGCAATTTCGATTTTCCATTCCGAAGGCAACCAATGAACTCCATAACCCAAAATCATGACCGCAAAAATATTTTTATAAGAAAACAAGACTTCAGCAATCAAATCTGCGCGAAAATTAAACAAAATATTAGACAAAATATCGCCTACTTTTTGCATATCTTCTGCCCTAAAAAATATCCAACAAAAAGCCACAAAATGAAAAGTAATGAAACCAGAAATAATCTTATCTCGCTGATTATCAATAGCTTTTGGGTAAATTTCTAACCACCATTTATGAACCGCCAACGCAATTCCGTGCAAAGCCCCCCAAATGATAAAACGCACACTTGCCCCGTGCCAAAGTCCGCCCAAAAGCATGGTTGTAAACAAAAAAAGATAGGTTTTGAATTTGCCATGACGATTTCCGCCCAAAGAAATATACAAATAATCTCGGAGCCAAGATGACAAAGAAATATGCCATCTTCGCCAGAACTCTGTGATATTCAATGACTTATAAGGCGAATTAAAATTGATTGGCAAACGAAAACCAAGCAACAACGAAAGCCCAATCGCAATGTCGGTGTAGCCAGAAAAATCGCAATAAATTTGAATAGAATAGCCATAAACTGCGGTCAGATTTTCAAAACCACTATACGCATTTGGGTCAGAAAAAACTCGATCTACAAAGTTGGTCGACAAATAATCGGAAATTAATATTTTTTTGATCAAACCATTGATAATCAAGAATATAGCCCTGCCAAATTCCTGTTCTGAAAGTTTGTATTCTTCATAAATTTGCGGAATAAAATCGGAAGCGCGCACAATCGGTCCTGCCACAAGTTGTGGAAAAAAACTCACAAAAAACGCAAAATCTGCCATACTTTTGACAGGTTTGAGTTGCCCTCGATAAATATCCACCGAATAACTGATGGTTTGGAAAGTATAAAAAGAAATGCCAACAGGCAAAATAATTTTGTGAATGTTAAATTCTGTGTCTGCAATTTCGTTTGAAAGCACAGACAAAAAATTGCTTGCCTGAAAATCTGTTTCAAATAAAAAATTAAGTCCATCAACAAAAAAATAGGTATATTTAAAATACGCCAAAACCGCCAAATTCACAAAAACACTCAAAAAAACGAGTTGTTTTTTTAGTTTTTGGCTATCCGTTTCATAAATTTTTTTGCCAATAAAATAATCTACCAAAGTAGAAAAAACGAGCAAAGTAAAAAAATAACCGCCTGTCAAATAGTAAAAATACATACTTACCCACATCAAAAAGTGGTTTCGCAGGTTAATTTTGCTATATAAAAATTGGTACACAATGAGAACAATGGTAAAAAAAATCCAAAAAATAGCTTGCGTAAACAACAAAGGCGAGTCCTCGCGATAAAACAAAAAATCCATAGTTCAAAAATTAATGCCAAAATTAATGATTAAAAAAGGATGTGCAAACTTAATTTGTAAAAAATGTAAATTTTTAAAACTTGAGAAATCGATTTTTCACAAAAACAAAAATCCATAAATCATTCATTTTCACAAAAAAATCGTATATTTGCACACCATTTTATCGATTCTAAAATTATGACAAACCATATATTGTTGTTCATTGGCGGCTTGGGCGGCGGTGAATTGTTGTTGATCTTTTTTGCTATTTTGTTGTTGTTTGGCGCACAAAAATTGCCAGAATTGGCAAGAGGCTTGGGCAGAAGTATCCAAGAATTTAAAAGTGCAACCAAAGAAATGAAAGAGGAAATTGAAGAAGCGGGCAAAGAATTACCTAAAAAATCTTCATAAATCCAAAATTTGTCAAGGGTCGAAAGACCTTGACAAACCTAAAAAATTATTAATTTTTCACTAAAAAAATAAAAAATTGTACCATTCATTCAAAGAAATTCGCAAGGCAATCGCCGAATCCAAAACTTCTTGTGTGGATTTGGTCAATCACTATCTCAAAAATATTGAGGCAAAAAAACATTTGAACGTTTTTTTGGAAGTTTATGCCGAAGAATCCCTTGCCAAAGCCAAAGAAATTGACCAAAAAATAGCCCAAGGCACAGCAGGAAAATTGGCGGGCATGGTGATCGGAATCAAAGACGTTTTATGCTACGCTGATCACGGTTTGCAGGCTTCTAGCAATATTTTGGCAGGTTTCAAATCACAATTTACAGCCACCGCAGTACAGAGATTAATTGACGAAGACGTGATCATTATCGGCAGACAAAATTGCGATGAATTTGCGATGGGGTCTTCCAACGAAAGCTCGGCTTTCGGCGTGGTTTTGAACGAAATTGACAATACCAGAGTCGCAGGCGGCTCGTCAGGAGGGTCGGCAGTGGCAGTACAAGCCGATTTGTGTTTGGCATCTCTGGGGTCAGATACAGGAGGGTCGGTCAGACAACCCGCTTCTTTTTGTGGCGTAGTCGGCTTTAAACCAACGTATTCCCGAATTTCTCGCTACGGTTTGATCGCTTATGCGTCTTCTTTTGATGTAATCGGGATTTTGGCAAAAAACGTAGAAGATACGGCTTTGTTGCTCGAATTAATGTCGGGACAAGACAATTATGATGCTACTGTTTCCAGAAAAAATGTGCCTTCTTATTCTCAAAAACTCAAATTAGACTACAAACCTCGCATTGCATACATTCGCGAAACTTTGGAAAGTGATGGCTTAAATGAGGAAGTTCGCAAAAGAACTTTTGAAAAAATCACGCAATTAGAGGCAGCAGGTCATGTGGTGGAATCTGTTGATTTTCCTTTGTTAGAGTATATTTTGCCGACTTATTACATTCTTACGACTGCGGAAGCAAGCACCAATTTGTCGCGTTTTGATGGAGTTCGTTTTGGGCATCGTAGCGAAAAAGCTACCGATTTGGAGTCGATGTATAAATTAAGCCGTTCAGAAGGTTTTGGAGAAGAAGTTAAAAGGCGAATCATGCTTGGAACTTTTGTTTTGAGTGCCAATTATTATGATGCTTATTTTACAAAAGCGCAAAAAGTTCGCAGGTTGATCAAAGAAAAAACAGCCGAAATTTTGCAAAAATACGATTTTATCATGTCGCCAACTGCACCAACAACCGCTTTCAAAATTGGAACTTTTTTTGGAAATCCTTTGCAAATGTATTTGGCAGATATTTTTTCGGTTCAGGCAAATGTGGTCGGAATTCCAGCGGTTTCTGTGCCAAACGGCTTTGATAATGCGGGTTTGCCGATAGGTTTGCAAGTCATGGCAAATGCTTTTGAAGAAGAAAAATTATTGGCTTTCTCTCAATATTTGATGGAAAATTAAGCGATTTATGCAATTCAAAATCTTGAGAAATCATATTTATCGGACACCTTCAAGGTGTCTGATAACTTTGTTTTGCAATCAAAATAAAATTTAGAAATAATATCTCTCTAAGAAATTAAAACCCAAAAAATATGCTTGCCAATTTAGACAATGAAGTCATTTTCAAAAAAGCATTTACGGACAAATTTGTGCTTAAATGCTTTGTCAAAGACCTTTTTGGGATAGATTTTGAAGCCGAAACTGTAGAAACTGAAAAATGTTTTGAACCCAAAATCTCTTATATCGATTTTAAATATGATATTTTCGCAGAAAGCAAAGACAAAAGAGTAGTTGTAGAAATTCAAAAAGTGGATTATGACTACAATTTTGACCGTTTTTTGCTTTATCACAACATGGCGATTGCCGAA
>RDXG01000356.1 GCA_004292785.1 Bacteroidota bacterium
AGACAAATTCAATGGCGCTGTTCCTTGATTGTCTATCGTAAAATTGACCATGCCAGAGTTTGCTCCCACATTGACGTTGCCAAAGCTGTGCGTGCCTGTGCCTGTAACAATAGATATGGCAGCTTGCCTGACAGATATAGAGGGCTGTGCCAAACATTCTTTACCCCACATAAGAAACATGAAGGGTATAGAAAATAAAAATGTCAATAAATTTTGTTTATTCGTTTTCATTATTTTAAAAAATTTAAGTGTTATTTTTTTTGTAAAAATTATATTTTTTGTATGCAGACAGGTAATTTTTTTATTTTTGTTTAACATTTAATTGAAAAACTTAAACAAAATAACGGTATTTATCAGACAACATCTAATAAACCGATCGGACAAATGCAGGACAGCAGGCAGGACAAATGCAGGACCTCTTTTTGGCAAAAAATTTGTTTTTTTGGTTTTTCTTTTAGAAATTTTATGAATTTTTTGACAAGCCATGTCCAAAATTATTCTTGTTGTAGAAGACGATAACGAACTTCGCCAAATGTTAGCCCAAGAGCTAGACCAAAATGGCTTTGAGGTTTGGAAAGCAAGCAATGGTTTGAAAGCATTGCAAATTTTGAAGGCAAAAACCCCAGATTTGTTAATTACAGATTGGGATATGCCAGAAATGAATGGCATTATGCTTTTGCAACACATTAAAAAAATGCCTTCCACACAACAGTTTCCTGTAATTATGATGTCAGGAATGATGACTGAAAGCAAATCAGCAATTTATGCCTTAAATATGTATGCTTTAGAATTTTTAAGAAAACCCGTAGAAATTGCCGAACTTTTGGCAAGAATCAGGGCAGTTTTTAGAATCAAAGAAGCAGAAAATACCTTGAAAGAATTTTATGAAAAAGAAAAAAAATGGTTCGAAGAACGCCTTTTACAAAAAGAAAAAGAACTTGACCACCTTAAAAACATGGTCTTAGTTAGAAATCAAACCATACATCAAATAAAAAAAGATTTGGATAAATTACTTGTAGAAAATAATTTTGAACCTCAATTATTACAAGAAAAACTAGAAAAACAGCAAGATCAAAACCAAGAATGGCGTTATTTTTTGTTTCATTTAGAGAAAATACATCCACATTTTTGGAATAAAATAACCGCAATTTCTGAAATTTCGGAAAACGAAGCGCGCATTTGCGCCTATTTGAGAGTGGGAATGAACAACAGAGAAATTGCTTTGTTGCATAACGTAACCATTTCGGCTATCCAAAAAAATCGGTATCGTATTCGCAAAAAAATGAACATCGAATCGGAAGAAATTTTTTTAGAATTTTTGAAAAATATTTGACAAAATACCATGAAAAAATATTATTTGCTTTTGTTAGGCTTATTATTTAACTATTTATGTTCGGCACAAAACAACATCATTTGCATAAAAAATGCCCAAAATACGCAAATGATCGGCAAAGAAATATTCTTTTTGGAAGAACAAAATCATTTGGATATTCAAACCATTTTATCTCAAAAATATCAACAACAATTTCAACAATATGACAAGGAAGTTTTTGCAGAACCTTCTTTTCTTGGAATTACTTGGTTTAAAATTACTGTCAAAAACCAAAGTTCAGAACAGCTTTGGCTAGAAGTAGGCGGAAGTTTTACGGTTCATTACCTCGATTTTTACGCAGTTGATAGCACAGGAAAACTAATAAAAACCATTCAAACAGGCGTTTTTCGTCCGTCTAGCCAAAAAGCATATCCTGTGAATATGTATTGGCTACCTTTACAAAAAGACTCAAGCACCCAAACTTTTTATTTAAGTTTGAAAGGAATTTATCCCCGTTTTTTTCCTTTAAGCGTTGGTAGTTTGGCTGCCTTACACAAAAACAAAGAAAAGCAGGATTATTTGATTGGGGCATTTGTTGGCTGGGTTTTAGTCATGATTTTCTATAACCTATTTTTGGGTTTTACTACTCCATACCGCATTTATTTTTTGTATAGTTGGGTAATTTTACATATATCTTTAATTACTTTGTTTGTGTCTAATTATTTTATTTCCGAAAATGTATGGTTTTGGGAATATTTTTGGACTTGGAGCAGTCCTACCTACTTTTTCGAATTTTTATTTTTTTCTTTATACCTAAAAATTGCCAAAAATATGCCCAAAATCAATGTTTTGATGTGGATTTGGGTTTTAGTAATTGCTTTTTTATACCCAATTTTAGACCATATCAAATTTCCTTTTACAGATGTTTTTACCAATCTTTATCAGTTTTTATGTGCTTTTTTTTATTTGGTTTTGTTGTGTGTAAGTATTTATTTATGGACAAAGGGTCTCAAAAATGCACGTTTTTATACTTTGAGTTGGTCAGCTATTGTGTTAGGAATTGTCATCATGTACCTTACTGTAAATGGCATTATTCCATTTAATTTATTGACCAACAATATTTCTCTTTTTTCTTCTCAAATAGAATCTTTAATGTTTTCTTTGGCTTTGGCAGATCGTTTGGGGCAGCTTAAAAAAGAAAAAGAAAATGCTCAAAACCAAAATATACAACTCATAAAAGAACAAAATTTGCTTTTAGAAATAAAAGTAGAACAAAGAACTCATGAAATTTATCAACAAAAACAAAAAATAGAACAATTAGCCGATTTTAAAAATTTGATGATCGAAATGCTCGTACACGATTTTAAGTCTCCAATGCAAAAGCTCTCTTTCTATGCCGAAAAAAATTATTTCACCGACAATTATTTATTTACTTCTATTCAAGGTATTCTAAAAATGGTTGATCAATTTCTAAAAATTCAACAAATTGAACGAAATGAATTTTATTTGGAGACCGAAAAAGTAGCCATCAAGAAATTTATGAAAGCAATTCTGGAGCAAGAGAAAGTCTTATTTCAAAAAAAAAATATCAGTTTACAATCTGAACTAGAAGACAGTTGGGTGTCAATAGATAAAAATCTTTTTAAAAGAGTAATAGAAAATATCCTTTTTAATGCTTATAAATATACTTCAGCTAACGGAAAAGTGTTTGTATGGACAAAAAATAAAGAAAATTATCTTGAAATTGGAATAAAAGACAACGGCAAAGGCATTTCACAAGAAAAATTGAATCTTATTTTTGATACCTATTATCAAGCCGAACAAGAAAATCAATTAGGAATTTCCTCTGGTTTGGGTTTGACTTTTTGTAAAATGGTTATCGAAAAACATCAAGGAAGTATCCACGCTTTTTCTGAACCCCAAAAAGGGACAAGCATTGTTTTTTATTTGCCATTCGAGGCAAAAACTTCTGTAGAAAATACAAAAATTATTCTATCCGAGTCTGAAAAAGAAGCCGTTAAAAATATGATTTGGGAATTAGAAAAAACAGATTTTTTTGAGTGGAGTAGCGTAAAAAAAATAATAGAAAGCATACCTTCTGAAGGCAATTTAGGAAAATGGAAAGATGCCTTAAAAAATACTTTTTTTGAAGAAAATGAAGCAGATTTTCGGAAGTTAATTAAAATGGCATCGATACACTAAAATATTTTTTGTTAAATAAATTGTTCTAAGTAATTATACAAAATCAGTGTAACGCAGACTTCTTCTGTTACTGTTGATAACTCATTGAAAATCAGTATTTTGACAGAAAATTCTGTTTTACAATCATATAAACTAATTTTGCAGGATTACTTAACTATTCTTACTTTTTTGGATAGAACTTTTATAAGGTTTAAAGCCTTATAAAAGTTTTTGTGCTATTGAAATTAGTCATTTTTTGGTCTTAATTTTCTGACCGCCGCGCCTGCTTGCCACATTTCAGAATTGCGAATTGCCGCCAATTCTTCTTCTAATCTTTCGCGGTAATCTGCGGCTTGGTTTGCTTTGATTGTAATTTCTGCTTCTTTTCCAGAGGCAACGCTTTCGTAAAGTGAACGGAATACAGGAGCAGTGGCTTCTCTAAAACGCGGTCTCCAATCCAAAGCACCTCTTTGTGCTGTGGTTGAGCAATTTGCGTACATCCAATCCATGCCGTTTTCGCCTACCAAACGGATCAAACTTTGTGTCAATTCTTCCACAGTTTCGTTGAAAGCCTCACTAGGAGAATGTCCTTTTTCGCGCAAAACATTGTATTGTGCTTCCATCACACCTGCCAAAGCACCCATCAAAATACCTCTTTCGCCTGTCAAATCGCTATAAACTTCTTTTTTGAAATTTGTTTCGAACAAATAACCAGAACCAATCCCAATTCCGATGGCTTTTGCTTTTTCGTAAGCGTTTCCTGTAGCGTCTTGGTGAACTGCATAGCTAGAATTTAAGCCTTCGCCTGCCAAAAACAAACGTCTAAGGCTAGTTCCAGATCCTTTTGGTGCTACCAAAACTACATCTACATCAGCTGGTGGAACGATTCCTGTTTGTTCTTTGTACGTGATCCCGAATCCGTGTGAAAAATACAAAGTTTTGCCTTTGGTAAGGTATTTTTTCACTGTTTCCCACAAACTAATTTGACCTGCGTCAGAAAGTAAATAGAAAATAACCGTTCCTTTTTCTAAAGCTTCTTCGATAGAAAAAAGGTTTTTGCCTTCTACCCAACCGTCTTGCAATGCTTTTTCGTAAGTTTTGGAAGGTTTGCGCTGTCCAACGATCACGTTAAATCCGTTGTCTCTCATATTTAGAGCTTGTCCAGGACCTTGAACGCCGTAGCCGATGATGGCGATGGTTTCGTTTTTCAATACTTCTTTTGCTTTTGCCAACGGGAATTCTTCGCGAGTTACTACGTCCTCAACAGTTCCACCAAAATTAATTTTTGCCATAAAAAAAATATAGATTAGTAATTTATAATGCAAAGGTAAACGCAAAATCTTAAATAAGTTAGCTTAAAAGATATTTTTTTAGGTAATTTTTATGGATTTTTGTTTTTGAGGGATAAATAAAAAATCTAGTTTTTAATAACATTCTTAAAACCCACAATTTCGCGCAATTTCTTCAAAATCCAAAATCAAATCGGGCAAATCGGAAGGAGCAACAAATTTTTGAGAAAAAGAATAGGTTTTGTAAGAGCTAGAACGGTTAAAAAAATGCCATTTTCGTTCTTCCAAATCAACAACAATCACATAATCTGTGCCTGCGGGTATCCAATAGTCGATGGTTTTTTCCAAATCTATTTTTGCATTTTCCTTGTTTCCGCTAATTTCTATTAAAAGCGTAGCAGAACTATCAGCAATTTTTTCTTCCCATTCGTCTTGAATTTCTTTTAAAACCTTCGCAAAAGCCACAAAAGAAGTGTCTGCTTCGCGGTAAGTATGCGTTTTGATGCGATACATTTGTGTTTCTGAATAGAGGTAGCCCAATTTTTTTATAAAATTCCAATTACCCAATATTCTAATAATTTCGGCAGTAAATTTAGTTGCTTTCGAGAAATTTCCCATGAGTTGAATGATTAAAGTAAAATAATCGTCTTCAAAAATAGTTTCTATCCTTTTATGATTGATTTGACTGAACTCGATGAGCTGTTGTTCGGTCAAAATCATGCCTTTGGGCAGTCGTAAATGAAGAATTGGTGGCGTTTTGGAGTTCATAGAGATTTATGAGTGTAAAATTTTTTGAAATTCATCAATAGAAAGCACTTGCACAGGCGGAAAATCTATGTTTTTGAGTATATTAAAGTGCTTATCTTCGGTTACAATTCCTTCGGATTGAAAGGCAACACTAGCATCTACAAACTTGTTGTCATCAACATCTATTTTAATCAGTTCCCAGCGGTAAAACTTGGTGATATACTGCACATTTGGCAAATGTTCGAGTGTTGTCAATACATTTTTGCTTACTTCTTGTCCATAAAAATAATTTAGCACTTCCTCATATTCTGTTAAAATATCCGTAGTTACTGCAATTTGATACTTTCCTTTTTGCAAATATTCCCAAATCCAATAATGCGGAGATTTTTTCGAAATCGATACTACCAATACATTTGTATCTAAAATATATTTCATAGATTTGAAGATGAGTAAGTTGTACGAAAATGGCGGTTTAAAATCATGTCAGGGGAAAGTCCTTTTTCTTCCCAAACTTTATCAGCTAACTCACTTGATTTTTGAGCAAGATATTGGGCTATCAAGAGCTTGATTTGGATCAAGTCCTGATCGGCTACGTTTTGGGCAAATAATTTCAATAATTCGAGTTGCAAATTACTCAAAGGAAAAGAAACACCATTTTGCATAGATTTATTTTTTTGCAAAGATACATTTTAAAAACTAAAAATCAAATAAGAAAACTAGAACCCACAATTTTCAGCAATTTCTTCAAAATCCAAAATCAAATCGGGCAAATCGGAAGGAGCAACAAATTTTTGAGAAAAAGAATGGTTTGTATAATGAATATTACCATCAAAAAAATGCCATTTTTCTTCTTCCAAATCCAAAACCAAGACGTATTTTGTGCCAAAAGGAATCCAAAGTTCGATGGTTTTGGCAAGATCAATTTTTGCATTTACTTTATTTCCGCTAATTTCTATGAGCAAAGTAGCAGGTTCATCGGCAATTTTGTCAAACCATTCTCGTTGTTTTTCTTTGGAAACTTGTGCAAAAGCAACAAAAGAAGTATCACATTCTCGATAAGTGTGTTCTTTGACACGGTACATCTGTGTTTCGGAATAGACTTTGCCTAGAAGTTTCTGACGATTCCAAATAATAAGTTCAGCCATGAGTTGTGCTGTGAATAAAGTTGCTTTCGAGAAATTTCCCATAAGATCAATGATTAAAGTAAAATAATCGTCTTCAAAAACAGTTTCTACCCTTTTATGATTGATTTGAGTGAACTCGATGAGCTGTTGTTCGGTTAAAACCATGCCTTTGGGCAGTCGTAAATGAAGAATTTGAGGCGTTTTTGGGTTCATAAACATTTCTGTTTTTTGCAAAAATAAAAAATAATTTTGCTTATTTGCGTAAAATCGTTAAAACCATGAAAAAAATTCACAAAACTGTTTTTTACTTCCTTATCTTTGCCATTCATAGTGTCAAATTTCGACATCGAAACGCAATACAAAAATATTATTTGCCGACTGCGTATTTTTTGGAGGGTATAAATCCCAAAAAAATAAAAAAATAAAATGCGTAACGGAATTAGACAAAATTATATAAAAGCAAAAAACGCCAAACTTCTTGACTTGGCGTTTTTCAGATCTCCTTCTTCCGAAAGGCAAGATGAGCATTGCAAGTATAGTAAATAATTTATTTGTAAATTATCAAAAAAATGAATCCTATTCTAAAAGTAGAAAATTTAGTAAAAACCTATCCAAGCGCAAACCAAACATTGACCGTTTTGGACAACATCAATTTTTCGGTTTCAGAAGGTGATACTTTGGCAATCGTAGGCTCGTCGGGTAGCGGAAAAACCACTCTGTTGGGGCTTTGTGCGGGTTTGGACAGGGCAAGTTCTGGTTCTGTGCAAATGGCAGGCACAGCTTTGGAAAAACTAAACGAAGACCAGCGCGCCGCCATCAGAAACCAATATGTCGGTTTTGTATTCCAAAATTTTCAACTTATTCCTACGCTAACCGCTTTGGAAAACGTCATGATTCCGTTGGAACTTCGAGGAGAAAAAAACATCAGACCGCGCGCCATCGAACTTTTGGCAAGAGTCGGACTCGGAGAACGATTTAACCATTATCCTACTCAACTTTCGGGAGGAGAGCAACAAAGGGTTTCTTTGGCAAGAGCATTTTCTAATAATCCTAAAATTTTGTTTGCCGATGAGCCAACAGGAAATTTGGATCAGGAAACAGGCGAAAAAATCGAAAAACTGCTTTTTGAACTCAATAAAGAGCAAAAAACAACTTTAATTTTGGTAACTCACGACCTCGATCTTGCCCAAAAAACACAAAGAGTGATCAAAATGAAAGGCGGAAAAATAATTTCTGATCAAAATTTGAAATAAAATTATGATTTATGATTATAGAAATTTATATTTGATCACTTATTGATTTAGATTTTTGAGTTTTTCAAGTTTTATTTAGAAAAATATCCCAAAAAATATGTTATTCATCACCAACTGTCCTTTAAATGAAGGCAATCGTTTTGTAGAAGAACGAAGCATTAGTTTTTCGATTATCAATAATTTGCCTGAACACAACGTTTATTTTTGCGAAAGAATAAGCGAAGGCAATTACAGAGAATTTGGCGGTCAGCGTTTTATGTCCGAACTCAAACATTCTCATTACAGCCAAGTATTGATCTACATACATGGGCAAACTTCGCAACCAGAACGCGACGTGTTTCCGATGGTAGAAAAATTGCAACAACTTTTTGATCGTCAAGAAGAAGATTTGGTGCAAGTTGTGCCTATGATTTGGCCCTGCTACGATCCCGAAGTATCTGAAACCCATTTTTGGAGTGATCAAAAATCTGCCGATTCTAGCGAATTTGCTTATGGTAGAGTTTTGGAAAGTTTTATGGCTTGGAGGGAAAGTGCCAAACAAGACGAAACACCTTGTTTAAAAAGAATTAACATTTTAGCACATTCTATGGGCGCAAGAGTTATTCGTGGTGCTTTGTTGAATTGGGCAAAATATGATCGTGGAGGCAGTATTCCAATGATTTTCAGAAATATTTTCCTAACAGCTCCAGATTTAGGAAAT
>RDXG01000135.1 GCA_004292785.1 Bacteroidota bacterium
AGGAAGTTGGGCTTTGGCAATTTCTTTTTTTGAAAGCCGATTTTCGCCATCTGTTTTGCCAATTTTTATAATTTTTGTTTCAATTACTTTCATAACGGTTTTAATTGGTGTTTTTAATAATCGAGATGTTTTGCAAAAACCGCCTTTGGAGGTGTTGCGTGAGGAAATATAATTTTTTTAAGTTAAGTGATAAAATATCATTTTTTCACAAAATCCAAACATTCAACAAAAATAATTGTTTATCCAAAAAAATATTTCCATGTCTTTTACTTCTCAACAGATATTACAAGCACTTGCTACTGTGCAAGAACCAGATTTGAAACAAGATTTGGTCAGCTTAAACATGATCGAAAATATTGAAATTCAAGGAAAAGAAGTAAGTTTTACGGTTATTTTAACCACTCCTGCTTGTCCGTTGAAGGAATTGATCAAAAATAACTGCACCAAAGCCATTCACGATTTGGTTTCCAAAGACTTGAATGTAACCGTAAATATGCGTGCAAACGTAACTTCTAGCCGTTCTTCTTTACCAATTTTACCGCAAGTCAAAAATATTATTGCGGTGGCTTCAGGCAAAGGTGGCGTAGGAAAATCTACAGTTTCTGCAAATTTGGCAATCGCCTTGCAACAAAGCGGAGCAAAAGTTGGGATCATCGATGCCGATATTTTTGGACCCTCCATGCCGACCATGTTTAATTGCGAAACGGCTCAACCAGGGATTGTGAACGTGAAAGGCAAAAACTTGATCATTCCCATAGAGCGTTACGGAATCAAATTGCTCTCGATTGGTTTTTTGTCTCCGCCTGAAGAAGCGGTAGTTTGGCGCGGTCCGATGGCAAGTTCGGCTTTGCGTCAATTTATTGCAGACACAGAATGGGGCGAATTAGATTATTTGATCATCGATCTTCCGCCAGGAACTAGCGATATTCATTTGACTTTGGTTCAAACCGTAGCTTTAACAGGCGCAATTATTGTAACAACTCCGCAAAAAGTGGCTTTAGCAGACGCACAAAGAGGTTTGGCTATGTTCAAACAAAAAAATATCAATGTGCCAATTTTGGGCGTAATCGAAAATATGGCGTATTTTACACCTGCCGAATTGCCTGAAAACAAATATTATATTTTTGGAAAAGATGGCGGAAAAGTGTTGGCAAAACGAAACCAAGTCAATTTTTTAGGCGAAATTCCTTTGATACAAAGCATCAGAGAATCAGGCGATTATGGCGCTCCTGTAATGATGGAAACCGAAAATCAGACCAATTTGGCGTTTAAAAATGTGGCAGAAAATGTGGCGCAGGCAGTTGCCTTACAAAATGCAAAAGAACAAAAAACGCAAATTGTGCAAATGACAAGTTAAAAACCGTAATACAGACTTTAGTCTGTGAGAGTTCACAGGCTACGAGCCTGTGTTACGGTAAACTTCAAATTAGATTTTTCAAAAAAATATGAACCAAGAATACGAAATTTTATTAGCAAAAGTCAATTTAGCCTTAGAAGTCATCAAACCCTATTTGGCAAAAGATGAAGGGGATTTGAGAGTGGTAGAAATTACTGCGGACAAAATTGTCAAAATTGAACTTTTAGGAACTTGCGAAACCTGTCCCATGTCTGCCATGACGCTAAAAGCAGGCATCGAACAAGCCGTTTTGAAGGCTGTGCCAGAAATAAAAGC
>RDXG01000357.1 GCA_004292785.1 Bacteroidota bacterium
GTTTCCTTAGACAAAACCAGAATCAAAACGGTTCGAGTATTGATAAAAAACTAAAAAAAAATGTTGGATATTTCTCTTATTCGTTCTCAAACCAAAGGCACAAGCCAAATTATTCACCTAAATAATGCAGGTTGTGCCTTGCCACCAGATTCTGTTTTGCAAAAAATGCAAAACTATTTGACAGAAGAATCAACTTTTGGAGGTTACGAAACTGCCCAAAAATATGCCACTGAATTTAGAAAAGGCTATGATTTGTTGGCAAAATTGATCAACTGCGAACCTTCGGAAATTGCGATGTGCGAAAGTGCAACTGTGGCTTGGGACAGAGTTTTTTATTCGTTGCCTTTCCAAACAGGAGATCGAATTTTGACAAGTCATGTAGAATATGGCAGCAATTTTATTGCTTATTTGCAAATTGCCAAACGCACAGGCGCAAAAATTGAGATTATTCCCAACGATAAATTTGGGCAAGTTTGCATAGAATCCTTAGAAAAAATGCTCGATTCTAAGGTAAAACTCATTTCGATCACGCACATTCCCACCAATGGCGGTTTGGTAAATCCTGCTGAAAAAATAGGTCAAATTGCCAAAAAACACAATATTTGGTATTTGTTAGATGCTTGTCAGTCGGTTGGGCAAATGCCAATAGATGTGCAAAAAATTGGCTGTGATATGCTCACTGCAACAGGCAGAAAATATATGCGCGCGCCCAGAGGAACAGGATTTTTGTTTATTAGCAAAAAACTAAAAGAAATTGAACCGCTTAGTTTGGCGTTGGGATCAGCTTTTTGGGACAGCGAAAATTCTTATAAAATCACTGAAAATGCAGCACGTTTTGAGCTTTTCGAGGCTTCTTATGCGGCACGTTTGGGAATGAATGAGGCTGTGGAATATATGTTAGATTTGGGTTTGGAAAATATTTGGCAAAGAATACAAGATTTATCAGGGTTTTTAAGAAACAAATTAAGTCAAATTAAAGGCGTGCAAGTTCATGATTTGGGCGAAGTCAAATGTGGAATTGTAACTTTTACTATGCAAAACCAAGCTGCTGCGCAAATACAAAATAAACTGTCAAAAGCAGGTGTAAATATCAATTTTACTACTTTAAACAGCACTTTGACTGACATGAAAGCTCGAAATTTGACCGAATTACTGCGCGCATCAGTGCATTATTACAACACAGAATCTGAAATTGAAGTGCTTTGCAATTTGCTTGAAAATATTGATCGGCTTTCTTAATTTGTGAAAAAAAATGCAAAAATATTTCATAAGTTTCTGTTTGTTAATTTTTTTCGTATCTGTTGCCAATGCGCAGGTTTTTGAAATTACCGATTCTGTTTTTTATGAAGAAAATAAAACCATAAAAGAGGTTCGAGTGGTAAAAGTCAAAGATTTGTATGGTTTGGTTAATGATACAGGAAAAATTCTGTTGCCCACACAATACACTTCCATTGAGTTTTTAGGAAAAAATGACAGCACCTGCAAGGCGTGGCATGGAATTGCAAAAGTGGAACAAAACGGTCAATTTGGTTTGATCAACGCCAACGGTTCGGGAATTACGGCTTTGATTTACGAAGAAATAGAATTTTGGCAAAATACTTGTCAAAGTGAAGATTTTGAAAGTAAAGTATTGAAAATCAGGCAGTACGGAAAGTATGGTTTGACCGATTCTAAGGGAAATATTTTTATTCGCCCAAGTTATGATAGAATTGATTTGCTCACAGACTCGGAAGGCAAAATTTCTACGCCTGCGGTGGTACGTGTGTTAAAATCGGGGAAATTTGGCTTTTTGGAACTAAAAACAAAGAATATTTTGCCTTCACAATACGAAGAAATTAGTTTTTTGCAACAATTTCAGGCAACGAAAAAAACAAAGGCTTTTTGTGTGTTAAAAATAAAATCGAAAGGCAAATATGCAGTCAAAAATCCGCAAGATGCTGATGAAATTAAGTTTGATTATGACCAAATTTTTACTTTTGACTCGCTTTCGCAAATGGCTTTGGTTAAAATCAAAAATAATTTTGGTTACATCAACATCAAAGGAAAATTAGAAATTAAAGCCGAATACAGCGAGGCGAGTTTGTTCAGAAATGGCATTGCGATTGTCAAAAAAAATAATAAAACCTTGTTGATCAATGCCAAAGAAAAAGTATTGGCTTCCAATTACGAAAATCTTGTTTTTTTGATCGAGACAAAGGATTTCTCTAAATCTAATCCTAAATATCATGAGTTGATTTTGGCAAAAAAAGATGGAAAATTGGGTTTGTTGGATTCAGAAGGCAAAACTATTTTTCCTTGCGAATATGAAGTTTTAGATTTTCAAATAGAAAACGATACTTTTAAAAGCACAAAAAACGGTGATCAGAAAATTTTGCGTTGGAAATAATTAATGATGCTTTTTCTTATGCCATTTTTTCCAAATATCTGCGTCTAGTTTAATTCCAATAATCAAAACATCATCAATTTGTTTACAAGTCAAACACCATTTTATAAAAGTTTCGTCTAGCATCTCATATTGTTTGTCCATAGGCAAATAATGCATCGAAAATAGCAAATCTCGTAGGTTTTTGACCATAAATTTCTTTTTTTCGAGTCCGCCAATTTGATCTTGAAAACCATCTGTACAAATATAGAAAGTAGTAGCTTCTTCTAAGGAAATTTCGTGTTTTGTAAAAATGCGAAATTCCTCTTTTTGTAGTCCACCAATTGCTTTTCTATCTGCTTTAATTTCTTTAATTTCAAAATTTTGGATATAATAAAACGGATTCATCGCCCCTGCATATTCTAGTTTTTTGGTAGAAGTATGAATGGCACAAATGGCAATGTCCATTCCGTCTCGGCTTTCGTTTTCATTTTGTCGAAGGGCATTTTTTACGCCTATATGTAGTTGGTTTAGAATTAAATCTGGCGAATAAACGTGTCGAGCATTGACCAATTCATTCAAAATTTCGTTGCCTATCATAGACATAAAAGCACCTGGAACGCCATGACCTGTACAATCCACAGCTGCAACAAAAATAATATCTTTTTTGGCTTGAAACCAATAAAAATCGCCTGAAACAATATCTCTGGGCTTAAAAAAGACAAAAGATTCAGGCAACGAATTTTTGATCTGTTCTATGGTTGGCAACATCGAAGTTTGTATGCGTTTTGCGTAATTGATACTTGCCGTAATGTCGTCATTTTTCTTTTCAATATCTTTCTTTTGAGTTTTGATTAACTCCAGATTTTGGGTGAGTTCCTCATTACTTTGTTGCAATTCTTCATTTGCTTCTTGGTATTCTGCTGTTTTTTCTGCTACTTTATCTTTTAAGTTTTCGGTATAATCTTTTAAAGTTTTTGATAAATTTTCAATTTCTTTAAAAGCTGCTGCAAATATTTGCGACAAAGCCACTGATTGCGAAAAGAAAAACAAAAATATACCATAAGGAACAATGTAAATGCCTGTATGAATAAAATTTTGACTATTTAAAGTATCATGAACAGTACAAATAAAAATGATCGTTGTTCCAACTAAAACCGCAGTTGCGCTTTTTTGTTTATTTATTAAAGCTCTGATAATCACGGAAATAACATATAAAACTTGTAAGATGCTCACATATTCAAAAATATTGACAAAATGAGAATTGACATATAAATTGAAAAATAAACCAATGCAAGTAGCCACTAAAGCAAAAATAATGGTAAACCAATATACTTTTATGTGAAATTCGTTTTTGTAAAGGGAAGCTATAAATAATATTCCTAAAAATGGTTGCAGATATAATAAATTATATTCCAAAGTTGTAAAAACAATCCAAGTAATTTGAGGAAAAATACTTGACAAATAAGTTTCACTCATCATCATTATTTTAAAAGCAGTAATGAGTGAAAAAAAAGCAAAATAGAGTACCGAAATTTCTTTTTGTTTAATAAAATATAAACCAAAATGATACAAAGCCATGAATAATAAAGCTCCTGCAATAAGGCTGTCCATTTGGATTTTGCTAATTTTTTTTTCAAAAACTTTGGCATCTGATCCTAAAGTAATTGCATTGAGTATTCCGCCTTTTCTGTGAAAATAGTTACTAACCTCAATTACCACTTCTAATGTATCTTTGATCGGATAAAAAGTGAAAATTTTTGCTTTGTACTCACAATAAGATTCTTCGGACTTACTACTTACTTTTCCGTTAGTGCCAATCAATTCTTTGTTAAAAAAAACTCTGTACGCATTGGGCATATAAGAAAATTTGATTGCCATCGGAACGTGGGTGTGGTTGAGTAACATTTTCATTTTGTAAGAAGCATAGCCATTTCCTGTTATTTTTGAGCCATTCCACGCATAATTATTCCAAATACTTGGGACTTGTATAAATTGTTTATCATTTTTAATTTCAAAATTTTGCTCACTTAATAAAGTTTTATAGAAAAACTCCCATTCACCGTTTAGCGAAACTGATTCTTGTGTCCGAAAATCATAGTTTCTCAAATCCAAAATCCCCTTTACTACTTTTGGCTGTTCAAGCTGTTGTGCAGAAAGTAAATGGAATTGAAACATAAAAAATGACGTAAAAATATATAAAACAAAAAATTTCATTCGTTTCCTTAGAAAAAGCAATAACAACGCAATAATAGTGCAAATAATTCACTAGAAAATATTTTTTGCGTTGTAAACATAGCAAATTTATTTTATGTTTATGAAATTTTTTGCATTTTTTAATCTTTTAGTACCAATTTAAAGGAAAAAGTAGTGCCTTTGTTTACTTCACTTACTACTGTAATTTCTGTATTGTGTTTTTCTAAGATATGTTTGACAATAGAAAGCCCTAATCCTGAACCGCCTTGTTTTTTGGAACGGCTTTTTTCGACTCTGTAAAAACGTTCAAAAATTCTTTTCAAATCTTCTTCAGGAATTCCTATTCCGTTATCACTGACCGAAATTTGCACCTGATTTTTTTCAAACTCAAATTTAACTTCTACCATACAATTTTCATTGCTATATTTGATCGCATTGAGAATCAGATTGGTTAGTACCTGCATAATTCGGTTGTAGTCGGCATGAACATAAATTCCGTCTTCTTGTTCGTTAATAATTTTGAGAGTAGCATATTTTTTGGCAGCCTTGTCTTCGAGCATATCAAAAATATCTGTAACCGATTGTTGCACGTCAAAAGTATCAAAATGCATGACAATATCGCCATTTTCAATTTGAGAAAGCGTAACCAAATCATTGACCAATATGCTTAAACCTTGCAAACTTTTGGCAGCTTTTCGCAAAAATTTGTAACGCACTTTTCGGTCATCTACAGCTCCGTCTAGTAAAGTCAGAACAAAACCTTGCGCTGCAAAAAGTGGGGTTTTAAGTTCATGAGAAATATCCGCAATAAATTCTCTGCGAAAAACCTCCATATTTTTGAGATCATTTACTTCGCGTTGTTTTCTGTTGGCATATTCTATGATGTCCTTGTTTACTTTTCGGAACGGATTGGCATAATTTTGTAGATCGTCAGTCAAATTTTGGATGTCAGAATCGTTTATTTTGTTAATTTCAGTATAGATATTATTAATTTCCTTGAAAATTAAAAATTCTAAAGTAATATAAACCAAAATAAATGCTGAAGAAAAAGACAGACTAGCCGTTACAAACAAAGCCCAAGACGTTGTACCATCAATTAAGGACAAAAAAGCAGTCGTAATTACAGCAATTAATCCAGCCAACAAAAAGGCAATCATACGAGGTAAAAAGAGCATGAGATAAAATGTTTTTTTACAAATTTAATAAAAATATTTGCAAAACTAATCCAAACTAAATTTATAGCCAACTCCTTTTACTGTTTTAATGTAACCTTCGCCAATTTTTTCGCGCACCCGTCTAATGTGTACATCAACTGTTCTAGCCAGCACATAAACATCTGCTCCCCAAATGTTGAGCAACAATTCATCGCGGCTAAAAACTCTGTTTCGGTTTTGCGCCAAAAAAAACAACAATTCGAACTCCTTTTTGGGCAAAGGAATTTCCAAATCACCTTTAAAAAGTGTGTAACTGGTTCGATCAATGACAAATTCGCCTAATTGCATGGTATCGTGTTCTTCGTTGGAAGTTTTGCTGGCTTCACGTCTGAACATGGCGTTTATTCGGCTAAGTAAGGCTCTGGGTTTAATTGGTTTGGTCAAATAATCGTCTGCTCCGCCTTCAAAAGCAGCTACTTCGGAATATTCTTCGGTGCGAGCAGTTAAAAAGATAATTTTTGTATCTTTGGTATCAGTTCCTTCACGCAACTGACGACAAGCCTCCACGCCGTCCATGACAGGCATCATGATGTCCATTAAAATCAGATCGGGCAAAAAAGTTTTGGCAGTTTTTACCGCTTTTGAGCCATCGGTGGCGGTTTTTACTTTGTAACCTTCTTTTTCTAAATTGTATTGCAATAATTCTAAAATATCAACTTCGTCATCAACAATTAATATTTTCACAGCTTTTGAAGTGTTTTGCATAGGATTAAATTTTGCAAATTTAGCTTATTTAATCTACATTCATATCAATAAATGATTAAAGAAATGTTACATTTTTACTAACGTTTGCCAACGTCTAAACAGACAATTGGCAACGTTTTATTTCTCCGTTTACTTTCAATTTGATAATTTCTATGTTTTCAAGTCCTTGATTATCAACTACTTTCACAGCAATTCGGTGTTCGCCTGCTTTAAACAAATGGCTTTGTTTGCCTGTTTTGTCTAGCAAAATTTCTGGCACAAAATTGCTTTCGTTATACGCAAAATCCCAAGCAAAAAACTCGATGCCCGCCTCGCTTTGTCCTGTGGCAACAAAAGAAATTTGTCGAAGTTCTTTGACTTTGCCCAAATCTTGCATTTCTACTTGCAAAGTTGGTTTTTTCGCTATCGGCACAATTTCCTCAACAGTAACTAATTTTATCAACACATTTTCCTCGTTTCGTAGCCTTGCAATTTCTTCAATTGCACCTTTTCCAAAAGAAAACGCAATAATAAAGCCCACAGGTTTGTTTTCTGCTTTGTTTTTCTCAAAACTTGCTTTGTCAAATCTTTCGCAAGCGGACTTAAAATTATCGATCACATTTCTGCCAATGCCATCGCTTCTTTTGACTTGAATCGGTTGATTTTCACGAGTTCTGCCATCAAGTCCCAAATCTCCGCGTTGTTTGGTGTTTGCGATTCCGCCAAATTGCCCAACTATCCAAGTTTCGAACTCAAAAGCATCTTTGTAGCGGAGCAGGTCATAATCGTATTTGTGAAGTTGCAAGGAAAATGGTTTTGAAAACAAACCTTGTTGTTTGTTTAACCTAAATTCTGTAACTTTTACGGCTTGTACGGATTGATCAATGCCTATCCAAGATCGGTTGAGTTTGTCTGCCACCGAAATTGTTGTGCCGCCGCCTACAAAACAGTCTAAAATTACGTCATTTTCATTGCTTGCCATTTGGATTATTCTTTCCAAAAGTTTTTCAGGTTTTTGGGTTGGATAGCCGATTCGTTCTTTTGAATTTGATCTTATTTGGCTTATGTCGTCCCAAACATCTCCAATAACAGCTCCTTTTTGTTCTTCTAAATATCTTTTTCGCATAATTCGACCTGTTTTATTTTTGGGAAATAAAAGTAGGTTTTCACTATCTAATTTTTTCATGGTTTCCAAAGCATATCGCCAACCATTACTTGGAGGAGAATATCCTTTATATTCATACAAACCTTTTTCCCATACTCTGCTTGGATTTGCCATATTATCAGCATTAAATCTTCTTGCATTTTTTGGAAAAGTTTGAGTTTCTTTCTCTTCTTTTGTCATTTTACGAACTGTACCATCAGGAAATTCCAAATATTGATACCATTCTTTTAAAGTTTTATCTGCGTGTTTTCCGTATTGAACATTGAAAGTATATATTTCAGATTTTGAATAAAGAAAAATATCATCAGAGATATTTGGCATCTGTTTTTTTGCATCATTATGTGTATCTGCACGTTTCCAAGTAATTTTATTTCTAAAATTATTTCCACTAAAAATTTTATCCAAAATGGAAACTCGAATATATGCGTCTGCATGATAATCGCAATGCACAAAAATACTTCCTGTGGGTTTCAAAATTCTGTGCATTTCTTGTATGCGTTCTTTAAGCCAAGAAATATAATGTTCGATTCCTCCGCTAAAACGGTCTTCAAAACTTCTAATTTCGCCTTTGTCGCCCCAAATTACTTCATAAGTTCGGTTCGAAAAAAACGGTGGGTCGATGTAAATCAAATCAACAGTTTCGTTTTCGAGTGTTTTTAGCACTTCGAGGCA
>RDXG01000358.1 GCA_004292785.1 Bacteroidota bacterium
GCAGGCAAAGAAGTAGAGACTCCGATTGCGCGTTTGGCACAACTAGCCAGAGCCATCGGGATTCATTTGATTGTGGCAACTCAAAGACCTTCGGTGAACGTAATTACGGGGACGATCAAGGCAAATTTTCCTGCAAGGCTTTCGTTTAGGGTAATTTCAAAAGTGGATTCGAGAACAATTTTGGACACAGGCGGAGCAGATCAGTTGGTTGGGCAAGGTGATATGTTGCTTTCTAATGGTTCAGAGTTGATTCGTTTGCAATGTGCGTATGTTGCCACAGACGAAGTGGAGCGCATTTGCGATTACATCGGCGCACAAACCGCTTTCCCAACTTCTTATATGTTGCCTGAATACGAAGACGAGGCAGTCGAAACTCAAAAAGTAGATTTAACAAACCGCGATTCGATGTTCGAAGAAGCGGCACGTTTGATTGTAACGCATCAACAAGGCAGTACCTCCTTGATTCAGAGGAAGTTAAGTTTGGGTTACAACCGAGCAGGCAGAATTATTGATCAACTCGAAGCGGCAGGAATTGTGGGAAATTTTGAAGGAAGTAAAGCCCGAAAAGTGTTGGTTAGCACCGATTCCGAATTGGAACATTTGTTAAAAAGCTTGGGATAAAAATTCAAATAAACTAAAATTTATCGGACACTTTTGAGGTGTCCGATAATTATAAACTAAAATTCATCTCCTCCTCCTTGTCTTTGTTCGTCTGATCTTGGTCTGCGTTTGTTAGACATTTCAGATTTTCCAAAACGATACGAAAAACTCAAAGTTGCAATTCTGGATTCTCTTTTTCGGGTAAAATCTTGTGAAAAATTTTCTGCACTATTGAAAACCACAAATCTACGATTGTCAAAAACGTCACTTATATTCAAAGTCAAACTTCCTTTTCCTTGCAAAATATCGGTTTTTAAGCCTAAATCTACACCATAAAATCCGTTTCTTGTGCCTTGCGCAATCGCCACAGGTGCTTGATAATTTCCTGTAAACTGAATATCTACTTTTTTGGCAATTTTCATATTCGAAATCACTTTGAAAGTCCAACTGGTTGTTTGGCTACTAATTGCTGCCGTAGCCCCGTTGATAATGCTTTTGAAAAAGTTAAAATTCGAGGTCAAATTCCACCATTTTGTAAAATCATTTTTGGCAACAACTTCAAAACCGTAGGCAGTTGCATCATTTACATTTCCAAAAGTAGTTGTAGCAATTCCCAAATTATCTACAGTTCTGATTCTTTGAATGGCATTTGTGGTCAAACGATAATAAATGGAAGAAGTCAAAGTAAATTTATCTACGATTTTGCTATAACCCAATTCTATCGAATGAATGTACTCTGGATTTAGTTTTGGGTTTCCTGTACGCAAATTTAGCGGATCGCCAAAATCAATGGTCGGATTCAAATTATTAGGCGAAGGACGATTCAATCTGCGTGAATAACTCAACTGAATTTCTTGTTCGTTGGCTAATTTTTGGCTCAAATGAATGGTCGGCAAAAAGCTAAAGTAATTGTTTTCTACATTTGTTTTTAACAAAACCAATTCGGAATTGGTAAAAGTTTGTTCCAAACGTAGCCCAATTTGATAGGCAAAATTTTTGACTTGGCTCGAATAAATGCCGTAGGTAGAAAATATTTTTTCGGTATAAACAAAATGATTTGTCCAGTTATTGTCATTTTTCCAGACATTTTCGGTATTATTAAAATTTTCTGCCCTAAAATCATTATCTACGGTTCTCAAAATATTTTTGTAACCTGTTTCCAATCTTCCCTCTTTTCCGATCGGCGAACTATAATCAATTTGTGCAGTAAAAATATTATTTTTGCCCTTATTCAAGCTATTTTGTTGCATAGAAGGTGATGGATAAGGTATTTTTTCGGGCAGAAAATAATCCAAATTTCTATAAAAACCTGTATTTTCATTTTCGCCTGTCGAATAAATAACATCTGCCGTTAATTCTCTGCGTGGTGTAGTAAAAGTTTTTCTGTAATTCATGGTAAAATCAAAATTTTGAGCTTTTCCACGATCATCACTATTTCGAACAAAAAAACGTTTTAATAACTGATTGTTATCCAGCAAGTTATAATCTGTTCCATCAAAACCTGAACCCAAATTATTATTGTAAAGCACCGCCAAAGTCAAGTTATTTTTAGTGTTTAAAGTCAAATCTACTCCTGTTTTTAACAAATTTCCTTCCTGATGATTATTGCTTTTGCTAGTTTGATTTTGGTAAAAAGTAGTATCTGTAAGCATATTTTTGCGGCTACCTCCTCCGTTTCCGTACAAATCGTTGTAACGATAACTGTAATTTGCAAACCAATTTGCGTTTTTGGTTTTATAATTCAAATTCAACGAACCATTGTATTTGTTCAATGTACCTATGCTTAAACTTGCATTTCCATTAAATCCCATATTTTGATTTTTTTTCAGAATTACGTTAATAATTCCTGCCGTTCCATCAGGGTCGTATCGTGCAGACGGGTTGGTAATGACCTCGATTCGTTCAATCGAACTTGCAGGAATTTGTTTCAAAACCGCCGCCCTGTCCGAACCTGTCAAACTAGACGGTTTTCCGTCAATCAAAACATTCACATTTCCGCTACCTCGCAAAGTAATTCCGCCATCAATATCCACCGAAACCGAAGGAATATTTTGCAAAATATCCGTTGCCGAACCGCCTACACTAACCAAACTTTTATCAACATTAAAAATTTTTCGGTCTGCTCGCAATTCCATGACTTCTTTTTCTGCCTTAATTTCTACTTCGTCAAGACGTTGAACCGAGCTGTTCAATTTCAAAATTCCCAAATATTTTTCTGGATTTTTTGGAAAAATAGAAAAAGTATCACTTTTGGAAGTTTCAAAACCAATAAAACTAATTTTGAGAAAAAACTTTCCAAAGGGCAAGGCTTCCATCAAAAATTCGCCTTTTTCGGTACTTACTGCTCCAGAAACCAAAGAACTATCTTTGAGTCTGTGCAAGGAAACGGTAGCATATTCGACAGGCAAATCACTTTGCGCATCGACAATTTTTCCGCTTACTTTTCCTATTTTAGGGCGATCTCCTTGTGCGAAGGTTTGCATTGGACAAGAAAAAACAAATGCGAATATACAGATCAAACGGTATATTTTGAACATAAAAAAAATGGTTAAAATTAAAAATGATTTGGTGAAGGTCAAAGACTTACCACAAGAAATTAGTTTTTTCGATAATTTGACTAAAAAATAGCAAAAAGGTTTAAAAATTAAACGAAATTTGCAAAAAAACAAAAATGGCTGAAAAAATAGTATTGGGAATAGACCCAGGCACAAGGATTTTGGGTTACGGTTTGATCAAAATGGTGGATCAAAAATTGGAATTGATGCAATACGGAGTTCTGAACTTGTCCAAAATAAAAGATCATAGCCTCAAACTCAAAAAAATATATGAGTTACTATCTGATCTTATTCTTCAATTTTGCCCTGACGAAGTGGCAATGGAAGCTCCTTTTTATGGAAAAAACGTACAATCTATGCTCAAATTGGGCAGAGTTCAAGGTGTAGTGATGGCAGCAGCTTTATCAAAAGAAATTGCTGTTATCGAATACGCGCCCAAAAAAGTCAAGCAAGCGGTTACAGGCGACGGGAATGCGTCGAAAGAACAAATTGCACAAATGTTGAAAAATTTGCTACAAATTAAGGAAAAACCAGAATTTTTTGATGCCACAGACGCAGTAGGAGTAGCAGTTTGTCATTTTTACCAACAACATAGGGGTTCTCGCCAAACGAAAAGTTGGAAGAATTTTATTAACGAAAACCCAAACAGATTGATGTAAGCTAGGGCGCAAGCAATAGCTCCTCATTCTATTTTTATCAGTTATAAGAAATAAATTCAAACTCAATATCTACATCTTCAGCATATTCTTCCCCACTTTCTAGCATATCAACGTCTCCTTCTTTATAATACCAATTTACTTTTACGTTTCCGTTTTTAGATTTCTTATACTCTTCTAGCATATCGAAAATCTCTAAAAAACGACGAGAAGAACTGGTATTAAAATAAGTCATTTTGAAATTGAAAACCACATCTCTGTTTGGTTCTTCCAAAAACTTGTTGAGCCACTCCAAAATAGGCTGAAAAAATTCTATGGTATATTCGTGATATGACTCGCCTGACATTTCTAAAATGCCTGTGCCTGGATCAAAATTGACCGTAGGAATATAAGTAGAGCCTTTGATAAAAAAAATTTCTAACTGTGCCATATTTACTAAAAATTTATTTGACTTGTTACAGGAATTTTAATCCTGCTTCTTAGCCTCTTTCGGCAATTGTTTGATTAGCAGATACAATCCCAAAAATAGTTTTTTATTTTATGAAAATACAAATTGTTTGCCAAAATATTAAATAACACCCAACTAATAAGGTAATAAATTAAATGCAAGATTTACGTTGTCGTAATATTCACGTCCAGACTCCAGCATATCTACATCATCTTTTTGGTAATACCAATTTACAACTGCTTTAATAGACCTTTTTTGCTCATATAATTCAAGCAATTCAATCATTTCTAAAAAGCGTCGAGAAGAAACTGTGTTATAATAGGTCATTTTCAGATTTAATATAACTTCTTCTTTTTCGGTGCTATCCAAAAACTCTTGTAACCACTCTAACACGGGCTTATAAATGACCATAGTTTGATCGTGATAAGACTCTCCTGAAATTGTAAGTATGCCCGTTTTGGCATTCAAATGAATTTCTGGCGTGTAATCTGTGGCATTAATATGGAGGTTTTCCATTGAAAAATTTAGATTACATAAACAACTTTTTACTTACTCTTACCGACAAAGTAATAAATGTATGTTGATCGTTTATTACTGTGGTATCATAAAATAATTTGTTTTCTGATTGTCTTGACATAACAATCAATCCAACATTTGCACCAGGTTTATCGGCTCTTTGTGGCTCACGAAGCGTTTTTTTATGAAATTTTTTAAGTTCTTCGTCTGCTAAACCGTTGATATATTCGCAACGTTCTGCTACCGAAATGGCATCATGTGCAGTTGCTATATTTCCTGAATTTACAATGTAATGATCTTTGTTTTCGCCGATGGTAATTACACCAACACCAATTTCTTTTTTATCCTTTTCAGAATAAGCTCTAGAAGCAGAATAATGGTAAATATTTTGTGCCATTTCTACCACAATACTAAACAAACGCTTAGAAACAATTTCACTATTTGGTTTTTTTCGCAAAGTTGTACCAACCAAAGATAAAATATCCTGCGAAATAATGCCTTGAAAGGCAAGCGACATACTGTTTGCTCGGACAAACTGGTAGAACTTGTGCATACTGAACAGTTCCTCGTCTGTTAATCTCATGCTCATCGTTTCATAAAGTTTATGGTTGTAATATATAACTTATTTAATTTAGCAAATAATTTGCCATCTTCTTAAAAAATATACCTTAAATCAATTATATAATATTTTTGCGAAAATAACTATTTTTTTAAATATAAAAACAAAAATATCTTTTTTTTTTGTTTTAGCCAAAATTAAACATTCAAATTCTAATTTGCAATAGTAAAGTACAAGTTTTTAATATTTTTTTACAAATAAATTGTCTTGACAATCTTCTAACAATTCTGTAATGCTTTTTTTTAGTTTTGGATGTGTCCAATTTTGCAAAATTTCAGTCAAAGGAACTAAGACAAAACGCCTTTCTTGCATACGCAAATGCGGAATAATTAATTTTTCAGTTTCTACGATCCAGTCTTCATAAATCAAAATGTCTATGTCTATATTTCTAGACTCCCAATGTCCTGTATGTTCACGCCCCATTTGTTTTTCTGTTTCTTGGGTCTGATCCAATAACTCCGTTGGGCTTAAATTAGTTCTAATTTCTAACACCTGATTCAAATAATTCGGCTGATTTTCAACTCCCCAAGCAGATGTTTCGTAAATTGAAGAAAATTTGATAATTTCTGCAAAAAAAGCAATTTTTTTTGAGGCAATATCTAAAAAAAGTTTTCTATTACCCAAATTACTGCCTAATAATAGATAAACTGTATGCAAATTTGCCATTTTTCTTAATTTTTTTTCCTAACTATTTTTTTTACCATTTAGTTATTTATAATTTACATTTTTATTTTAAAACAAAAAATTTATGTTCCAAAAAATATTTTTTTTCGCCATTTTTCTGTGCTTTACGCATTTGAGTTTTGCACAACAAGCCGAAATTTTACAGGCTTTTGAAACTTATCAACAAAAAAATTATGAGCAAACTATTGTTTTGCTCGAAAAAAATTTGCCCGCCATCGAAAATTTATTGATCGGCAAAAAAGACTCATTATATATAGAAGTTTTGGAAATGTTAAAGCAAAGTCATTTTCAGGTTTCAAATAAAGCAAAATCTTTGGAATATACAACAAAAATACAAGAATTTTCTGAAAAAATGTTGGCAAGGCAGGAAATAAGCAAAAAATTGGCAGTTTGGGACAGTCTGAACTTGGTTTTTAACAAAAACTTAAATACAAAATCTTTTGAAAAAGCAATCGATATTGCAGAACAAATGTGTTCGGAAACTGAAAAAGTGTTGGGAAAAGAACACTTGATTTATGCAAAATCTTTGGAAAATTTGGCAAATGCTTACGAAAAAAACCGAGATTTGGAAAAAGCAGAAGATTTTTGGAAAAAAAGCAATGAATCTTATAAAAAAGCAAGCACAGAAAGCTCGCCAGAATATGCAAAATCTTGTTTCGATTTGGCAATATTTAGCGAAAAAATAGACAAAAAAGATCAAGCCGAAGAAAATTATGTTCGGGCTGCTTCCATTTTTAAATTGGTTTTGGGCGAAACGAATGACGATTTTTTGATGGTTTCTAACAATTTGTTTGCTTTTTATTACAACAACTCAAAATTGACTTTGGCAGAATCTCAAGCCCAAAAAAATTTGGAAATTAGCAAAAAGAAATTTTCTCAAAGCGATCAAGCCTATACGAATGCAATTTTGAATTTGGCAAAAGTTTCCAAATCTTTGGGGAAATACGATTTGGCAGATCAATATTATAAGCAAAACCTTGACATTCAGCGAATTAATATTCAAAATAAACCTTTGGAATTTGCGCAGGCGGCACACATTTTGGCTAGTTTTTATTACGAAAGAAAGCAATATCCACAGGCAGAAAATTTGTTTAAGGAAAGTTTGCAAATCAGAAAAGAGACAAAAAGCGAAAAAGATTATGCACAATCGTTGTTTTCTTTGGCAACTTTGTATCGGGCGCAAGGAAAATATCCATTAGCAGAGCCTTTATTTGCAGAATGTTTGGCAATCAGAAAGGAAATTGGCGAATCTACGCCTTCTTATGCAACCACTTTGAACGGTTTGGGAATGTTGTATCAGGAAATGCACCAATACGAAAAAGCCGAAAAATACTATGATCTAGCTTTAAATATTCGTGGAATTGTGTTAAATCCGCAGCAAAAACACCCCGATTATGTGCAAACATTGAGCAATTTGGCAAGTTTGCATCAAGCCACAGGAAATTTTCAGAAATCCGAACCGCTTTTTAAGAAATGTTTGCAAATTTTGGAAAGTAGCAAAGGCAAAGAAAACGCTTTATATACCGCAATTTTAGGAAATTTGGGCAATTTGTATGTGGAAATGGGGCTTTACGAAAAAGCAGAACAAGCCTTTAAGCAAAGTATTTTGATAGAAAAAGAAATTTTAGGCGAAAATCACCCCGATTATGCCATTTCTTTGAATAATTTGGCAGATTTGTTGGAAACTCAAAAAAAATATGCAGAAGCCGAAAAATATTATTGGCAAAGCATTGAAATTACCAAAAAAGTATATGGCGAAAAAAGCATGAATTATGCACTTTTGATCAATAATTTGGCAAATTTGTTTTTGCAAACCGATAAATATTTGTTGGCAGATTCTTTGATGCGCCAAACTGTGAGCATCAAAAAAGAGCTTTTGGGCGATCAAAATGCCAATTATGCCACTTCTTTGACAGGTTTGGCAAGAACGCAGCAGGTTTTAGGAAATTTGCAAGAAGCTGAAACTTCGTATTTGGAAGCCATCAAAATTTATAAAAATACGATTGGCGAACAGCAACCCGACTACATTCGGGCTGTGAACAATTTGGCTGCCATTTACAACCAACAAGAACGCTATGCGGAGGCAGAACCCTTGTATTTGCAAGCGATTCAAAACAAATTGCAACAAATTTTAAAAGTTTTTCCTTCTTTAAGCGAACAAGAAAAGGCGCGTTTTTGGCAAAGCAACCATTTTTATTT
>RDXG01000359.1 GCA_004292785.1 Bacteroidota bacterium
ACAATCGGCACATTGGCAATATTTTCGAATTTTTCGCCCAAAAAATAAATGCTAATGATCGGCATTCCTTTTTTTATGAGCAAACCTTTTTTGGTTTTTGTTTCATAAATATTGTTTTCGTTGGAATATTGTTCGCCCAAATACCTGCGAAAACGCATAATTTCGCTGATGTATTTTGCCTTTTGAATTTCGATAATGACCAATTTTTCGCCTTCGGGAGTCAAAATTCTTGCCTTAAAATCTAGCCTATAAATGGTCAAATAAACTTCGGGGGGAATGACTTTTTTTTTCTTTCGTTCTGCTTTTTTCATTTCTTCCAAAGATTTGCTTGGCGAAAGATCAGCAATAAATTCTTGGGGTTGAAAGTCCAGATCAAGCACTTCCATGTCTATAATGCTAGAAATTAGCAATTTAGCCACTTTGTTGTCGTCCATCAAATATTTGAAAACGACATCATAAATCGGATTGGCAATGCGCATAAACCTTGTTTTTATTTCACAAATGTACAAAGAATTTGTTTAAAATAAGTCTATTCCAAAACGCAAGATCGAAGCAAATTTTTTATATTTTTGCAAAAAAAAACTATGATCAAAGTTTTATTTGTTTGTTTAGGAAATATTTGCCGTTCACCTTTGGCTGAAGGCATTTTTAAGGATTTATTAGAAAAAAATAATTTGTCTGATCAAATTTCTTGTGATTCTGCGGGAACTCTAAATTATCATGTAGGCTCTGTGCCTGATCATCGTTCCAGAAAAGTAGCTTTGAATCATGGTTTTGAACTTAGGCACAAAGGCAGACAATTACAAATTGCTGATTTTGAGGACTTTGACTACATTTTGGGCATGGACAACAGCAATATGTCAAACATAAAATTGCTAGAAAAAAATTGTAAAAACCCAAAAGCAAAACTGTTTTTGATGCGAGATTTTGATGTAGAATCTTCGCCAAAAGAAGTGGCTGATCCTTATTCCAAAACCGAAAAAGAGTTTGAAGAATGTTATCAAATTCTGAAAAGATGTAGTAAAAATTTGCTGGAATTTCTTAAGAAATAGTCCTCTTTTAAGTACCCTTTTCCTAAATTGGTAATTGTTCGAACCAATACATTATTGCAAAGGGTACACTATAAAAATTTCATTTTAAATTCTAACTCCAACCACCAAAATATCGTCCCTTTGTTCAACTCCTTTTGTATGATCTTTTAGTTGTTGTCTTAAAATTTCTTTTTGATCTTTCAACGATAAATCTTTGCTTTGTTCAAGTATAGTTAGTAAAGTTTTTTCCGTAATTTTTTCTCCAGTCAAAGAATTTTGATCTGCATAACCGTCAGAACACAAATAAACAACATTTCCTTTGGGTAAAATTAGATTTTGGTTTTCAAAACCTTTTTTTACGTGCAAAAAACCGCCTATATTTCGGCGCGTACCTAATATTTTTTCTATTTTTCCTTCATAAAAATAATATAAAGGTCTTTTGGCTGCTGCAAAAGTCAGATGGCAATTTTCATGGGCTTCATGCCAACACAAAACAGCAATGTCCATGCCTTCGTCTCTTTTATTTTGGTCTTGGCGAAGCAATTTGTTGATCTCAAAATGTAATTTTTCCAAAATTTCCGCAGGATTATAAATACTCATCAAACGAATAATTCTGTCCAACAAAGCAGAACCGATCATGGTAAGCATTGCTCCCGAAACGCCATGACCTGTGCAATCGGCAACAATCAAATACTTTTTATCTTCAATTTCGTCTGTCCATAAAAAATCGCCTGAAACCACATCTTTGGGTTTCAAAAAAATAAAATATTCTGAAAAAAGTTCATTCATTCTATCTTTGGAAGGCAAAATTGCCTTTTGGATCAATTTGGCTGCTTCAATACTTTTGCTAATTTTATGAGTAGACTCCTCCAAAAGATTATTTCTGCTTTCCAACAAATCTCTTTGTGAGATAATTTCTTCTTGACTTTGTTGTAATTCTTCATTCGTTACCTGAATTTCTTCATAGGCTTGTTGAATTTGTCTGGTTTTTTCCTGTACTTTTTTCTCCAACTTTCGGTTTGTTTTTCTTACTTCATTCATTCTGATCTTATAAAATGCCAAACCTGCCCCCAAAAGTATTGAAATCATAGACAACCTAAACCACCATGTTTCCCAAAAAGGCGGAGTTATTTGAATGATCAAACTAGTTCCTTTTTCGTTCCATATTCCATCATTATTGCTTGCTTTAACCCGAAAAGTGTATGTGCCTGCGGGCAAACTTGTATAAGTAGCGGATCTTTGTGTACCTACAAAATTCCATTCTTTTTCAAAACCTTCCAATTTATAGGCATATTGATTTTTATTGCTTTGCGTAAAATTTAAAGCCACAAAATCCAACGTAAAAACCGATTGTTTATAATCAAATATAATTTCTTGCGTTTGGCTAATGTCTGTTTTGAGCAAAGAGTCATACTCACCAATAAATACGTGTTTGTTAAATAATTTTAGACCTGTGATCACGACAGAAGGTTTATTTAAGTTATCTTTGATGCTATCGGGATAAAAAGCATTTAAACCATTGACTCCTCCAAAATATAAAGTGCCGTCTTGGGCTTTAAAACATGAATTTGTCTTAAATTGCTTGCTTTGTAAGCCATCGCTTTGGTCATAATTTCTGAATATTTTGCTTTCCATGTTAAATTTGGAAATGCCTTCACCTGTGCTTATCCATAAATTGCCCTTTGAATCTTCTAAAATCCCGTTGATAGTATTGCTCGGCAATCCGTTGAGTTTGGTATAATTAACAAATTTTGCATCATCAAGCATCATGCTCAAACCTCCAACAGTGCCAATCCAAAGCCTTTGCTTACTATCCTCATAAATTGTATTAACAAAGTTGTTATTTAGGCTTTTATCATTATTTTTAGAATGAATGTAGCGAACAAATTTTTGAGTATTCATATCAAAACGATTCAGTCCAAATGTACCTATCCATATATTTTTTTTTGAGTCTTCATAAATTTTTTTACAAAGTTGCCCACCAATGGAAGTTGTATCTTGATCCTTATTGGTATAATTCATAAAATTTTGTTCTGCTTCATTTTTCAAAATGTGAAGTCCTCCTTGACCTCCAAGTGAAATTGCCAAGATTTCTTTGGTTTGAGAGCTTTGAATAATTCCAAAAATATTTGGATTAGATAATTTATTTGGATTTTTTGGGTCTGCCTTAAAATTGACAAATTGTTTCTTTTTTTCATCAAAAAAACCTAAACTTCCTTCCCAAGTCCCTACCCAAATCCTATTTTTATCATCTTCGTAAATAGATAAAATTGGTTTTTTCGAAAAAGAATTGTCGAAATTATAAACAATTTTTTCGCCATCTTTGAGTATCAATCCGCCTTCTGTACCAATCCAAAGACGTTTTTTACTATCTTCAAAAATTGCGTTTACAATTTTATTTTTTAGAACAATATCAAATTTTGAGAATTTTTCTCTTTTTGGATCAACAATATTCACTCCACTCGAAAAAGCACCTACCCAAAGACGATTTTGTCTATCTTTATAAACAGTTCTAATAGAAATATCGCTAATACTTTCAGGATTATTAGTATTGGGAATATGATGGGTAAAAAGCATGGTTTTTAAATCCAAAACACTCAAACCGCCATTTTCAGTTGCAAAAAATATTTGATTGTCTTGACCAATAATTTGTTTTACATAGTTTACCAAAAGGCTTTTTTTGGGGTCTTTACCTATTTCAAAATGCTCAAAAGTCTGTTTTTCTGAATCAAATCTGTTCAAACCATTTTCTGTTCCTATCCAAATATAGCCTTTGATGTCTTTATAAAAACTTGTTACATAGTTATTGGATAAACTATTTTTATTTTTCTCGTGTAAAAATTGTTGCGTTTTTCCTGTATTAATGTCCAAAATATAGAAACCTGATCCAAATGTGCCAACTAAAAATTTATTGGCACTCAAAGAAATCATTGTTTTCAAAACAGATTTTGTAAATGCTGGATATGGATATTTAGTAAACTTATCAGATTTGTGGTCTGAATAAAACAATCCATTATCAGCAATAACCCATAGTTTGTTTTGATTTTCTAACATTTCATATACAATCGCTTTTTTAATTTCACTAATTCTTATCATCCTATTGTTTTTTCTGTCGTATTTGCATAATCCTCCACCTTCAGTACCTATCCATATATTTTGGTTTTGATCTTCATATAAAGTTTGAATAAAATTATTGCTGACCGTATATTCGTCTTGAGTATCATTTTGATACAACTCAAATTTATATCCATCATATCTGTTCAGCCCGTCAGCTGTACCAATCCACATAAAACCCTTAGTATCTTGTAGCAAACAATTTACGGAATTATTAGAAAGTCCATCTTTTATGGTCAAATGCCAAAATTTGAGGTCTTGGGAATAAGTATAAAACGAAAGAAAAAAACAAATGAAAACTGTGAGTATTTTAGACATAAATTTCCAACAAAAACATTTTGCCAAGTTATAATACTTTTATTTGAATTAAAAGAGAAAAGAAAAAATTATTTAGTTAAATTTTTACTCCAATTAGCAAAATATCGTCTCTTTGTTCAACTCCGTGCATATGATTTTTTAGTTGTTGTTTTAAAATTTCTTTTTGTTCTGTCAAAGGCAAATTTTGGTTTTCTTGTAAAATAGAGATCAAACGTTTTTCTGAAAATTTTTCACGTCTTTGGTTATTTTGGTCTGTAAAACCATCAGAAGACAAATAAATTAGAGTTCCTTTATTCAAATTTAGGCTGTGATTTTCAAATAATTTGGTACTCTCCGTTATCCCTCCAATATTTTTTCGCGTTCCCATGATTTTTTGAATACTTCCGTCAAAGGAGTAGTATAAAGTTCTTTTTGCTCCTGCAAAAGTCAAAGAGTAATTTTCATTTTCCTGATGCCATTTTGTAATTGCAATATCCATTCCTTCACTGTTTTTATTTTTATTTTGCTGTAACAACAAATTAATTTCTAGGTGAAGCATTTCCAAAATTTCAGCAGGATTATGAATGTTCATCAAACGAATAATTCTGTCCAACAAAGCAGACCCAATCATGGTTAGCATTGCTCCCGAAACGCCATGACCTGTGCAATCAGCAACAATCAAATATTTTTTTCCTGAAATTTCATCTGCCCACCAAAAATCACCAGAAACAATGTCTTTAGGGCTAAAAAGGACAAAATGATCCTCAAAAAGTTTTTTCATTTTATCTTTGCTAGGCAAAATTGCCTTTTGGATCAATTTGGCTGCTCCAATGCTTTTGCCAATTTTATCCGTATATTCCTCCAAAAGACTATTTTTGCTTTCCAATAAATCTCTTTGCGAAATAATTTCTTCTTGGGTTTGATGCAATTCTTCATTGGTTACCTGAATTTCTTCATAGGCTTGTTGAATTTGTCTGGTTTTTTCCTGCACTTTTTTCTCTAATTTTTGGTTTGTTTTTCTTACTTCATTCATTCTGATCTTATAAAATGCCAAACTCGCCCCCAAAATTATTGAAATTACAGATAACCTAAACCACCATGTTTCCCAAAAAGGCGGAGTTATTTGAATGATTAAATTTGCCCCTTTTTCATTCCATATTCCATCATTATTACTTGCTTTGACCCGAAAAGTATATGTGCCTGCGGGCAAACTTGTATAAGTAGCCGATCTTTGCGTACTTACAAAATTCCATTCTTTTTCAAAACCTTCTAATTTGTAGGCATATTGATTTTTATTGCTTTGTGTAAAATTTAAAGCCACAAAATCTAGCGTAAAAACCGATTGTTTGTAAGTCAATGTAATTTTTTGCGTTTGGCTAATGTCTGTTTTGAGCAAAGAATCGTAAGCACCAATAGACAATGGTTTATTAAACAATTTTAAACCTGTGATCACGACTGAAGGTTTATTTAAATTATCTTTGATGCTATCAGGATAAAAAGCATTCAAACCATTGACTCCGCCAAAATATAAAGTACCATCTTGGGCTTTAAAATACGAGGCATATTTGAACTGTTTGCTTTGTAAACCTTCACTTTCGTCATAATTTCTGAATGTTTTACTTTCCATGTTAAATTTGGAAATGCCTTCGCCTGTGCTTAACCACAAATTGCCCTTCGAATCTTCCAAAATTCCGTAAATGCTATTGCTAGATAAACCATCTGATTTGGTATAATTAATAAATTTATCTCCAACCATCATGCTCAAACCTCCCGAAGAACCAACCCAAATTCGCCCTTTACTATCTTCATAAATGGCATTGGTAATATTATTGATCAAACTTTTATCATCATTTTTGTCATGAGTATAGTTGGTAAATTGTTTGTTATTGAGATCGAAACGGCTAAGTCCGAGCGCGGCTACCCATATATTTTTTTTGGAATCTTCGTAAATTTTTTTACACCAAATAGCATTACCGTTAGGGCTATGATTTGTATAATTTTCAAAAGTTTGTTCTGCTTCATTTTTGAGGACATGAAGTCCGCCTTTTTCGCCTCCTGAAATGATAAATATTTCTTTGTTCTGCGAACTTTGCAAGATTCCAAATATATTTGGATTAGATAGTTTATTAGGATTTTTGGGATCAGCCTTAAAAACAACAAATTGTTTGTTTTTTTCATCAAAAAAACCTAAACTTCCTTCCCAAGTTCCTACCCAAATCCTATTTTTATCATCTTCATAAATAGATAAAATTGGTTTTTCCAAAAAAGAAGTAGCTTGTTTGTTATTTATTAAATCATATATGGCTTTTTCTCCATTTTTCAAAACCAATCCGCCTTCTGTACCTATCCAAAGGCGTTTTTTACTGTCTTCGAAAATCACATTTACAATTTTGTTTTTCAAAGAAAGTTCTATTTGCGAAAATTTTTCTTGTTGTGGATCGGCTATGTTCAAGCCTTTCGAATAAGTTCCTGCCCAAAGCCGATTTTGTCGGTCTGTGTAAACACTTAAAACAACATTGTCATTTATACTTTCAGGATTATTGATATCGAAAATATGGTTGGTAAAAAGCATGGTTTTTAAGTCTAAAATACTCAAACCTCCATTTTCTGTTGCAAAAAATACTTGATCGCCTTGCCCAGTAATTTGTTTGATCGAACTGCCCCAAAGGCTTTTTTTTGAGTCTTTGTTTGTTTCAAAATGTGTGAAAGTCAATTTTTCTGCATTAAATTTGTCCAAACCATTTCCTGTTCCGATCCAAATATTGCCCTTTATGTCTTTGTAAATGCTTGTAACTCTGTTATGACACAAACTATTTTCATCTGCTTGATTCAAAAAATGTTGTGTTTTTCCTGTTTTTACATCAAGAATATAGAATCCAGAATCCTCTGTGCCAATTAAAAATTTATTGGGATTTAACAAAATCATAGACATAATTGTGGATTTTGTAAATTCGGGATAGGCTACAAACTTATTAGATTTAGAATCTAAATAAAACAAAATATTTTGACCTGAAAGCCATAATTTTTTTTGATCTTCCAAAAAAGCAAAAACAATTACATTTTTAATCTCGTCAATTTGTATGACTCGATTGTATTTTCTATCATATTTGCATAAGCCGCCACTTTGCGTACCAATCCATATATTTTGGTTTTGGTCTTCATACAAAGAATGAATAAAATTATTACTGATCGTATATTTGTCTTTGGGATTGTGTTGATAAACCTCAAATTTATAACCGTCATATCTATTCAGTCCGTCAGCCGTCCCAATCCACATAAAACCCTTAGTATCCTGTAGCAAACAATTTACTGAATTATTAGAAAGTCCTTCTTTTATGGTCAAATGCCAAAATTTAAGATTTTGAGCATAAGAACAAAACGAAAAAAAAAGACAAATGAAAACTGTGAGTATTTTAGACATAAATTTCCAGCAAAAACATTTTGCTAATTTATAATACTTTTGTTTGAATTAAAAGAGAAATTTATATTTTAAATTCTCAGTCCGATTAACAAAATATCGTCTCGTTGTTCCACTCCGTTCATGTGATCTTTTAGTTGTTGTTTTAAAATGTTTTTTTGCTCTGTCAAAGGTAGGTTTTGGTTTTCCTGCAAAATTTCCAACAATTTTTTTTCTGTAAAACTGTTTCTTTGTTCATTATTTTTGATTTTTTAAAATGCAAAATTTTTCTTGTATTTACTGTAAATTTTTCTTGATTTTCGATTTTTTGTAGGTCTTCAATACTCAATTTCCCTGTGGAGTCTTCCAAAAAATCAATCATTTCTCCAATAGCTTTTGTTTTTTCTCCAATAGCTTTTGTTTCTTTTTCGTCAATAAGATCTACGGTTTGCGATTTTTGAGCAAAAGCTGTCAAAGCTATCAAAAAGAAATAACTAATTAAAACAAGGCGTTTCATGTGTTAATATTTGAGTTTTGAAGTAAAAACCAAAACAAACAGTCCTGTAAGAACTGTTTGTTTTTTTAATCTGTATAACCAAATAAACCATTTTTTTTGATAAATTCAGCTACTTTGTAAGGCACCATATTTTCCCAACCTGCTTGCCCGTTTTTGATCATCAACAGCACGTTGTCAGAAAAAATATCAAGATGACTCATTTCAGCATCTTCTACGTCTTGTATTTTATCGTTGTCAAACAAATATCTGAATAAGCCAGACAAATGAAAAGGCAACTCAAAATTGTCGCAATTATAAAAACCTTTTCCGCTGTTGTGCTTTGAAGGATAAACGTATAATTTGAGATTTCCACAAAACAACATTCCAAAAGACTCTAAAATGCCACCTTGCAAATGTTTGTAATATTTTTCGTCAAAAATTTGCGTCAAACTATGAATTCCCAAAACCATTGCCATTTTCATGTTTTTGGTGAGTTTAGACATATATTTGGCAAGCATATAATATTCTTGATAATTGGAAATCATTACATTTTGCCCCAAAGAACACAAAATTTCAACTCTGTCCATAAAATCTTTTTCGTCGATGTCGTCTGCATTTGCTTTCAAACTAGACAAAGTAATTTCGGAAATAACTACAATCTTGTTTTTATCTACATCGGGTTCTTTACAAAATTGTTCGTAACTTTTCTCAATCATATCCATATTCACTAGCGTAACAGGTCTGAATCTGCCTCTCAAAATCAATACATTTTTTTTGTAAAGTTCGTCTGTGGGTTGCAAAATATCTCCGTTTGCTGCAAACATAGTGGCATTGGCGAGTCCTTTTTTTACCAATTTAAGGCTAATTACTCGGTTATCAAAATTTGGAAAATCAGGTCCTTTGAGTTCGAAATAATCTATTTCAATTCTGCCTGGCATGAGATCATCAACCAAAGAATCGAGAAATGTTTCGGGATTATGATGGTAAAAAAAACAACCATAAATCAGGTTTACGCCTACAATTCCAAGCACTTGTTGTTGCAACATCTGATCGCTGTCATGCAACAAAACGTGAATGACACAATGATTTGGTGGAGTATCGGGGCGAAGTTGAAACTGCACGCCAAGCCAGCCATGCCCTTGATTGGTTCTGCGAAAATTTAAGGCTTCTACCGTATCTGCAAAGGCAAAAAAACGCGTAGTAGGTGCTTTTTCGGGCAAACGAATTGGCAAAAGCGAAAATTCTTTGTCCAACATTTGCAACAATCTGTCTTCACTCACATAGCGTTTGGTTTCTCCATAAATTGCGTCACTAAACGCCATATCGTATGCGGACATGGTTTTGGCGATTGTGCCAGAAGCACCGCCTGCCTTAAAGAAATTAGAAGCCACTTCTTGACCTGCACCAATTTCGGCAAAAGAGCCGTATATTTTGGTATCCAAATTGATCCGAAGTGCTTTTTGCTTATTGCTAACGTAGTTTGTGTTTGTGATCGACATAAAATTTGGTTAAGTACAATAAATATAAACAAAATTTGGACTAAAAACAAGACAATGCGAAAGAAAACATATTTTTTGCAAAAATACCGCGTCTTTTTTATCGCATTTTTTGTCTTTTGATCAAATAAGGTAACAAAATTTGGTCAATATTTTGCCCAATATCTGCTTGAATATAATCAATTTTGAACTGACCGCATCTTAATTTGAGGTCTTGTTCTAATTTTTGCCTATTTTCTTTGTAATAAGCCTTAATTTGACTCGCTTGCACTTTTACTTTTTCGCCACTTTCCAAATCAATAAATTCATAAGGGCGATCTGCAAATTCAAAATCGGATTCGGTTTTTTTGTCTAACACATGAAAAAGTAAAACTTCGTGATGGTTGTGTTTGAGATGGTTTAAGGCTGCAAAAACTTCGTCTTGATTGGCAACATTTTCGAGCATATCGCTAAAAATAACCACCAAAGAACGTTTATTGATCTGATCTGCCAACTGATGAATCACTTTTGCCACCGAACTTTTTTTGTTGCTGCTTTGGTTAGCAAGCATTTTTTGAAGTTGCAAAAGCAAATAATGCGTATGCGAAGAAGTTGATTTTGTGGAACTTTGCCATTCAATTTCCTCCGAAAAAGCCGTAATTCCAACCGCATCACGCTGTTTTTGAAGCATAAACGCCAAACACGCACTAGCCAGAATACTAAAACGAATTTTGCCCAAATCTTCCGCAGGATAATACATCGAAGACGAATTATCGATCAAAATTTGACAACGCAAATTGGTTTCTTCTTCATAACGTTTGGTGTAAAGCCTTTCGGTTTTGGCATAAACTTTCCAGTCGATGTGGCGTGTACTTTCGCCTGCATTGTAGAGTTTATGCTCCGCAAATTCCACCGAAAACCCATGATAAGGCGATTGATGTAATCCTGTAATAAAGCCTTCAACCATTTGTTTTGCCAATAATTCGATGTTGGCAAACTCTTTTATTTTTGTGAAATCGAGGTTTTGCATCAAAAAAGTATTTTCTGAACAAACCTACAAAAAGAATATGATTTTAAGAAATTTTTTTTCTAATATTCCAAATCTAAACTGGTTTGCAAATACAAATTTCCTACACAAAGCTGAAATTGCTCCTCGATAATTGCAAAATAGTCGTTTTTTGAAGTGTAAACGGTACAAATCCAAATTCCAAAAGCATTTCGTACAAAG
>RDXG01000207.1 GCA_004292785.1 Bacteroidota bacterium
AATCCAAATTTCTTGAAAATCTTTGCTAATTTCTTTTCTAAATCCATCAAAAGTCCTTGCATTGATAAAACTCCGATTGGTTACAAACGCCACAATGCCATTTCCATTCAACCTATCCGTAGCCCAACGAACAAAGCGAACATACATATCGTAAAGATCGCCTTTGCGTTGTGCTGTACCTCTTTTAACGTAGGTTTCTTTGACGCGCCGATCAATATCTGTATAAAAACGGTTGGCGTTTTGCAAATTATAATTTTCCTGATGCGCGTTGTAAGGCGGATTTCCAATAATCACACTAATTTTTTTTGCGTTTTGATCCTTGATGCGCCTAAAATTTTCCATCGAAATTTGACCAAAAAAATCATTTTGCTTGCCTTCATAAGCCAATGCCGCCGTATTATCAAGTGTGTCCACAAAACACAAATTCTTAAACTCTATATAATTTTCCATTTTTTGCTGATAAACGGCTTCTATGTTCAAATTTGCCACATAATAAGGCAATAAAGCCACTTCATTCGCATGGATTTCGTTTCTAGAATATGCTCGATGAGTTCGCAAATATACGTTCCCGTTCCTGTGCAGGGGTCTAAAATTTCTACATTTGGCTCGCCCAAAGTTCGTTCAAAATGTTTGTCTAACAAAAAATCTGTGCCTTCAATCATAAATTTTACGATCTCGATGGGCGTGTAAACAATGCCTAAACGATCTGCGCCTTTTGGGTTGTATGCCTTATAAAAATTTTCGTAAACTACTTTCAAAAAACCTTGTTTATCGCTATGCGTAACCATTTCGGTTGCCCTAGCCTTGATTTTGTTGTAATAAGGTCGGATCGAAGCTAAGAGATTTTGCTTGCTTTCGCCTTTAAAAAAAGTTCTTTCCAACTCATAAAGGGTTTGCGCAACGTTGTTATCTCTGTGATAATCGGCATTTCCAAAAACAGAAACAAAAATTTCTTCGGTCAAAATGTGCTGAATCAGCATTTCCCTCACTTCAATCGGACTCAAATTTGGGTTAATGGATTGCTGACAAATCGTCAAAAAATTATTTCTTTGCCTCTGAAATTCTTGATTTTCAACAGAAGCCTGATCCAATAAGGTACGCAAAACCTGCAAAATATCGGGCAAATTTTCGCCAAATTTGGCTACGGCTGTGTTAAAATCTTTGACTTCGGGGCGTTCATAATTGATAAAACGCTTCAATAAAGGCAAAATTTCCTCTTCTTTGTAAATAGAAGCCTCATAACGTTTTCCTTCCTGAAAAAGAACAGTTTTTTGGCTATCGTCAAAAAGTATGTTATTTTTTGGATAACCTTTATCAAATTTGGCTTGAATTTCTTTCTCAAAATCGTCTTTTTGGTCTTTGCTTTCCCAATATCCATGATCATATTGCAAACTATTTCTCAAAATTCCATCAGGTCTGATGTTCGTTCCGATGCTACTTCTGATAAAAATTTCGCGCACTACTGCCAGATTTTGTTCTTCCGCCATGCCGTTGATAAGGTTAAAAAAAGGCGTTTTTAGCGTTTCCTCGTTGGTATTGCCGCGCTGTTTGGCAATATGTACCTCTTTGTAATATTGATTTAAGAGAGCTTTAGACATAAAAAAAACAGATTATTTTTGCAAAAATAAGGAAAATTAGAATTTTCTTAGCATAAATGATGATAAACGTTACAAGGTTTCCAAAACCTTATAACGTTTATTTGTTTTTTTAATGTGCCGCAACTGTTTTTTGCCTATCTTTCCCGCCCAAATAAGGACATTCTAGCAATTTTTTCATGTTCTCAAAAGGAACAATCGCCTTTTCATATTGGTAAGTTTTGAACAAAGGTTCAGTTTGCCCATGCCCGCCGTTTCCAACACTTACGTCATTCATGGTCATTTGCGAAGGGTGTTCGTAGCCGCAAGCGTGAGCAATTTCTAAAATTTCTTTGCGCAAAGTTTTGGAATAATTGTAAAAACGCACCGCTTTGTTGGCAGGATCAAGCCCCGACTCTAACCATTTGTTTTGCGTAGCAACTCCCGCAGGACAGCGGTTGGTGTGGCAAACTTGCGCCTGAATACAACCAATAGACATCATGGCTTCTCGTGCCACATTGATCAAATCTGCGCCCATTGCAAAAGCCATCAAAGCCGTAGCAGGAAAACCAATTTTGGCAGAGGCAATAAAAGTAATGTCTTTGCACAAATCGCGTTTCAAAAATACTCTGTAAACATCTGTAAAAGCATAAACAAAAGGCAAAGCCACGTGATCGGCAAAAGCAGGCGGCGCAGCTCCTGTGCCTCCTTCTCCTCCGTCAATCGTAATAAAATCAGGTCCCTTTCCTGTGCTTTTCATCAAATCCGCCAACTCTTCCCACATTCCCATTTTGCCTACTGCCGATTTGATTCCTACGGGCAAACCTGTTCTTTCTGCAATCAATTCAATAAAATCGATCATGCTCGGAATGTCTTTAAAAGCAGTATGATAGGAAGGCGAAATTACATCTTTTCCCATCACCACTCCTCTAATTTCTGCAATTTCAGGCGTAATTTTTTTGGCAGGCAAAACGCCTCCCTTCCCTGGTTTTGCTCCTTGTGAAAGTTTGATTTCGATCATTTTCACAAAAGGATTTTTTTCGATCAAAGCCGCCAATTTGTCGATATTAAAACTTCCATCTTCGCTTCGGCAAGCAAAATAGCCTGTACCAATCTGAAAACAAACATCTGCTCCGTAACTGTGATAAGGCGAAAGTCCGCCCTCGCCTGTGTTGTGAAAACAACCCGACATTTTCGCGCCTTTATTCAAAGCAGTCAAAGCATTTGCCGAAAGCGAACCATAACTCATGGCAGAAATATTGACGATAGAATACGGTCTGAACGGTTTTTTACGATTGTGTGGCAATCCGATCACTTTGGCGCAAGGTGCAAAATAAGGGTCAGAATGGTTTGGGTGGTCGTTTTTGACAGGAAAAGGAAACAAAGTTGGACTAATAAAAATGTGTCCAGGGTGAAACAAATCTTTGTCCGTTCCAAAACCCTGATAATTGTTTTCCGATTTGGAAGAAGCATAAACCCAAGCGCGTTGGCTACGATTAAAAGGCAATTCTTCGCGGTTGTTGGCAACAATATATTGCCTTAATTCAGGACCGATGGCTTCGAGCATATACCTAAAATGCCCTACCACAGGAAAATTATTTTTGATGGTTTGCTTTTTTTGTCGCAAATCTCGGATCGCAACAATGATCACAAAGATCACAAAAAAGATAAAAAAGTAAAAAAACCAGTGTACGTCTGCTATTTTGTCCAAAAAAGCCTCGTAAATATCAATCAAGTGCTGCATAAATTGGTTTAGGGTTTAGAATTTATTTGAAATATACAAAAATTGATCTAATTATTCCTATTTTTTTAGGACTTACGCAAAATGTATCGCAAACAGGAATGTTTGCGGTACAGGCTTCAAAATTTAAGATTTGCGTAAGTCCTATTTTTTGCAACTATATTTAATAATTTTCAAACCCCAAACCTCAATTATTGGCTATTTTACTTTTATACTATATTTTTTTGATGCAATGATTTGCTGGAAATTAATGCACCATTAGCTTTTACTTTCGCCAATATCTTGGAAGATTCATTGATTTGGCAAATGGCTGGCAAGGCTGATAATTTGCAATAAATTGCAACATTTTGTTGGTATCATCTTCAAAAACAATGTGATAATCCTCGTGTATTTTTTCTAGTTTTTTGAGGACAAAATCTGCTTTTTTTACTACATATTCGGCAAAATTCTCTGCTCTTTTGGCTTTTTGAGCAAGCATATTTGGGTGTTCGGCAAAAGCGTGGTTTACCAAACACAAAGTAAGTTCTATTTCGCCTAATTTGTCTTTTGTAATTTTTACATGGCGAGTAATGTTTCCGTTCATATCGCGCATTTCCATCATTAACAAGCCTGGAGTATCGCTATAAGAATTGTTGTTTTCAGTACCCAAATATTTTTGGATATGTGCCAAAAGTTCACTTCTTTTGTTTTTCATATCTTCTTCTCCTTCAAGGAGTTGATGTTGTAATTGAGCTATTAGCATGAAATCTTTGGCAATGAGTCTTAACAAAAGTTTGTTTTTTTCTTTGTCAGGCATTTCCAAAATTGCCAATTTAAGATCGTCAGATATTTTAGCCATTTTTTTTTATTTAAAAATATTAAAATAAAATTAAAGCGTTTTAAGTAAGTAGTAAGACAGTTTAAAAGTACAATTTTATATAACAGACAAAAACAGACTAAAGTCTGTTGTACATTTATTTTGAGTTCTTACTTATTAATCAAACTAAGAATGTATTTTTTTGCCCATTTCAACATTTTTACAATTTCATAAATGTCGTCTTGGGTGGCATCAAAATTTTTTGTTTTGGCGTATTCTTTGCCTTCCAAAACCAAAAAACACCACATACAACCAAAAGTATATAAACCAATCATGGGTTTCTGATCCTTATTTTTGGCTTGCGCAGCAATCATGCTTGCCAATAATTGCCCAATGGGTTCGTGTTGGTTGAATTGGAGTTTGTATTCATTCAGAAAAAAATAGGGCGTAATTGGGTACTGAACGCCACTTGCGACCAGTAATTCGACTCGCCCACGCAACATTCCTGTATTCCCAAATTTGTCTGTAACTTCTGCTTTCTGCCCAAGCATCACTAAAAATGCTTAATCTTTCTTGCAAAGGCACTATTTTTTCGCGATCTTTTTCTGTAATTTCTTCCGTATTATTGAGCCAAGATTCTAACAAAGGCAATTTTTGTACCCTCGAAATGCCAAATGTTTCTTCTACTTCTTGAAAAGCCCATTTTTCGAAAGGCTTAAATTTGAAACGCAAGGCGCACCAATCATTTTTTAATTTTTGCGATTCGAAAATTAGCCCGAATTTTTTGGCGTGATCTTGCAAAGTCAAACTGTCTTTTTCGTAGAAACCACTGATGAGCAAAATGCCGTTTGTTTTCAAAATTTTAGCGTATATTTCCATTTCGTCAAGCAAAACATTTAACTGAATATTAGCCAAAACCACATCATAAAAATCGGTTTGGTAAATAAAAAGTTCGACTGTTCCTTGTTCTATATAAAACTTCATTTGGTTTAAGGCTGCATTTTCTCTTGAATTTTCTATTGCCCACTCTTCAATGTCGCAAGCATTGACCAAATCCGCTTTCATTTTTTTGGCTAAAATTCCCAAAATGCCTGTTCCACAACCCAAATCAACCACTCTTTTGTCTTTAATTTCTGTTTCTAGTTCAAATTCCAGCATCAATGCGGTAGTTTGGTGGTGTCCTGTGCCAAAAGACATTTTTGGATTGATCAAAATTCGATGCTCAAAATTGCCTTCGATTTTGTGAAAATCGGCATGAATAAAAATTTTGTTTTGAACGATGATCGGATCGTAATTTCGTTCCCAAAGCTCATTCCAATTTTGTTTTTCAACAATTTTTTTGTCAAAACCAATATTTTCCACCGATTCGTAACGGCTAAAAATTTCTTGGACTTCGGTTTCAGAATAAATATCGGACTCGATGGAAGTTTCAAAAGATTGATCATCAATATCCAAAAAAATATCGAAACCAATTTGGGACAATTCGGCTTTCAAAATTTCTGAAAACTCGCTTTCTGCCTTGACTGTAAGCACTGTAAAATGACTCATTTTTAGATTTTTAATAAGTAAACAGAAAAATAAATGTAACACAGACTTTAGTCTGTGGATAAATAAAAATATTGAAAAAATAATTGGTTTTAAGTAATGGAACATATTTATCCGACACCTCAAAGGTGTCGGATAATTACATTTTACTTAGAAAACAAAATTAAGCATTTTTTTTGTTTTTACAACTGAATCCGCAAACCAGGACCCAACACAAAAAACCATTTTTCCTCTTTGATCATATACCCAAAACCTGCGTACAAAGGCAGGCTCAATTTTACGTCTTTTCGGGTTGGGAAAACTGAACCCAAAACCACCACCGCCAAATCTCGGTTAGTGCTGTTGTCATTTAGGTTAAAAACATTGAAAGCAAGCGTTCCAACCCCGATTCTGTAAGGTTGCAAACGTTCTATTTTATCGTTTTTATAAAACTTAAATTGTGCCAAAACCGACATACTCACGCCGTTAAAACTTCCGTAACCTTGTTCGCCTAACTTCTTGACTATCAGCCCGCCAGGAAAAGAAAGATCGATATCAAAAGAATATTTGCGTTTCAAAATAATTTCTATTTTTTTGCTGAATGTTTTTTGGTTTGGATAAGCACTTTCTTTGTGTTTAAACGTAATTTCGATGCGTGACCATTCGTCTAAATCATGAGTTTTTCGAGCCAAATAAGTATTTAAACTAATCATATTTTGCTGACAATCTGTTCTAACATACAATTTTCCACGCAAAGAATTTTCTGATGGACAAACGACCACATTTTCAATTGTGTTAATTTCTACGAGTTGGTTTGCCTTGTTCATAATTTTTACATCAATCGTTAAATGTTGTTTTCCTACAAAATTTTCGGCAGAATCTAGCTTTTCGGGCAAAAAACTAATCGTAATATCGCGGATAGTTTTGGAATATAGCAAAGGTTGCGTAAAATCTTTCAAAGGCATTTTTTCATCACCCAAATCAATTTGAATAAAATCCAATTCGCTTGCTTTTTGGTATTCGCTAATGTTTAAAGCATAAGAAGTGGCGTTTTCGTGGTTGTAAAGCGTGATTTTGCGGCTTGCGATTTGGCTTGGAACTTTGAGATCATAAATCACCACATTGTCAGTTTTTATGGTTGAATCGGTTTTGAGGTCGAGTTGGCTTTCAAACTGAAAATTACTTCTACTCAATCCTTGCCCTTCAATTTTTAGCGAAATATTTTCGTTTGGGAAAACGGTCAAGTTAGTAGTCCATTCCGATTTTTCTCTTAAAATACTGATTTTTTCGATGTTTGTTTTGTGAACAATATCAAAATTAGTAATAAATTTGGCTTGATCTCCGTCTTTGATATACAAATATCCGTCTATTTTTCGGTGGTAAGTATAAAAACGCAACCAGCACAAAATGCGGTTATTGGTGAGTCGGCTTCGAGTAAAAATTTCGCCAAGCAAGGCACCTCCTGCCGATTCTTGCTTTTCAATTCTGTAGGTTTTTTCTAATTTCAGTCCTCTGGTATCATCTAACTGTATTTCAATTCCTTGATTTGCTTTGTCGTCCAAAATGACTTCATTGGGTTCGACATTCAAAAATGCCAAACGGCTCGATTTAACCTTAAAAGTATGTTTGAGTTCCGTAAAATCGTAAATTGGACGTTTTCTTTCGTCTAAAAAAGGCTTAAAAATGCTTATTTTTAGGTTTAAATCTATATTTCCTGTTACGTTTGGAATGACGTGCAATTTGAGTTTTCCGTTGTTTTTTGTAATTTTATAGTCCATTTTTTCGCTAGTAACCCACATTTCTTGCGTTCTGATGTTGTTTGACAAATTCGAAATCAAATCAAAAGTTTTTTCTTCTCCAATAAATAATTCTTCTGGCGGTGTCTGAAAACCTATTTCGGTTTTAGCATAAGGAAAAAGTGGAATTTCGCGCAAAAACTCGTATTCAGAAGTTTTGATCTTAAAAATAAAAGTCAAAAATTGGCTTTTGGTCAAATTTTTAAACTTGATTCGAGTTTTAAAATATTCTTCTTCCAAAAAAATCAAAGAATCCAAAATTTCGTAGTCCGCAGAAGGTTGTAAACTTATTTTTTGGATATTAGAAAATCTGGTAAAAATTCGTATTTCTACTATTTCTTCTTCTTTTTGGTAAGAAAAAGCCAAAAATCTGTTATTTTGATAACGAATTTGGTCTTTTTTCCAAGAAAAAACGCTAGTATCAATTTTCAATTCTAAATCTTTTAACCAATCTTCTGCTCTTTGTGCAAAAATATTTTGCGCAAAAATTATCGTTAAAACTGCCAATAAAAATATTTTTTTGAACATATTTTTTTAAATTATAAAAAAAAAACACAAATTGCAAAATACTTCAAAATCAAAATCAGAATTATTCAAATAATCCTTACAAATATATAAAAAACAATGAAGACTTTTTGCAAATCAAAAGCCAGTTTGTTATTATTTTTTTGCTTGTTTGCCACTACTTTTGCCTTTGCGCAAGGATCAATTCCTGAACTCAAAACGCGCTTAAACAAAGAAAATGATCGGGCAAATAAAGTAGATATTGCCTTCAAAATAGCCAATTCTTATACCGAACAGGAAAATTTGGAAGAGGCTAGACGCTATTATGGAATTGTTAGTGAACAAGGAAAAGTTACCATTTCTGCTTTGCAAAAATCCTTGCCATCCAGTCTTAATTCTAGAGATAAGAACAAAATCAAAGAAAAAATTTTTTTGGTGAATAACCGAGTCAGGCAAGCAGATCAACTTTTGGTTTCATTAAGAAATATTGCTGGAAATTCTAAGAAAAATGGTGGTAATAAAAATAGTTCGGTTAGCTGGTCGGCTTTTAAAGCACTTAGAAAAAAATTGGACGAACAAAAAGATTTGATCGAAAACCAACAAGAAGACCTTGCCATTATGGATTCTACGATCAACTATCAAGATTTGGTCATGGAAAGGCAAAAAAGCGAATTGCAACAACAAGAAATTGAATTGCTACGAAAAGAGCGCGAAAAAGACAAACAAGAGCGCGAATTGGAACACGCCAACGATTTGCTTCGCCAAAACGATTTAGAACAACAACGCTATTTGATTGGCTTGGTAGCAATGGCTGCTTTGTTAGGTTTGGCAGTTTTTGCTTTTGTAAGAATTAGAAATGCAAAAAAAGAAATTGAACTCGAAAAAGGTAAATCCGATGCTTTATTGCTCAATATTTTACCAAAATCTACTGCCGAAGAACTCAAAAAAAATGGACGTGCCAAACCAAAATCTTACGAAATGGTAACAGTTCTTTTTACCGATTTCAAGGGTTTTACGCAAGTAGCAGCCAAATTGACTCCTGAAGAAGTAGTCAAAGAATTAGACAAATGTTTTGGCGGATTTGATGAAATTATTAGCCGACACGGACTCGAAAAAATAAAAACTATTGGCGACTCTTATATGTGTGCAGGCGGAATCCCGATGGAAAACCAAACCAACCCATTCGATGCGATCAATGCAGCCTTAGAAATGGCTGAATTTATTGAAAAATGGAAAGCCGAACAAATTGCCAAAAACGAACCTTTTTTTGACATCAGAATTGGTTTGCACACAGGAAAAATTGTGGCGGGAGTGGTTGGAAGCAAAAAATTTGCTTATGACATTTGGGGAGATGCCGTAAATTTGGCAAGCCGAATGGAATCTAGCGGAGAACCAGGGAAAGTAAATATTTCGGGCGAAACCTACGAAATAGTCAAAGAAAAATATGTTTGCACCCCTCGCGGAAAAGTTTATGCCAAAAACAAAGGTGACGTAGAAATGTATTTTGTAGAAAGTAAAAAATTATAAATCATTGAAAATGAAAAAGATAGCAGTCGGCGGAGATCACGCTGGTTTTGATTATAAAAGACAAATTTTAAGTTTTTTGTCTGAAAATTACCAAACAGGAAATTTTGGGGCTTTAAGCAACGAATCGGTGGATTATCCAGATTGTGCGCATCCTTTGGCAAAGGCAGTTGCCCAAAACGAATACGATTTTGGCATTTTGATTTGCGGAAGTGCCAACGGAGTTGCGATTACTGCCAACAAACATAAAAGTATTCGCGCTGCCATTTGTTGGACTCCAGAAATTGCAAGTTTGGCTCGGCAGCACAACAACGCCAATATTTTGTGTATTCCTGCGCGTTTTGTGTCCGTAGAAACGGCTTTTGAGATGATCGAAACTTTTTTAAACACCGATTTTGAAGGAGGCAGACACCAAAAAAGAGTAGAAAAAATTGATTTGTAGAGAAATTTATGATGCAAAAAAATCAGCGTCAATTTCAGAGTAATATTGGAAGTTATCCGCATACAAGCATTGTTTTAAGCATTACTGCGGCTAATTTTGTGATTGGAATTTTTTTGTTGCTAGTCATGCACGCCCAAGAATTAACCGCTTTGGTGCGTGCAAATTTGGAAATTCATATTTATTTGCAACGCAATATTTCTGAAAATGACAAGCAACATTTAACAAATTCTTTATCGCAACTCAAATTTATTGATCCGCAAAGTAAACCCAAATTTATTTCTAAAGAAGTTGCTGCCCAAGAGCTGATTAGGCAAACAGGCGAACAATTTATAGACTTTTTGGGCGAAAATCCTTTGCGTGACGCTTTTGTGATCAACATCAAAGAAGAGTTTTACAAAACCGACAAACTCAAAGTCATTGCCACACAATTAGCAAGTTTACAAGGCGTTTTTGAGGTTAATTATCAAGAAAGTTTGATTGACCAAATCAATGCCAACATCCAACAACTGACTTTAATGGTTTCTGTTTTTATCCTGATTTTGTTGCTTACAGTCGTGATTTTGATCAACAGTGCGATCAAAATTGCTTTGTTTTCGCAACGTTTTCTGATCAGAAGTATGCAATTGGTGGGTGCAACGGCATTTTTTATCAAAAAACCGTTTTTGTTGCGAGCCGCCACACAAGGTTTTATTGGGGCTTTGTTTGCTTGTTCTTTGCTCTTATTGGTGCTTACTTATTCCAATTTGCAGATCGAAGAATTGGCTTTGTTACAAGATTTGGGAACATTAATTTTGCTTTTTATCTTGCTGATTATCATAGGAATAGGCGTAAGTTTGTGCAGTGCATATTTGGCAGTTAGCCGTTATCTGAAATTTTCTACAGAAGAATTTTACGAATAATTTTTTGAACAATCTTTTTTTTGTTTTGTTTTGCAAATATGTTACTTTTTGTATAGTTTATTACATATTTCTTTCATGTTTTCTATGCGTCTTTTCTGTTGGGTCATTTTTCTGTTTTTATTTTCTGAATCTGTTTTGGCGCAACAAATTGATAGCCTTAGTTATTTGTTATCTTTGCCTGTTTCTGGAGAAAAAATTAGCTTAAACATAGATTTTGCCCAAAAAGTAGCGGAAAGGAATCCTACACAAACTTATCTGTTGGCAAAAAGTATCGTTCAAAAAGACCAAAATAACAATTTGCAACTCAATGCAAGTGCTTTTTATATTATTGGCTATTCAGGAATGTTAATCGGTGAATATGCAGAATCTACAAAAAATTTGTATAAAGCCATAGAATTATGGGAAAAATTGGAAAACAAAGAAGAAATTATCCGCACAAATTGTTATTTGGCAAGAGTTTATGCTCGAAATTATGATACCGCACAGGCTTTTTCGTATGCAAAAAAAGCCTTAGACTTGGCTGTTTCTATCAAAAATTTGAAGTTACAAGGACTCGCCTATCATCAATTTGTAATTGGTTATTTTTATATAAAAGACTTTTCCAAATCTTTGCCTTTTAGTAACAAAGCATTACAAATGCGATCCAAAGCTGATGATAAACAAGGAATTATGTCTTCTTATAATATGTTAGGCTTGGCTTCGGCTCGTTTAGAAAGATACGATTCGGCACTATTTTTTTATCGGAAAGCAAAAACGATTAATGAAAAATACTTGCAAAATTTGGATATGCTTTCTGCCATTTTTGATAATCTAAGTGATGTTTTTTTGATCCTTCAACAATACGATAGTTCTTTTTTTTATTTGGAAAAAGGTTTGAAAATTGCAGAAAAAATAGCCATTAGACCCAGAATAATGGAAAGTTATGAAAGTCTTGCAAACTATTATGAAAAAACCAATAACACGACATCTGCACTAGATTTTTACAGAAAATATATCAAGCTCAAAGATAGTATATTTAATGAACACAAAAATGAACTCATTTACAGAATGAATGCCAGCTATAATTTTGAAAAAAAAGAAGCTGAAAATGAAATTTTGCGACAAGAAAAAACACTAAACCGTTACATTTTGCTTGCCGTAGGAAGTGCCTTATTTTTGATGTTTTTACTCGTAATTATACTCTTTTTCGCTTTCAAACAACACAAAAAAAACCATTTTATTCTTCAAAAACAACAAAAAGAAATCCTTGAAAAAAATAAAATTTTGGAAATGCAAAAAGGCGAAATTATGACTCAAAATGTGGAATTAAACAATCAAAAACAAGAAATTATTGCCCAAAAAGATTATATTGTTTTAAGCAACGAAGAATTAAATCATCAATATTCGCAAATTCAGAAAAGTGTAGAAGCAGCCAAATTAATACAAGAAGCCATTTTGCCTTTTGAAGGTAGAGTAAAACAGTTTCTGCCAAATTATTTTGTTTTATATAAACCCAAAGATGTAGTTTCAGGAGATTTTTTTTGGATAGAACAACTCGATTCTAAACTTTTTGTTGCCGTCATTGACTGCACAGGTCATGGCATTGCAGGGGCGTTTATGTGCATGATTGCCAATACTTTGCTCGACCAAATTATTAAAGTAAGAAAAACATTTAGCCCAGATCAAGTCTTAAACGAACTAAATACTGATATTCGAAGTGCTTTAAGGCAAAAAGCAGAAGACAACGACAACGGCATGGACGCAGCCTTTGTATGTGTGGAAAAAGCAGCACAAAATTTCAACTTGTCTTTTGCAGGATCAAAACACCCTTTGTTTTATTTTTGTTCACAAACAAAAGAAGTGAAAATTATCAAAGGAAATAAGTTTTCGATAGGCGAAAAACGTAGTTTGAACAAATTATTTAACAAAGAAACTGTTATTTTACCGTATGAAAGTATTTTTTATCTTTTTTCTGATGGTTATGTAGACCAATGTAATCCTGAACGCATGGTTTTTGGTTCGCCCAAACTTTTTCAATTAGTTTCTGAAATTGCCAATTTACCCATCAAAACTCAAAAAATAATAGTTGAAAATACTTTAAACGATTTTCAAAAAGATACAGCCCAAAGAGACGATATTTTGTTGGTGGGAATAAAAATAGAATCAAACATTATTTAACTGTCAAATATTTTTATTAATCAAAATAGCCAAAACAAATTCAAAATAATTATTTTTGCAGAAAAACAAATTTTATGAAAAAATATTTCTTCATGCTTGCTTTTATTTGTGCAAATTCATTGGTTTTTGCTCAAAAATTTCAAATGATTTATTTGAAAGACAAAGCCAATACCAATTTTTCAACCAACAAACCGCTAGAATTTTTGACTCAAAAGGCAATAGATCGCCGCCAAAAACAAAATATCAAAATTGGTTATAGAGATTTGCCCGTAAACCCAAATTACATTAACGAAATACGCAAATTAGAACCCAATATTTGGTATGCAAGTCGTTGGTTTAATGCAGTTTTGATACAAACTGATGATGCAACTTTGGCAAAAATTAATCAATTAAGTTTTGTTCAGAAAACAGAAAGATTGAGTTCGCAAAGCCTAAAAATAGAAGGTTTTGAAAAGCAAATTTTATTGAACAAAAACACAAATTTCCAACGATTCGAAGAGGAAAATTATGGGTCTTCTTTTGCACAAATTTCCATGCTCGGCATTGACAAAATGCACAACAAAGGCTATCGTGGCGAAGGAATTACGATAGCAGTTATTGACAACGGTTTTACCAATGCCGACATTAATCCATCTTTGAAACAACTCAAAATTTTAGGAACTTACGATTTTACAACCCGAAAAAATAACGTTTTTAATAATTCTGTTACACATGGGTCAAATGTGTTGAACATTTTGGCAGCCTACAAATCTGGAGAAATGATTGGTGGAGCTTTTGCTGCAAATTATTTTTTGTTCAAAACTGAAATAGATAATGCCGAAAACAAAGCAGAGGAAGCGTTTTGGTTGGCAGCCGTAGAACGCGCAGACAGTTTAGGCGTGGACATTATCAGCACTTCTTTGGGTTACAGCGATTTTGATGACGTGAGTATGAACTACAAAACTTCGGATTTGACAGGAAAAATTGCCTTAATTTCTCGTGCAGCAACCATGTGCGCCAATGTGGGCATGATCGTAGTTAAAAGTGCTGGAAATGAGGGGAATAGCGCATGGAAAAAAATTACTTTCCCCGCAGACGCAGACTCTATTTTGGTGGTAGGATCGGTAGATAGCAACGGAAGACGTGCTTTGACGAGTTCCTTAGGTCCCACCGCAGACGGCAGACGCAAACCAGATGTCATGGCTTTGGGACAAGGCACAGTATACTGCACCCCAAGCGGATTTGTAAGTTCTGGAAATGGCACTTCTTATGCTACGCCTTTGATTACAGGTTTGGTGGCGGGAGTTTGGCAGGCATTTCCGAATTTAAGTAATATGCAAATTATGGATTATATTCGCCGTTCTTCAAACCGATATTTTAATTCCAACGACTCAATAGGTTATGGCGTGCCAAATTTTGAGAAAATTAATAATTTGGTAACTTCTACCGAAAAAGAATTAGGCAGTCAAACTATTAAAATTTATCCAAATCCGACCAAAAATGGACAATTTCAAATAGATTTCAAGCCTGAATATGTAGGAAAATCTTTTGTTATTAAAATTTATGATTCTTCAGGCAGAGAATGGTTTAGCAAAAATTTGCATTTAGACAAAAGTACGCAAAGCATTGATGCAGAAAAAATATTGCCTTCCAGAGGTTGGTATTTGCTTAGAATTTCGGGCGAAAAAGGAAATTTTACGCAGTCTTTAATTTATGAATAAGTTTGAATTGACTAACGACAACCATGAAACCCAATTTCCTAAACAATTTCGATCCAATTTGGGTAGAAAAAACCTTAGAATCTTTAAATGTTGAACAAAGAATCGCACAATTAATTTTTGCGGCGGCTTATTCGAACAGAGATCAAAAACATGAGGCAGAAATTTTGGAATTGATCCAAAAATATCAAATTGGCGGACTGATTTTTTTTCAGGGAAACCCCGAAAAACAAGTCGATTTAAGCAATTTGTATCAACAAAATTCTAAAAATCCGTTGATGCTTTGCATAGATGCCGAATGGGGTTTGGCTATGCGTTTAGACAACACGCCAAGTTTTCCTTACCAAATGACTTTGGGAGCAATTTCTGACAACTTTTTGATTTATGAAATGGGTTTGGAAATTGCAAAACAGTTCAGAAGAATGGGTTTGCACGTAAATTTTGCCCCTGTAGTTGATGTAAACAACAATCCCAACAATCCTGTCATTAGTTTTCGGTCTTTTGGGGAAGACAAAAAAAAGGTTGCAGACAAGGCTTGGCAATACGCAAAAGGCTTGCAAGATGGCGGAATTCTGGCAAATGCAAAACATTTTCCAGGTCATGGCGACACTGCCACCGACTCGCATTTGAGTCTGCCTTTGATCAAACATTCGGCGCAGCGTTTGAACGAAATTGAATTATATCCTTTCAAAGAATTGATCGAAAAAGGCTTGTCAAGCATCATGGTGGCACATTTAGAAATTCCTGCACTAGATTCTACGCCAAATTTGCCTTCTACGCTTTCGCAAAAAATCATTACAGATTTATTGAAAAAAGAACTAAATTTTCAAGGTTTGGTTTTTACTGATGCTTTGGATATGAAAGCAATTTCAGACAATTTTCCGAACGGAATTGCTGATAAAATGGCTTTAAAAGCAGGAAATGACGTGTTGTTGTTTGTCAAAAATGTTCCAAAAGCGATTGAAGAAATAAAAAAAGCAGTTGAAAATGGCGAAATTTTGCAAAGTCAAATCGATGAGTCTTGCAGAAAAATTTTGCAAGCAAAATCGAGCTTGGGTTTGGCAAATTGGACTCCAATTTCTAGCAAAAATTTGATAACAGATTTGAACAACGATCATGCCCGAAAACTGAACCAAAAATTGGCAGAATCGGCTTTGACTTTGCTAAAAAATCAAAATATTTTGCCAATCAAAAATCCGCAAAAACTCAAAATTGCGTCTTTGGCAATCGGCGCGAAAGACAAAAGTATTTCACCACATTCGGCGAGTAATTTGGCTGATTTACAACATCATAGCATCGAAAAAAACAATGAAATTGATCAAGAAATAAAAACGGTTTTTCAAAAATCTTTAGAAAAATTTTGTGAAATTGATCATTTTTTTGTGAACGCAAATAGCAGTTTTTCGGAAATTGAAACTCTCAAAAAATCCCTCGAAAACTACGATCTGATTTTGGCAGGAGTGCATCATTTGGCAATGAAACCGCTGAATAATTTTGGAATTTTGGCATATCATCAAGATATTATTTCGTTTTTGGTGGATACAAAAAAAGCGGTTTTGGTTTTGTTTTCGAATGTTTACACGCTAAAATCTTTTGAGAAAATAGAAAATATGTCGGCTTTGATTTTGGCGTATCAAGAAAACGAATATTTGCAAAAAGCTGCTTCCGACCTCATTTTTGGCGAAATTTTGCCCAAAGGAAAATTGCCTGTAAACGTGAATGAACATTTTGCGTTGGGAATGTTTGCTTAAAAATTGAGATAGAACTGTTTAGTTAGTCAGACATTTGTCGGACAATTTTGGGTAATTAGGAAATCAATAAATCTAGGAAATTACTTATCTAAAATTGGTTTTGGATAAGTTTTTCCTATCAAACATTGATAAAACTCCTGTTCCAAAACAGTCATTTTATAAGGTTCATAAATCAAATTGGAAGGTACATTTTTTAATTCTGGAATCCATTTTTTAATAAAAACGCTGTCAAAATCCTTGTCAATCAATTTTTTTCGTGGATTATAAATTTTCAGTTTACTATTTTCTGCCGTTCCTGCTTGCATTTGAAAATATAAAAAATGTATAGCAGGCTCATAATCAAGGAATTGCTGCGCCAAAAAGTGTACGCCTGTTCGCCAATCTTGTTGCAAATTTTGGGTCAAAAAAGAAACCAACAAAGCCCGCATTTTGTTGTTCAGAAAACCCGTTTCTTGCACACAACGCATACAGGCATCTACCAAAGGAAAACCCGTTTTTGCATCTTTCCATGCTTGTAAATATTTGATATTCAATGATTTAGCAATATTTTCTGTGGCGTTCAAATTCTCAAATTCTAAAAAATTCTGATCTTCAAACTTTTGAATACAGCCAAAACGCCACTGCAAACGCAACCTAAAATTGTCTAAATTTTTTTGTTCAGAATCCTTAAATTTTGATTTAAAAAACTGAAAAACTTGCTTCGAAGTCAAATTTCCGTAGGTCAAATAAGGCGAAATTTGGCTATTGGAAAAAGTTTTTTTGATAGGTTCTGCCACAGATTTTACATTCTTTTTTGTATGATTTTTCACAAAATTTCGCAAAGCAAGCCAAGCCGATTTTTCGCCTGCGGACTGAAAAGTTTTTGGATAATTTTCGAATTGGCGCGAAGTTTTGTAATCTGCCCAAAAAGCAATGTCAATTTCAAAATCTACGGCTTTAAGTTTGGGCAAATCGGGGTTTTGGAAAGGTTCTTGTAGCATTTCTAGCCATGCTTTTGTCAAATTTTTCTTTGTTTTTTTGCCTCTTTGCACGCCATTTGCTCCATATTCTTTCCAAACAATTTTTTGTTCTTCCAAAAAATTAGCCATCAAAATATCTCTGTCAAAAGTAATTTTTGTTCCTGTTTCTTGGTGAGAAAAAACATTTTGAATTTGAAAATGAAGGGTCAAATGTTCGAAAACATCTTTGACTTCGCCATAATAAATCAAAATTTTGGCTTGATATTTTGCCAAATTTTCGTTCAGATTTTGTAGGGAATAATATTGAAAAAGCCAATGGCGAATATTCCAATCGGGATATTTGCGGATAGATGGTTCAAAAACAAAGAGCAACAACAAAGGCAAATCCGTTTCTATGGCTTCCTTTAAGGGCTGATGATCGCTTAAACGCAAATCTTTTTTGAACCAAAGTACATTGACAAGAGGCTTTTCGCTAACCATAAAATTTTAAAATCTGGTTTGCAAAGGTAGAAATTATTTTTCAAAAGCAAAATTTTAGATTTTTCCTTGCTCTAAATCTTCTTCTTCTTTTAGTTTTGCCAACCTTATTTCTTCTATTTTTTCTAGTTCCAAAATGGCATCTTTTAACACTTCTCGCAACTGTTTTTCGACATATTTTGGCGGTTCTGCGCTCAAAGCCATGCAAGCCAATTTTTCACATTCGCGCCATTCTCCAATTTTGAAAGCAAGACAGGCAGCACTTCTGAAAATTACTGCACGAGTCAAATTATTTTCAGGAAGAGTCAATAATTCAAAAGCTGCTTTTTTTTCTAATTCAAAGGCTTTTCGGTAATTTTCTGCCACCAATTCAGGGCTTAATTTGCCTTTGATTTCGCCATAATAGGCATTGTCATAACATTCCATAGCTTGATCATGCAAAACTTCTGCATTACTTCTATTTTCTAATGTATTCATTTTTATCGTTTTATGATTTTGACTAATGGACGGCTAAATTCAACTACCACAATTAAGGCGGGCATATCTAAATGATCGCTTTGTTTGCTTTGTTGTACTTTTTCTTTCATTCTTTGTTCAATTTGGGCAGGTGTTCCCTTTAAAATTCCTGAAACTTCCATGCGAATTTCAATAAAATCTTTTTTATCTTCTGTGATTGTTTTTCTCAAAAAATAATCAACACCAGAATGTGTTTGAGATTGTTTAAACGCCTTAAATTCAGTCAATTCTTCGACCACCAACATTGCCACACAATAAGCTCCTTCTTCTACGGTTCTTTGTGTATTTTGGTTCGAATTATTGATTTCTTCGGTTATTTCTTGCCATTCTAATTCGAATTGGGCTTGCAAATCACCTTCAACAGTCAATAAAACAGGTGCTTGATGTTCAGAATTTGCTAAACAAACCGAAGCTGCTTCTGCAAAACCTTCGCAGCGAGCCTTAGATAGATAGCTTTTTTGTTGTAAAACAAAAACTTGGATTTTTTGGTAATTCATTGAACAAATATTTTTACAAAAATAAAAAATTATTTTTTGTTTCAAAATATTTTGCAAACAATTATTTCCATCTCAAATTTATCCATTTTTCTTGTTGTCTTTCACTCAAAAATGTCCAAACCACCAAACGGCTGACCTTGTTTCCTTGTGCCATCTGAATGGTTTTTACTTCCCTTGCACCTGCTTTTTCGAGTGCTTCGTATATGTTTTTTAGGCTTGATTCTTTGGAAATTAGGCTAGAAAACCAAAAACAATTTGCCCAAAACTGTTTACTTTCCCAAACCATATCTCGTACAAATTTTTGTTCGCCTCCTTGACAACACAATTCACTGCTTTTTCCGCCAAAATTCAACACTATTTTTGCATTTTTTTGCTGTTTCAAATGATTCAATTTACGCAAACTTTCGGCTTGTGCTTGTGCAACAGAGGAATGAAAAGGCGGATTACAAATGGTCAAATCAATCAATTCGTCTTTTTGAATGATGCCATAAAAAATATTTTTTGGATTGTTTTGCAAAACCAATTCAATTTTATCCTCCAAAAAAGGATTAGATTCTATAATTTTATTTGCAGATTCTAAGGCAATCACGTCAATATCGGTAGCCACAAACGACCAGCCATATTCGGAATTTCCAATCAAAGGATAGACACAATTTGCCCCTACGCCAATATCTAAGCACTTTATCTGCTCTCCTGTCGGAATTTTATTTTCAAATTTACTGCCCAAAACGTCTGCTATATAATGAATGTAATCGGCGCGGCTTGGAATTGGCGGACACAAATAATTTTCGGGAATGTCCCAATTTTTGATGCCATAAAAACATTTCAAAAGTGCTTTATTTAACATTTTAACCGCCTTTGGATCAAAAAAATCAATCGACAAATCTTGATAATCATTTAACTCTACAAATTGCGCCAATTCTGGACAAAATTGGATCAATTCCTCAAAATTATAACGTTCCCGATGTTTATTTCTTGGATGCAAATTTGTTTTTTCCTTTGAATGTTCTATTTTTTTGGACATACGAATTTGGTAATTTTAACAACAAAAATTCAGATACTTTTTTTGAAATAAATAACTGTCCGACAAATGTCTGACTTTTATTTATTTATAAAAATCGAACATTTCTGCATTTTCAGAAACGAACAAAAATGTTCGTTTTACAAAAAAACAAAATTTTAATACAAAACTGTACTCACAAAATCAGGTTTTGCAAGTTTTCCCAACTGCAAAGCCTGTGCAATATGAACTTTAGAAACACCTTTTTTGAGTGCATCAAAGGCATTATCAAGTTTTGGCAACATTCCATCGCTGACCGTTCCGTTGGCTTTTAGTTCTTGATAAGTTTGCCAAGTAATTTCTTTGATCAAGGAATCGTCATCTTTTGGATTTTGCAAAACGCCTTTTTTTTCAAAGCAATAAACCAATTCGGTTTCGTACAAATTTGCAAGCCCAACCGCCAAAGCAGAGGCAATGGTGTCGGCATTGGTGTTCAATAAATTTCCTTGCAAATCGTGGGTAATTGGGGCAAAAATTGGCGAAAATTGGTTTTCCAACAAATTTTGGATCGCCTTTGCATTTACGCCTATAACATCACCAACCCAACCGTAATCCACTTCTTTAACTGCCCTTTTTACAGCCTGAATGCTGTTCAAATCTGCTCCTGTCAAGCCGATGGCGTTACATTGTCGGGCTTGCAAATTTGCAACCATATTTTTGTTGATCAAACCCGCATAAACCATGACAATGACTCGCAAATTTGCCTCATCAGTAATTCGCCTGCCGTTGTTCATTTGCACAGGAATTTTTAACTCCTCCGCTAATTTGGTGGCAATTTTTCCGCCGCCATGAACCAAAATTTTTCGGGCAGAAATATTGGTAAAATCGTCTAAAAAACGTTCCAAATCTGTTGGCGAATCAAGCACGTTTCCGCCAATTTTAATGATGTATAATTTTTCCATGTTATTTTCTGTTTTCTTGCAAACTGACTGTTGCGCGCTGACAATTTCCTCCGATTGGTGGATTAAATTTGCTTACTTTTATTTCTACGCCTTCCACTTCTGCAAAACTTTCGAATACTTTGTTTTTAATTTTGTAGGCAATATGTTCCAGAAGTTTGGAAGGAATCATCATTTGTTCTTTGACAATTTCGTATAATTTTCCGTAATTGACCGTATTTTTGATGGAATCTTCGGTTTCTGTGGCAGAGAAATCTACAAAAACTGTAATATCAACCGAATAGCGGTTTCCAATTTTTTGTTCTTCTTCAAAAACTCCGTGATACGCAAAAAATTCGATTTGTTCTAAGGTGATTTTATTGAGCATAATTTATTTAGTTTTTATAATTTTAAACAAAGTTCCTAATGTAATCCTAAAAAACATCAAAAAACCGTTTTTGTAAGAGAATTCAGAAAAAATCCAATCTGAAAACAGACTAAAATTTGGCGAATTTTGCAAAAATAATTCTTTCCAATAAAAAGATAGTTCTTTGTCAAAATCTTTTTGAGAATAAATTTGTGTTTTTTGGTTCGCAATTCGCAATTTCAACAGCCAATTTTTGGCAATTTCCCAATCCAAAAAGTCCAAATCTGCAATTTTTTTGTGGTTTTGCAAATCGTTTTCGTTTGGCAAAATTCCCAAATTTGCTAAATTTGCGCCAACAATTTTGTAATGATTTTCCAACAACAACTCTTTTTTTGTTTGGCTAATGTTGTTGCCATGTACCCGATATTTGATCAAAATTTTGGGCAAATTTGCCATTTCGTATTTTTGCAAAATCCTTGACCACAAATCGTAATCCTCCGCAGGCGGATATTCGTTTCTGTAAGAAAATTCATTAAAAATTTCTCGCCTAATCATCATCGAAGGGTGTGCAAAACAGTTCCTAAAAAGCATTTTTACCTTAATTTCTTCACTTTTTGTAGGCAAATTCCAAGTATTTTTAACATTGTTTTCCCCATCAATAACTTCTACCCAACTTCCCACTGCCGCCACTTTGGGGTGCTGTTCCAAAAAATTGACTTGTTCTTTCAAACGGTTTGGATATGCCCAATCGTCGCAATCTAAAATGGCAAAATATTTTCTGTTTGCCTCTTGCAAAGCCCTATGTTTTGCCAATGCAAGCCCTTGATTTCGAGCATTTTGTAGAAAACGAATTTTTGGGGAATCAATCTCTCGCACAATTTGCGCGCTTCTGTCTGTTGAACCATCGTCAAGAATAAGCAACTCAAAATCCTGAAAACTTTGGTTCAGAATACTTTTTATTGCCGATTCCAAATATTTTTCTCCGTTAAAAACGAGCATACAAACCGTAATCATTTTTGAATTAATTTTGCTTGTGGTAAATTTTTTTACTTTTTTGTGATGTCAAGTTCTCAAACCTTTTTGTGATGTCAGGTTCTCAAACCTGACATATTTTGGTTTCTTAAAACCAAAATTGCAAGATTTAAGAATCTTGCAACACGATCAAATTATTAGTAAAATATTTGCTATAAAAAGTCCGACTTGCGTCTGACTTAGGTTTAGTTTTTTTTATTTTAAAGAATCAACGGCTTTTCTTACACTTCCGTGTTTTTCTAGCAATTCTGTGGCAATTTCTCGGCTTAATTGGGTTTCTTCCATAATCATTTTGATTCCTCTTTCCACCAATTTTAGGTTGCTCATTTGCATATCAACCATTTTGTTTCCCTTCACTTTTCCCAATCGGATCATGATCGAAGTAGAGATCATGTTTAAGGTCAATTTTTGTGCAGTTCCTGCCTTCATTCGCGTACTTCCTGTAACAAATTCAGCTCCGACAATGACTTCAATCTTAAATTTTGCCACTTTTGTCAAGTCCGATTCTGGGTTACAAACAATGCAAGCAGTCAAAATATTTGCTTCATTGCATTTTTTCAAACCGCCAATTACATAAGGTGTTCTGCCAGAGGCGGCAATGCCAATCACCGAGTCGTTTTCGTTAATTTGATGTGCTTTTAGGTCTTCCCAAGCCTGATGTTGGTCGTCTTCTGCAAACTCTACAGCCTTTCTGATGGCTTGATCTCCGCCTGCAATAATGCCGACTACCAAACCATGATCTACGCCATAAGTTGGTGGACATTCAGAGGCATCAACAATGCCCAATCTGCCGCTTGTGCCTGCGCCAATGTAAAACAATCTGCCGCCATTTTTCATTTTTGCCACAATCGCTTCTACTGCTTTTTCTATTTGCGGAATGGCTTTTTCAACGGCAAGAGGTACGGTTTTGTCTTCTTGATTGATGCTTTTTAATAGGTTTCGAACCGACATTTGTTCGAGATTTTGATAATAAGAAGTAGATTCTGTAATTGATTTCATGAATTTTTTGATATTTATTAATTTATAAACTTTTAATTTTGTTACATTATTATTTGTTACCATAGGTTTTCTGCATCTTTGAAAGAAGTTTTTGTCTAATTTAAGCACTATAATTGTCATAAGTATCCAATTAAAATTAGTTATAATTATTTTGTTAAGTAACTCCTTGATAATCAGATTTATCCGACACCTTCGAGGTGTCGGCTAATTGTGCATAATTACTTATAAAAAAATATTTATTTGCTTAATTTTTACAAAACATTTGGAAATATGAAATTTTTTTTTCAGTTTTGCAAACATTTTTAAATAAATTTTTAACAAAAATCCCTCAATGGATACGCTAAGTTACAGAACTATCTCGGCAAACGCGCAAACGGTTGTCAAAGATTGGGTGATTGTCGATGCTCAATCTGCGGTCTTAGGGCGATTTGCTAGCCAAGTTGCTATGATTATCAGAGGCAAACACAAAGCTAGTTACACGCCTCACGTGGACTGTGGAGATAATGTGATTGTCATAAACGCTGACAAAATCCGACTCACAGGCAAAAAAATGAACGAAAAAGAAATTATTTCTTACACAGGTTATCCTGGTGGACAACGTTTTATTACGCCTAAGAAAATGTTAATCAAAGTTCCTACTCGTTTAGTAGAAAGAGCTATTAGATTGATGCTGCCAAAAAATCGTTTGGGCAGAAAACTTTTTACGAATTTGTATGTTTACGCAGGTTCTGAACATCCTCATCAAGCTCAACAACCTAAAAAAATTGAACTAAAATGGAAATAATTAACACTTTAGGCAGAAGAAAAACCTCTGTGGCAAGAATCTATTTGTCACCAGGTAGCGGAAAAATTACTGTTAATAAGAGAGAATTTGCAGAGTATTTTCCTTCAGAAATTTCGCGCATCGTCATTAATCAACCTTTTGTTACTACTAAAACATTAGGTACTTATGACGTAAAAGTAAACGTAAGTGGAGGTGGTTCTACAGGGCAAGCAGAAGCTATTCGTTTAGCTATTTCTAGAGCTTTGTGTGAAATTAGCCCAGAAAACAGACCACCGTTAAAAGTGGAAGGTTATCTTACTCGTGATCCGAGAATGGTGGAACGTAAAAAATACGGCAGACGTAAAGCTCGTAGAAGATTCCAGTTCTCTAAACGTTAATTTCTGTTTTTTTAGAAACTTTATGTTTTTAAGGAAATACACACTCTCTAACAAAGTATTAAAATGGCTAATTTAGAATATAAAGATTTGCTAAACGCAGGTGTTCATTTTGGGCATTTGCGAAGAAAGTGGAATCCAAAAATGGCTCCCTATATTTTTATGGAGCGCAATGATATTCACATCATTGACTTAAACAAAACCTTAGCTTGCTTGGAAAAGGCAAGTGAGGCGATCAAAAAAATTGTACGTTCTGGTAGAAAAATCATGTTCGTTGCGACCAAAAAACAAGCCAAAGAGTTTGTTTCGGAAGAAGCGCGTCGTTTGAAAATGCCTTACGTAACAGAACGTTGGTTGGGCGGTATGCTTACTAATTTTGCAACGATCAGAAAATCATTGAAAAAATTGGCGGGCATCGAGAAATTGATGAAAGAAGAAGCCTACAAAAGTTTAGCAAAAAAAGAACGCTTAATGAAAATGCGTGAAAAAGCTAAATTGGAGAAAATTTTGGGCGGTATTTCTGACCAAACTCGTCTTCCTGCGGCTTTGTTTATTGTTGACGTAAAACGCGAACACATTGCTATCAAAGAAGCACAGCGCTTAAATATTCCTATTTTTGCGATGGTAGACACAAATTCTGATCCTACTCTGGTAGATTTTCCTATACCTGCTAATGATGATGCTTTCAAATCTATTTCTTTGATTATGGGAGCTATCGGCAAAGCTATTGACGAAGCAGGAATGGAAAGAAAAAATGAAAAAGACACTGTTAAACTCAAAGAAGAAGAGGACTTTAAAAGAGGAGTTGACGAGGGCAGTGAATCTGATTCTAGTAAAAAATCAAAAAGAACAGATTCTGCTATTGATGAAGACTAAGTTATTTTCATAAATTTGTTCTAAACTTCTAGAATCTATAAAGATTTTAGAAGTTTTTTTTATTTTTGTCTTTCACTAAATAATTATTTCCCTTGAATATCTTAGAAATCCAAAAAGTAAGCAAAAACTACTCTGGGCATATTGCTTTGTCAGAAGTAAGTTTAAATATTCCTGAAAAATCTATTTTTGGGTTATTAGGACCTAATGGAGCAGGCAAAACTTCTTTAATTCGTATTATTACCCAAATAACTGCTGCGGATAGTGGGCAAGTATATTTTGGAGGTGAATTATTACAAAGGGAACACATTTCGCAAATTGGCTATCTTCCAGAAGAAAGAGGGCTTTATAAAAAAATGCAAGTGGGCGAACAACTCATGTATTTGGCGCAACTTAAAGGAATGTCTGCCACAGAAGCCAAACAAAAATTAAAACTATGGTTTGAAAAATTTGAGATTGTAAGTTGGTGGAAAAAGAATATAGAAGACTTGTCTAAGGGTATGCAACAAAAAGTGCAATTTATTGCAACAGTTTTACATCAGCCTAGATTAATTATTTTAGATGAACCTTTCTCTGGCTTTGATCCAATCAATGCAAATTTGATTAAAGACGAAATTTTGGAACTTAAAAAACAAGGAAGCACCATTATTTTTTCTACACACCGCATGGAATCAGTAGAGGAACTTTGCGATTATATTGCATTGATTAATCAGGCTAGAAAGATTTTAGACGGAAAGAAAAATGATATAAAAAATGCTTACAAAGATAATATTTATCTTGTAGAAACAGAATCAGAGTTGCTTGGTAATGATACTTTTCAAGTCTTAAAAACTGAATCACTTGACGAAGTGAATAAAAACACAGTCAAACTTATTCAAGGAAACAGTAGCCATTTGATTCAAGAAGTTTTGAAACAAACAGCCATTATTTCTTTTAAGGAATATGTACCAAGTATCAATGAGATATTTATTTCCAAAGTAGGTAAAACAGAGTAATTAATTCTCATATTCTACTAAATTCATAGGAAACCCAGATTCTTCTATAAAGTCTTCTGCTTCCATTTGAAGTTCGTCATCGTCTGGATTTGGGTATAACCAATTAATGGTTATTTGTTTTCCGCTATCTTTGTGTTTCTTTAATAATTTTATCATTTCTAAAATAGCCCTAGAAGAACTCGTATTAAAATAAGTGAGTTGAAAAGACAAATCAAGGCTTTGTCCTCCTTCGGAAAAATAATTATTAAGCCATTTCATCAAATTATTATAGAAGTCAAAGGACTCTTCAAGGTAAGATTCTCCTTGAATCAAACATTCTCCTGTATTGGCATCAAAACTAACATAAGGAGTAAAGTAAGTATTACTAACACCTTTGATTAATAAGTTCTGCATTTGATTAAAAATTTATTCGTTTTAAAGTTTTACACAAATTAAAGTAATATCATCACGTTGCTCTTCGTCTTGTTGGTGGTTTTCCAATGCACTAACAAAAATTTGCTCTTGTTCATTGACAGAAAGTTCATGAGATTTCATGATTAAGGCTTTTAAATTTGTGCTTCCAAAGCTTCTTCTTTCTGCATTACATTGATCTGTAAATCCGTCAGAGGACATATAAATTGAGTCGCCTTTATTCAAAACGAACTGTTGATTTGTATAATTTCTGGTCTCTTCAGCCGTGGCTCCGCCAATTACCTTGCGATCTCCTTGAAGTTCCACAAGTTTATGATTAACAACAGCGTAGAACTTATTTTTGGCTCCTGCATGAGTAAGCCTAAATTCTCCTGATTCAAGAGGTTCTATCAAGCAAAAACCCAAATCCATACCGTCATTATTTGCTCCCTCGTTTTGACTCAATTTTTTTCTTACCCCCAGATGTAATTCGTTCAAAATGAGTGCTGGCTGAATTATTTTGCGTTCATTAATAATTTCATTCAAAATACTATTTCCTACCATAGACATAAAAGCTCCCGGTACTCCATGACCTGTGCAATCAATTACCGAAACCAAAGACTTATCTCCATGTTTAGAAATCCAATAAAAATCGCCTGAAACAATGTCTTTAGGTCTATAAATTAAAAAACTTTCAGGAAAGATACTTTTTCTTTGTGATGGTGTAGGCAAAATTGCAGATTGTATGCGTTCAGCATAACGAATACTTTGCGTTACTTTCAAATTTTGAGCCTGTAACTGATTTCTCTGTTTTTCTAAGGCTTCTTGTGTGGTTTGCAACTCTTCCATGTTTTGGCGCAATTCCTCATCACTTGATTGCAACTCTTCATTTTTTTGTTTGATAATGTTTTGATCGGCTTTTATTTTTTCAAGTGCTTTTTGCAAAACAGCTTCGTTGGCTACAATTTTAGCATTTATTTTTTCTAACTGCACATTTGCCTTTTGAAGTTCTCCTTGTTTGCTTTCCATTTGCTCTTGTGTGGTTTGCAACTCTTCCATATTTTGGCGCAACTCCTCCTCATTAGATTGCAACTCCTCGTTTTTTCTCTTAATTTCTAACTGTTGAGTTTGCAATAATTTATTTGCTTTATTTCTCTGAAATAAGACAAATAAAATTAACAAAACAAATAAACCTGCTGCAACAATGGCAATCATGAAATATTTTCTTGTTGCTTCATCTTCTTCGCTTTTGAGTTTTAACATTTCCTCATTGGTTTTGCGAATTTCGTTTTCTTGTTCCAACAACTTGATTTTTTGTTGGCGTTCATTACTTTCTGCCTCTTTTTGTTTGTCTTTAATTGCGCTAATTTGTTGAGCTTGCTGCATGGCTTGAATTTGCTTGTTTTTTTGTTCTGCTTGCAAACTTTGCTGCGCAAGCGCTAAGGCTTGTGAGAATCGTTCTTTTTCGAGTTTCTCTGCCTTTAATTTAGATTCTTGTAAATCTTTGTCTTGTTTGAGTAAAGCCAGTTCTTGATTTTTTTTATCAGCTTCCAAATTTAGCTGTTTCAATGTTAAGGCTTGTTTTTCCTTATCTGCAATAAGAAGTTTAAACTCACCTTCTTTTTGTTCTGCATTAAGTTGATTTTGTGCCAAACGAGCTTCTTCTGCCTTTTGCTCTTTTTCTATTTCTTCTTTCAAATCGCTGTGCATTTTGTAATATTTTTGCGATTCTTTAAAGTCATTTTCGCGTTCATAAATTGCGGACAAAATTCTATAACTTTCTTGCAAAACATTTTTTAATTTATTTGGTTCAGCGATCTCTATGGCTTTCTGGATACTTGCCATAGCTCGATCGTTGTTTCCATTGATGTAATGATTAGCTCCAATAAAATTATTAACATTTGCAATTCCCTCAGGTTTACCATCTTTTTCGCTTACTCTCAATGCTTCGTCATAATAAGATTGTGCATTTTTGTAATCGTTTAAGTTGGTATAAGCAACACCAATATTGGTCAAAATAACCACATTTTTTTTTGCATTTGAAGACTGATTATATGCTTTTTTAAATAAATCCAAAGATTGTTGAAAATATTGCAAAGACTTATTTACATCTTTTTTCTTTTTGTAAATGTAACCAATATTGTTATTGGTATGGGCAGCTCCCACCAAATCTTTAAGTTCGTTGTCAATTTCTAATTTTGCAAGAGAACTATTGATCGCATCATCATATTTGCCGTTTGCTTCATGAATGATAGAAATTCTGTGCAAAACGTCAGCCATTTCTTTTTTACTTCCTTGTTTTTTATAAATATCAAGCAGTAAATTATAGTTTTGAACAGCATTAGGAAAGTCATTAATTTGGAAATAAGCATTGGCAATATATTTTAAAGAAGTTGCAATTCCTTCTTTATTTCCGATTTTTTGTTCTATTTCATTGGCTTGTTTGAAGTATTTGATCGCTTTTTCATAAATTTTCCAATTTTGGTAAAGCAAACCAATTTCATAATAATTTTCAGCTAAACGTTTTTGATCACTTGTAGATTCGTAAAGTATGGTAGATTGCAAATAATTATTGAGCGCGGAAGGAAAATCACGTTTGAGTTCGTATGCTTTTCCTATCAGAAAAAAACTTTTTCCTTTGCTATCATTTCCGTTGAACTTATTTGCTATTTCTGTGGCTTGTTGCGAATAAGCAATAGCCTTGTCATAATCTTTTAATAAAATTTCTTCTTGAGCTATCTGATTTAGTAAGGAAGCTTTTTGAATATCATCTGTAGTTTGTTGGAGTTTGTTGATCAAATTTCCAACCTTATCTTGGGCATAAACATCCGAAAAGCCACAAAATAGACTTGTAATCAGTAATATTCGAAAGTAAAAAGATATTTTCTTCATAATCATTAAAAGATAAACCTAGAAATATTTAAAAGTTGAACCCTTACATAGTTTACAAAAGTTCAAAAAAAAAAGATTAAATGCAACTAAAACCGAAAATTATTTAATGATAAATAAAAAAGTTCTTAGAAAAAAAATCTACATTCAAAAATATATTATTTTTTACCAAACATCATGCCTAAAAATTAAAATTATTCAAAAAATAAATTAAAGTTTTCCAATTTTTTAATTGAGAAAACTCTAATTTATCTGTTGCTAATTATAACTCATTGGAAACCTGCCTTACTCTATCAAAAAAAATATCTATATCTTCATTTTCTAAGTCAGGATTGACACAAGCCATTCTTACAAAAGTTTTTCCTCTGGCTGTGCCATAACTTACTTTTGCAAGTCCTTGTTTATGAAGTAGATCGCAAATTTTTTGGTTGGATTTTCCTTTGACTTGAAAACAAACCGTTACCGATTCAGGCTCTTGAATAAGTTGCAGATTGGGGTCTTTTTTGATGATCGAAACTGCATATTGCGCAAGTTCGAACAAGCGATTGATCCTTTTTTCGTAGCCTTTGTGTCCGTAAAACTTCCAAGCCGACCAAACTTTGAGGGCATCATTTCTGCGACCACATTGAATAGAACGCAAACCAGGATTATAATCGTCTTCGTCGGCTTGAAACAAATAACTTGCTTTTTCAGAAATATGTCGTTTCAACATAAATTTGTTTCTGAACAAAATCACAGAAGCAGTTAACGGAACGCACATCATTTTGTGAGCATTCCAACTAAAAGAATCGGATTTTTCAGCACCTTTCAACAGTTTTTTATACTTTTTGCTCAAAGCCACACTTCCGCCTAAAGCTCCGTCCACATGAAACCAAATATCAAATTCTTTGGCAATATCTGCAATTTCGTCAAAAGGATCGAAAGCTCCCAAAACCGTAGTTCCCGCAGTAGCATTGATCATGAACGGAACAGAACCTTCGTTTTTGTCCTTAATAATTTGGTTTCTAAGGGCATTGATGTCCATTTTGCCAAATTTATCACTGGCAATGTTTTTGACATTATTTCTGCCCATGCCAATCATTCCCGCATTTTTTGGGATCGAATAATGCCCTTCTATGGAAGTGTAAAGCGTCATTTTTTTCCCGCTAAATCCTAAATCTTTAATATTCGGGTCTTTTTCGTTGCGAGCAGCAATCATAGCAATCATATTTGTCATTGAACCTCCTGGTGCAAAAGTGCCATCTCCACCTTCGTAGCCTACTTTTCTAAGCATTTGAGAAACTACTTCTTTTTCTAACAAAATCTGCGCACCGCCAACTTTATAGGTGTACATCGAATTGTTCATGATAGAAGCCAAAATTTCTCCGCTTATAGCGATCGAGTTTCTGCCGCCAAAAAGTTGATTAAAAAAAGAACGACTACCCGTTTTTGGGGTTGCCAAAACTATTTTTTCAAGGCTTTCGAAAAATATATTTTCTGAAACACCTTCAGAATTAATGTTTATGTCTAAGTCTTTTGATAAATCTTGTGGACTTTTGTAAGTCAAAACAGGATTTTTTTTGTCTTCTTCAAGAAAATACTCGGCAATCTGAAAGGTTTTTTTCAGTATATCCAGATTCATTGGTTTTAAGGCTTTTGGGGTTGTTTGCTTTTTTTCAAACTCCTTGTATATACTTATAATATATCAATTATGTTTCAAAAAGAGAATTAAACAAAAATTTCACAAATATACGTGATCAATTTGTTGAAAAACTAAAAATTTGAAGTATTGATTTATTTTTATGAAAAATAAATACACGTTTTTTGCAAAAAAGAACAAAAAGAACGATAAAAATAGTAGTTTTGGGCTGTTTTTAAGAAAATCCATGCAAAAAATTCTTGTTATTCAAACCGCTTTTATTGGTGATGCTATTTTGGCAACGCCTGTTTTAGAAAAATTGCACCAATTTTATCCGAAAGCACAGCTCGATTTTTTGATCAGAAAAGGAAACGAATCTTTATTTGGCGAACACCCTTTTCTAAGAAAACTCATGATTTGGGACAAAAATAAAGGCAAATATAAAAATTTATGGAACATATTAACTCAAATTAGGTCAGAAAAATACGATTTAGTCATAAATTTGCAAAGATTTTTGGCAACAGGCATTTTAACAGCTTTTTCAGGAGCAAAACAAAAAATTGGATTTAGTAAAAATCCACTTTCTTGGACTTTCGACAAACATTTTGCTCATGAATTGGGAAACGGCACGCATGAAGTTGCACGAAATTTAAGTTTAATTTCGCATCTGACCGACTCTAAGCAAATTAGACCTGCTTTGTATCCAAGCACCAAAGATTATGAACTCACGCAAAAGCTAAAAAGTGAGGCTTATTTATGTCTTGCGCCTACTTCGGTTTGGTTTACCAAGCAGTTTCCTACGGAAAAATGGGTCGAATTTTTGCAAAAACAAAATTTTGAAGGAAATATTTATTTGTTAGGCGCAAAAACAGATCGAGAAACTTGTGAACAAATTTTACAAAAATCAGGCAAAAAAAACATCATAAATTTGGCAGGAGAACTTAATTTGTTGCAATCTACGGCATTAATGAAAGATGCAATCATGAATTTTGTGAATGATTCTGCACCCATGCATTTGGCTTCTTCGGTCAATGCGAATACTTGTGCAATTTTTTGTTCAACCATCAAAGAGTTTGGATTTTATCCTCTTTCCGAAAATGCTACAATTATTGAATATGCACAAAAACTATCTTGTCGTCCTTGCGGAATTCACGGACATCAGGCTTGTCCCGAAAAACATTTTACTTGTGGTTTTGGCATTGAAGTAAGTAAAATGATTGATTTAATAAAATAAAATAGAATTTACCAAAATTTAACTTGCTTTTGAAAGAATAAAGTCTAATCTTTGAATTATGGTTGTAACAACAATTTCATTGGTAGCAAAAAACACTTTGTTTAATTATTTCAAAAAAATATTCAACAAAATTTGTTTTTTTGTTTAATGTTATTTACCTTTGCTTAAACAAAATCATAAAGTTATGACATCAGTAGAGTTTAGCAGTAATTTGCACGAAATTTCGGCAGCTTTAAAGCCCTTTGCCTTGAAACTTACCAAAGATAGCGAAGATGCCAATGATTTGTTACAGGAAACTATGCTCAAAGCATTTACCAATCGCGATAAATTTGCTGAAGGTACAAACTTGAAAGCATGGTTATATACCATTATGAAAAATACTTTTATTACCAACTATCAACGTTTGGTGAGAAGGAATACATTCATAGACACTACTGAAAATTTGCACTACATTAACTCTTCGGAAAACATTACGCAAAATTTGGCGTTTTCAACTTTCGCGATGGAGGATATCAATAAAGCTATAGAAAAACTAGAGGACTCGTTCAGACAGCCTTTTATCATGCATTTTAGAGGTTTTAAATATCATGAAATTGCAGAAAAATTACATATTCCAATTGGAACTGTTAAAAACAGGATACACATTGCACGCAAACCAATTGGAACTGTTAAAAACAGGATACACATTGCACGCAAAGAACTTAAAGATCGTTTGAAAGTGTACGGCAAAAATTAATTTTTTGCTTACATCTTAAAAACTCCATATATGATACGAACCTTGTCAAGATTTGACAAGGTTTTTTTATTTTAAGCCTTTAAAAAACCATATTCATAAATTTTAGGCTCTATTTTGCTTGCTAAAATTTGCATTTTCTCTCGCAAAATTGCCATCAATTCGCTATATTTTTCGTCTGCACTCGACGAGTTCATTCTGCCATTTTCGTTTCTGCCCTGAAAATACTCCCGAATGTCGTACAAAGAAGCGTTTATATTTACATTTGGTTCTATCATTCCCCAAAAATTAGGTTTATTGATTTTGGAATGATAATATTTCCAAATT
>RDXG01000136.1 GCA_004292785.1 Bacteroidota bacterium
GGATTTGAAATTTCAACTTGATTTGCATAATCAGGATCGAGGTTTTGCAATTCTTGAACTAAAAAATCCAAACCTTTTTCCTCTAATTCTTGATTGAGTTTTTCTCGAATTTCCAAATCAATTTCGGGCATTTCGTCCATGCCTTTGCAAACTGCGTCCACATACATTCCCGAACCGCCAACCATAATGAGCAAATCTTTTTCAGCAAATAATTTGTTCAACAACAAGATTGCATCTTGTTCAAATTTTCCTGCATTGTAAGACTCAAAAATGCTGTGAGAATTAATAAAATGATGTTTTGCCTGAGATAATTCCGTAGAATTTGGTTTGGCAGTGCCAATATTTAATTCTCTAAAAAATTGTCGAGAATCAGCAGAAATTATTTCGGTCTGAAAATGTTGCGCCAAACGAATTGCCATCGAAGTTTTTCCAACGGCAGTTGCGCCCACGATTACTATCAATTTTTTACCAAACATAGCCCAAACTAATGACAGCGTTAATTTCAGTATTTGCGGTTTTTGCAGTTGGTTCGCTTTGATCTTTCAAAGAATAAGGCTTGTAATTGGTATCGTAAAAACGCGTAATCAGCGTAAAATCGGAATAAAAATGTTCACCTTTAAAACCAATTCCTGCGGTAACAAATTTTTTGGATCGGTCTTGATTGGCAGCAGGATTTGAAAAAGGATCGGAATAGTAAGCAAAACCACCTCTCAAACGCACATAATTCAGTCTAATTTCCGCCCCAAAACGATAATTGATTGCCGCTTTGTATAAATTTTTGATGGTTTTGTTGTCCCCAGAAAGAGAAAAAAACGGATTTGCATCACTCAAAGACGCATTCGAATAATTGACCATTTCCAAATCGGCAGTAATTAAACCATATTTTTTGATAAAAAAAGCCAAACCAGTCGACAAACGAAAAGGAGAAATAAGCGTGTAATCGGAACGAATAATTGGCGTTTTGGAAGTTTGTTCGTTCAAAATTCGATTGATTGGCTTTCCATTGACCACATCCTGAAAAGTATAATTGTTATAATTTACCGTTAAATCGGCAGAATAACTATCAGAAATCCGCATCAAAGTTGGAGTAACCAAATTTACGCCAATATTTACCCAGTCAAAAGGCTTGATAATCATACCAATAGACAAATTTGCACCTGTGGCATCTTGCGTAAGCGTTTCGTTGAGCAACAAATTGTTCATCGGCAAACGTTTGTTCACGACTGTTTCCTTGTAAGTTTTGTTTTGTTCGTAATGCAAGGATTGTATGCCAAGCGAAAAACCAAAATAAAAACGGTCTTTCACGTTTGCGCCATAAGAAATATTCCATTGATTTTGCCCGCCTTTTCTAAGAATCGTTTCGGATTGCACAGCAGGTGCAACAGGAACAAAAGAAAAATAGGAATTAAAATTGACATTATCACGAAAATCAGGGTTGATCAAATAGGTATAATACGCCAAACCATCTAAGGTAGTAATGTTTTTTCCCAAATTATCAAATTCTGCCCAAGGCGTTTTTTGGTCATTGCGTTGCATAAAATAATCGATCAGCGAATTGTCGTTATTGGTGCCGTTGTAAGAAAATTGCCTTTGAAAATCGTTGATTCTGCTAAAAGTAATGGCAAAAGTTTGAGTTAAAACGGCTTTTTCAGAATCCCAAGTTGGTTGATGTTCAAATTCAAACGGTTTGAAGGCGTTTGTTCGCCCAAAAAAGAGGTGTTGGTGTAAGTGTTGCTAATGGTTGGCGTAAAACTAATTTCGCTTTTTCGGCAAAAACCCAAACCCGCAGGATTGCTAAAAGCCGAAGAAATATCGCCGCCCAAAGCCGTATTTGCCCCGCCAAGCCCTTGAAAACGCGCCGTTCCACCAAAACGAGTTTCAGAAAAACGCAAGGCTTCCTGATAAAAACCTTGTGCTGTCGGGTCGATTTGTGCGTAAATATTGCCAAAAATAAAGCAAAAAATGTATATAAAAAATATTTTTTTCATGGATAAAAATTTATAAATGAACTTGTTTTTATTCGTTTTTCTAGTAATTTTTAGGAACTACGCATTTCTTAAAGAACTGCGTAGTTCTGATGGTTTTTAGTATAGAATTTACAAAACTACAAAATTGTTTGTAAAAAAATTGTAATTTTGGGT
>RDXG01000208.1 GCA_004292785.1 Bacteroidota bacterium
TTTTCCTGAAAAATATCGTCAAATTATCAGGCGTTTGCAAAAAGCCCAAAGCGAAAACGAGTTGCGCAAACAAATGACTTTGGAAGACGATATTCAGGAGCAATTAGACAATATTTGGCGCAAAGCCGCTGAAGATGTGGAGAAAATTGCAGCACAGGAGCAAGCTCTTTTGGAAAGTAAACAAATTATTGCAGATACGGAGAAAGCTCTTGAAGAAAGCAAAAAAGCCTTGCAAGACAAAGACGATTTCATTCGAAAATTGCAAGAAGAACTTGAAAAACAATGAAAAAAGCAATAAATTTACATTTTTTATTAAACAAATATATCTACTATGCCAAATTTTTTTTTAGTTTTAGTTTTTTTATTCAATTTTTTGCTAACAAATCTTTATGCTCAAAATACTTGTGAAGGACAAGAATTAGAGGCATTAGCAGAACAGGCAGTCCGAAAAGTACCAGCCGATTTTATATTTTCTAGATGTTTTCCTGCAGTTTTTGGGGATAAACTTCATTTCAATCCTGAAAAAGGAGTAGTTGAATATGCAATGATCATGAGCGAAAAATATCAATATTGTTTTGCAGTGAGCAGTAACCAAGGACATTGCGAAGGAATTACGATTTATTTACACGATAAAAACGAAAACGTAGTGGCAACCAATTACGAAATAAAAGAAGGCAAAGAACACAACCGCGAATTATTGATTTTTAAAGTACCACACGGAGGCGTATATCATTTGCGTTTTAATGTCAAAAATAAGAAAATTTGTGGAAATATTGCCAAAGCATTCAAAGAAATTCGTTAAAAATTAGACTTTTTTAGGCTTCAAAACCTACAAAGCCTAATTTTTTTTACTACTCTTGTAAGTTTGTAGAGAATTTTTCTAATTTTGCGCTTCAAATAAAATTCACAAAAATGATCGATCCGTCAGTTCACCCCTACATTGTGCTTATAACGCTTGCAGTGGTGCTTGTTTTGTTGTTTAAGGAAGTAGTAAAAGCTAGTATTGCTTTTTTTTTAGGCGTAATTGTGCTTGTTTCAACAGGGATTGTAAAGCCGACTGATTTTTTAAATGATCTCGCAAATCCACAAATTGCGACCATTATTTTGCTCATTATTGTAACTTCAGCCCTGCGAAAAAATTACAGAACCGAACAATATTTGGACAAATTGTTTGCAGGCGCAAAATCCCCGCAAGGTTTTATGTTGCGAATGTCTGTATTTGTGTCGGGCATTTCTGCCTTTGTGAATAATACGCCTTTGGTTGCTGTGATGATGCCTTATGTGTATAGTTGGTGCAAAACGCATGGCGCACACCCTTCCAAATTGATGATTCCGCTATCTTATGCAGCTATTTTAGGCGGAATGATGACCGTAATTGGAACTTCTACAAACTTGGTTTTGAATGGTTTTTTGGCAAAAAACAACCTGCCTGTTTTGGGTAGTAGCGACTTTTTTGTTGTCGGATTTAGCATTACAGTTTTGGGAACTTTGTATATGTATTTTTTTGGATACAACCTTTTGCCTGAATACAAAGAAGTTTTTAACGAAGCAAAAGCAAAAGCACCAGAATATTTGATGGAAGTAAAAGTGGCTTCACCAAAATTGGAAGGCATGACCATAAAAGAAGCAGGATTAACTAACCTAAAAGGCATTTATTTGATCGAGTTGCACAGAGATATGGACATAATTTCGCCTGTAAAACCCGAAGAGATTTTGCAACTCAACGACTCTCTTTTGTTTATGGGCAAACCCGAAAAAATCATGGATTTGGTCAATTTGGGAATGGGTTTTGCCATGCCCACGCAAAGTAATAAAACCGAAATTATCGAGGCAGTCATTCCAACAGGTTCGTCTTTGATCGGAAAAACACCAAAAGAATGTGATTTTAACCATCATTTTCATGCAGAATTGGTAGCTTTGCACAGAAAAGGTGAAAAAATTATTAATAAAAAATTACAATTCGTGCATCTGGAACAAGGCGATATGCTTTTGCTTTCGGTCAACGAGGAATTTGTCGAAGACATGGATCAGGGTTATGATTTATACATTTTGTCTAAAATAGAACACGAAACTAGCCCCAAAATTGGCTTAAAAGCAAAAATATTTTTGGCTATTTTTAGTGTTTTATTTGTTTCGATTGCTTTTTTTGATTTGCCAATGCTCACGGGAGTTTTGATCATGGTTTTTTTGCTTTTGCTCCTCGATTTGTTTACTTATAAAGACATTACCGAAAAAGTCGACCTCGATTTATTGCTCATGTTGGCTTGCGCCTTAACTTTGGGCAACGCAATGGTTACCACAGGCGCAGCCAAACAAATTGCAGATGGCGTTTTAAGTGTCTTTTCTGTTTTTGGAAATCAGGGTTTATTAATTGGAATTTATTTTTTGACCTTAGTTTTAACAGCTTTTTTGACCAACGCAGCAGCGGTTTCCATTGCCTTTCCGATTGCCTATTCTTTAAGCCAACAATTAGGAATTGAAGGAACGCCTTTTTTTATGGCTATTGTTTTTGCTGCCTCTGGCGATTTTATGACCCCAATTGGCTACCAAACCAACCTCATGGTTTACAATGCAGGCGGTTACAAACCAAAAGATTTTTTGCGAGTCGGTTTCCCGATGACCATTATTTATACTATAGTTTCCATTGCAATTATTTTGTTTAAATACAAATTATAACAACTGAAAAACTTATTTTTCGTAAATCTTGTTTCAACTAAAAAATAAAAATAGTCATGAAAAAAATACTTTTTGCTTTTGCTTGTTTTTTGTTTTTCGTACAAAATTTGCAAGCACAAATTACCATTTACGAACACGCTTACTATGAAGGAAAATCGCAGAAATTAGGAATTGGAAGGCACGATATGGCTAGTTTGAACATCGGAAACGACCAATTAAGTTCTGTAAAAGTTCCGAAGGGATTCAAAGTTGTTTTGTATGAACACGCCAATTTTTCAGGCGAAACAATGGAACTTAGCAAAAACACAGAATTTGTAGGAGAAGAATTTAATGATTTGACTTCTTCGATAGTAGTTACAGAAAATTCAAATTCTGGGAAAAATGTTGCACAAGAGGGTTTTGAAATTGGCGACAAAGCTCCAAACATCGAACAGACCGATGTAAATGGCAAAAAAATAATGCTTTCTTCTTTGCAAGGAAAAACCGTATTGATTGATTTTTGGGCATCTTGGTGCGGACCCTGTCGTTCTGAAAATCGAAATTTGATCAACACATACGCAAATTTCCAAAATAAAGGTTTTACTGTTTTTAGTGTTTCGCTTGACGAAAAAAAATCTGCTTGGTTACAAGCCATCAAACAAGACAAATTGGTTTGGAAAAGCCACGTTTCAGATTTGAGAGGTTGGGATAACGAAGCCGCACGAAATTATCCCATCGAAGGAATACCAATGAATTTTTTGTTAGACAAAAACGGAATTATCATTGGCAAAAATTTGAGAGGAAATGACCTTGATCAAGCCTTAGAAGAACATTTTTTACAAGAATAACATGAAAAAAATAAATGTATTAATCCTATTTTTCTGCTTTTGTCAAGGCATTTTTGCACAAGACAAAGCAGAAGAATATGCAAAATTACCCGATTCGGCAATGGTCGAACTCATCAGGTGGGACAACACTTTTGTCTTAGACATTCGTTATGCAACCACAAACAATTTTACAAAAACTGTTCTTTACGACTGCGACAAATGCTTTTTGAGAAAAAAAACTGCCCTAGATTTGATGGCAGCGCAAAAAGAATTTATGCAAATGGGTTACAGAATCAAAATTTTTGATGGTTACAGACCGCTTTCGGTGCAATGGAAACTTTGGAATACTGTTAGCGACAAAAACTACGTTTCCAACCCCAAAAAAGGCTCGATGCACAACAGAGGTTGCGCCGTAGATTTGACTTTGGTAGATAAAAACGGCAACGAATTGGACATGGGAACGCCTTACGATTTTTTTGGGAAAGCGGCGCACACGTTCAACCAAAATTTGCCCGAACAAGTCCTTAAAAACAGACGAATTTTGCGTGAAGTGCTAGAAAAATACGGTTTTGGCACAATAGACACCGAATGGTGGCATTTTTCGTACAGAAAAGTCATTTATAATATTTCTGATCAAAAAGTGATTTGCAAATAAACATGAAAAAAATCTTAAAAAAAATATACCACACACTCAAATATAGCGGCAATAATTTTCAATGCCCAATTTGTGAACAGTCTTTTGGGCAAATGAAACCTTTGGAAGCATCTTGGTATGTTCGAAACCAACTCGTAGATCATTACACCAAAAATGCAATTTGTCCAAATTGTGATTCTTGGATTAGGCATCGTTTTTTGATCAAGTTTATCCAAAAAAATAAAATTTTTGATCAAAGACCCTTAAAATTATTGCATTTTGCCCCAGAAGATCACCTAACCAAACATATTTTGAGCAAATATCCGCACATCAACTATTTTTGTGGAGATATTGATATTGATCGTTATCGACATTTGCAAGCCATTCAATTAGACATTGCGGAAATCAAATTGGATAGTGAAAATTTTGAAGGAATTATTTGTTTGCACGTTTTGGAACTCATCGAACATGATCTAAAAGCCATTTCAGAAATGTATCGTATTCTTAAAAAAGGTGGTTTTGCCTTGATTGGCGTGCCTATTTATGGCGAAAAAACCGAATCCGATCCAAGTTTAAATCCTGAGCAAAGAGAGAAAATGTACGGTTATGCAGAAAATCACCGTTTGTATGGCTTAGACTTCAAAAAAACACTCGAAAATGCAGGTTTTGAAGTTGAAATTGCCAAATTTTCGGACATCAAAGGCAATTATTATGATACCAACGCAAAATCGCCACACGTCAATAGCGATCAATATTTGTTTTATTGCAAAAAAAACTAACATCATTGCTTGTAATCAATGCAACAATAAACATTTTGCTTAATTATTGCTTTAAATTTTTTTGATAAACCAGCTATCTTTCAAAAAATGAAATATTTGATCGTTATTTATCTTTTCTTTGTAAATTTTGCGCTGTTTGCACAGGAAAAGCCCTTAATTTTATTGACAGACCCGAACGAAACGGTTAATTTGGGCAAATATGTTTCTTTTTTGGAAGATAAAGAAGGGAATTTAAGTATTGAACAAATCAATAGCCCAGAATTTCAAATAAAATTCAATAAGTCCGAGATGGCAACTTTGAACTTTGGTATGATCACAGATTCTTATTATTGGATCAAAATGGAGATTAAAAACCAAACTTTTGAAGGAGATTGGGTGCTAGAATTGCCTTATTCGATGTTTGAAATTGCAAATTGGTACAAAAAAGACAATGGCGAGTGGAGATTGCACAAAGACGGTTACGCTTTGCCGCAAGCCGAAAGAGAAATGCAAACTCGTTTGCCTGCCATACGTTTCAATTTGGAAAAAGACAGCACAGAAATTATTTATCTGAAATTTAAGGCAAATACTTTGGCTTGTCCCTTGCATATTCAGAACCTAAAAAACTATATTGTTCAACAACGTTGGCGAGAAATGTCTTTTGGAGCAATGCAGTCTATCATTGCGGTTATATTTTGCATTTGTATTTTTCTTTATTTTAACACAAAAAAAGTTACATATTTGTTTTTTGCCTTATCAACGGCTAGTATTTTTGTGTTTTCTATCTTTTATGACGGTTATTGGACAGCAGGTTATGTGAACAAACAAGCACAGCTAAATTTTATTTCTTTTTTGCTTTATGCACTTGCTTTTTTCAAAGTCAAAGATAATTTTCCTAAAATATATACTTTTGGCAAATTTATTTTGGCTTATCTCATTTTTTCTTTTGTTGTAGTTTGGTTTATTCCCTCTAATTTTGGAGCTATTTGGGGACAAATTAATTATACATTTGTCATTTTGCCTTTCATTGTTTATGTGATTGTTTGTTCTTTACGTCAAGGAAACAAAGAGGCAAAACTATATATTTTGGGAATGTCTTTGCAATTCATTTTGGTCATGTTGGAAGTAATTTTGGTTAATTCGGGAATTGATCGCCCTTTTCTAAATTTTATGCACTTAGGTTTTTTCGCTGAAATCATTGTTTTTGCTTTTGCTTTGGCAAATCAATCTGTGAATGAGCAAACCAAATTACAAAAAGAAAAACAGGCAGCAAGACAAGAAAATGAACGTTTGATCAGAGAACAAAATCAGGTTTTAGAACAAAAAGTATCAGAACGTACCGAATCTTTGCAAGTAGCAAACGAAGAATTAGCCGTTATTAATGAAGAACTTTATCAAACCCAAGAAGAGATTTTGGCGCAAAGGGATGCCCTAGAACAACATACTTTCCAAATTCAAAAAAGCATTGAAGCCGCCCAAATTATTCAGAAAGCCATTTTGCCTTCCAAATTCAAAATGGTTGAACTATTTACAGAATATTTTGTGCTTTTCAAACCTAAAGACATTGTTTCAGGCGATTTTTGGTGGACAGATCAAATCAACGAAAGCAAATATTTGGTTGTTGCCGATTGTACAGGACATGGCGTTTCGGGAGCAATGCTCACCATGATCGGCTCGTCTTTGTTGGACAGAATTATTCAAGTCCTAAAAATTGCAGAACCTGCACAAATTTTGGAAACCTTACACAAGGAAATCAAAATTTCTTTGCGACAAGAACGAAATAAAAATTCGGAAGGCATGGACATTGCTATTGTTTGTTGGAAAGAAAAAAACAATGCTTGCGAACTTACTTTTGCCGCAGCGAAAAGACCTTTATATTATATTTTGAACAATAAAATAGAAAAAATTGCAGGCAGCAGAAAGCACGTCGGCGGTTTGAGCAAAAGTACAAAATCTTTTGAAACACATCAATTCAGTTTGCCTAAAAATAGCACCATTTATTTGAGTTCAGATGGTTTTGCAGACCAAAATGACGTAAAAAGAGCGCATTTTACCGAAAAACGTTTGATAGATTTGCTAGAATCCATGCAACATTTGACTTTGATAGAACAAAAAATTAGGTTAAAATCAGAACTAAACCAGCACATGGAAAAAACAGAACAACGTGACGATATTTTGTTGATTGGCGTGAAAATTTAGATTTAAAAGCAAAGAAAATGAAAATACTTTTGTATGTTCTGATATTTATTTTGATGAATTTTCAGAGTTTGGCGCAGGTTTTACTCAAAAAAGAAAATACTTTTTTGCTAAAAAGCACAGATATTAAATTTTTGTGCGAAGAAAATCTTTTTTCACACAAGCAAATCGTATCAGGTAGTTGCGATTCTATCTTTAAAAAAGATTTACCCAAAAATCAAAAAACGGATTGGTGTTGGCTTAAAATTGATCTGAAAACCGAAGAGCAGGAAACAAAAAATTGGGTCATGACTTTTGCTGCTCAAGATTCCATAGAATTTTATATCAAAGCACTTGACTCTACTCAAAAAGCCTTTCAAATGCCTGTTTGCAAAAAATCGGGCAAATTAATTCCTTTGCGTAGAAAAGATTATGCAAAAACAAATACCAATATTCCAGCAATAATTTTTGAACTTTTGCCCCAAAAAAATTACATAATTTATGTTCGCCTAAAATTAACTACGCAAATAGAGATTGCCGAGCAAACAAAATATGAACAAAATTATGGCGAATTTTTGCAAGAACATCATCTTTTTCAAGGAATTTTTCAAGGCGTAATGCTCATTATGGCTTTATACAATTTGCTTATTTTTGTGATCAATCGAGATAAAGTTTATGGCTATTATACTTTATATGTATTTTGTGTGGCTTTTTATTTTATGTGCATGACCGATTTTTTGCTTCCAAAATGGCTCGCCAATGATCCTTGGGCATTAGAAATTGTAAGTTTTACAGGAATTATTCAATTTGTTTTTTACTCGCAATTTAGCCTTTTATTTATCAAAGCAAAGGAATATACCCCAAAATGGAATAAAGCACTACAAAAAATTTCTGCTTTTGTAACACTTTTTGTATGTTTGAGCATATTCAACATTATTTTTCACTACTTTTTTGCTGACCAAAATAGTTGGACAAATTCGGTCTATGATTTTTTGGTAAGCCTAGATTTTTTTGTGATCTTGTTTATTTCTGTGGCTTTGGCTGCTTACACAATTAAGTTGTGTTTTGTTAAAATTCCCTTGAAAACATATTTTATTTTAGGCGGATTTAGTCTTAACGGTGGAATTGCCTTGCTGTTACTTTTGACTGCTTTTCAAATACCCATTACCAGAAATTTGCTTACTTTTTGTTTTGAAGCCTCTATTTTCGTCGAAATATTGTGTTTTTCTTTGGGTTTGGGAGCAAGAATGAAACTCAACGAACAAGAAAAACGAAAAGCGCAAGAAATACTTTTTGAAAAATCTAAGGAAAACGAAAGATTATTAAAAGATCAAAACAGCATTTTAGAACAAAAAGTAGCCGAAAAAACCAAAGATTTGCAAACTCAAAACCAAATTGTCAAACAATCTTATGAAGAATTGGCGGTCATCAATGAGGAACTTTTCCAAACCCAAGAAGAAATTTTGGCACAAAGAGATTTGCTAGAAAACAAAAATAGTCTTTTGGAAGAATATACCAATAAAGTAGAAAAAAGTATTGGGGCAGCAAAACTTATTCAGAAAGCTATTTTGCCTACAAAGGAAAAAATGAAAGAATTATTTCCTGAACATTTTGTGCTTTTCAAACCTAAAGACACTGTTTCAGGTGATTTTTGGTGGGTAAATCAAATTGAAAATACCAACTATTTGATTGTGGCAGATTGCACAGGGCATGGAGTTTCGGGAGCAATGCTCACCATGATCGGCTCGTCTTTGTTGGACAGAATTATTTTGGTTTTAGGAATTACTTCGCCTGCACAAATCTTGGAAAAGTTGCACCAAGAAGTTCAAAACGCTTTGCAACAAGAAAAAAATCATAATAGAGAAGGCATGGACATTGCAGTTCTGGTTTGGAAAGAAAAAAATAATGCCTGTGAACTCACTTTTGCCGCAGCCAAAAGACCTTTATATTATGTTTTGGACAAAAAAATTGAAAAGATTTCAGGAAGCAGAAAGCACATTGGAGGTTTGAGTGAAAGTAAGAAATATTTTGAAAATTATAATTTGATATTATCCAAAGGAACGAATATTTATCTGTGTTCTGATGGTTTTGCAGACCAAAATGATGTAGAAAGGGCGCATTTTACCGAAAAACGTTTGCTAAATTTGCTAGAATCCATGCAAGATTTGACTTTGACGGAACAAAAAATTAGCCTAAAAGCAGAACTAAACCAACACATGGAAAAAACAGAACAGCGAGACGATATTTTGCTGATTGGCGTGAAAATTTAGAAACCTTTATAAGAATTTAAGCCTTATAAAGGTTTGATTATGAAGCAATTAAGTTATTTTTTCATGGTAAAACTTGCACAATTTTTAGTAAATAAACTTTGTTGCAAAATTAGAGTAACTGCTTCTTCTTTGTTTTTTGCTGAACCTAAAACGGTTTCTGTGTTCGTTCCTTTGCCCGTTTTTTCTGGAGCAGTCAAAACTTCTCCTGAAGATTTCCATTTAAAACTTTTATCTTCTACCACAATCGTTCTTTCGCCTGTTTCAGGATCAGATCGGAAGTCGAAATTGCTTAGTTTGGTATCGTAGTTTTTCCCCGCAGGAACGGTTGTTTTGGCAACATAATCACCTGTTTCGCCTTTAAAAAGCTCACACAAACAAGTTCCTTTAAACTTTTCGTCTTCGATATTGACAAAAGTAAAATGAACAATTTTCCATTTGGTTTCGTCTTTTTTTAAGGTCATAAGTACTGTTTCACTACCTTTTGACCAAGTCATGCCCTCTCTGGTAAAATCATAATCCACCGAATAAGCAATCAAACCTGTAGTGCCTCTCACTTGCGTTTTTACAATTTCTGTAACTTCATATTTGATCTTGAAGTTAGGTGTTTGAATAATTTTTTCCAAAAAATTAGAAAGCGTTTTGTAGTCTGCAACTGTTGTGCTGACCTTTCCGTTTACTGCCGAAATGACATTCATAGATGTTAAATCTTCATCTACATAATCCAAAATGGCTTCTTTTTTCTTATTTTGTGGCAATTTTACATAAGCGTCTGCATAAGCATACAACAATTTTTTAATTTCCAACTCATCCGCACTTTCTTTTAATGCCTTATTTTGGGCGTGAGTTTCGAAAATAAATGCCATAAATAGCAACGCCAACAAATACTTTAAGATAGAGTTTTTGAACTTAATCATGAGCAATGGGTTTTGTAAAAACGTAAAAATTATAAAAATAAATTAAAACCACAAAAAAACCTTCAAGATTCAGAAAATCTTGAAGGCTTTTTTTATAAAATAGACCAACCTACATATACTTGAAAAAAGTGGTTTTTCAAATCTGTTCCGCTAATTGTAGATTGCACTGTTCCAATTGGATCGCTAACAATGTTGCTAAAATTAGATGATTTTGAAATGCCCAAATTGTAACGAACTCCTGCGTCAATCATTAAAAATTTTGCGCCTACGTCAAAAACCCAACCAAATTCGGCAGTATTAAAATTGAATTTGTCGGTTTGGACAGGATTATTTCCTTGCAAAACTTGGCTAAAAGAAATTTTATCCGATAATTTGAACGAAAATTGAGGTCCAGTTCTGAAATTAACGCTTACTCCCAACAAAGAAATCAATTTGTAATCTAGCAAAACAGGAACATCTAAATACCACAAACTAATGTCGCCTGTAAGATTGTTTGTAAGCAAACTTGTCGCAGAACCAACAGCACTAAAAATGCTCTGATCAGCAGTAAAAGTGGCTTTTGAACCCTTATTAGAAAATAAAGCTTCAGCCCTGATGCCCAATTTCCCAGGATTAAAAGATGCAAATGCTCCCGCATGAAAACCCGCAGCAGTTGTACTTTTGTCACTAAAAGATACTGTACTAAGGTTTAAACCGCCTTTAAGTCCAAAACTAACAGGCAAAATTTGTGCTTGTGCCAAAAACATAGAAAAGGCAAAAAGCAAGGTAAATCCTAATTTTTTCATTTGGTTTTTAAATTTTAAAATTAAAAAGAAGTGCTAAATTAGTAAAAAAATTGATACGAAATTCGTAAATATCGAAGTCAAAACGTCAATAATATTTTTTTGTTGAATAGAATTGCATTTTTTTAGGAAAATACTCAAATTATTTCTATAATAAATGGTTTTTCTTAATTAGTTACAGATTATTTCGTTGTTAATAAAAACCAATAAATTTATGAAAACTCTATTTTTTTTGTTTTGGTACATTGCTCAACCAATTTTTGCGCAAAAAATATATTTAGAACAAATCGAAAAAACCAATAAGCAAGTCATTAATTGTGTGGCTGTTGATGAAAAAAATGTAAAATGGTTTGGAACGGAAGCAGGTTTGTTCAGAATTGAAGGCGAAAAAGTGGAAAAAATACCAATTTTGAGTCAAGACACTAGCCTTTATAAAACGCACAGCATTTCTGCGATACACATTGATTATCAGGGAAATAAGTGGTTAGGAACGTATCATGGAAAGATTATTAAACTCACAGAAAAAGGCACGCAAGAAATGTATGAATTTAACGATTTTGTGATTACTGCCATCACTTCCGACCAACAATCTAAAATTTGGGCAAGCTCTTGGGACGGCGGACTGTTTGCGGTAGATGTCATGGGCGGAAAAATAAATTATCATACGCAAAATTCTAAAATCACTGAAAATCAATTATTTACAGTTTTTACAGACCAAAATAATACCATTTGGCTAGGAACTGCAAACGGTTTGTTAAGCATCAATAAACAAAAATTTGAAAAACAGGAAATCGAAGGACAAATTACGGCAATTACTGAAAATGAAGGTTCTTTGTACGTCATTTCGGTTGGAGGTTATGGTTCTGAACTTTGGCAATACGAAAATTTTAGGAAATGGAAATTGCTTGATTTGCCTGAAATGCTTAAAAATACCAGAATTGACGATCTTTGTTTTGATAAAAATAATCAAATTTGGCTTGCTGCCGATAAAATTGCTTGGAAAAATGACACAAATTGGAAAATTTTTGATCAAAATGACGGATTTAGTAGCCAATCGGCTTTTTGTATCACTGCCGACAAGCAAAATGTGATTTGGATTGGCACAGAAGGAAAAGGCGTTTTTAGAACACAAACCGAAAAAATTGCCAAAAAACTTTCTCTCGATGATTTGATTTCCGTAGGAAAACTCGACGAAAACTTTGCCAACGAACAAATCCCTTTAAAAATTTCTTTTGCCAGAGGAAGCGATCAAATCAATTTGAGTTCAGAAGACGAATTGAATAAAATTGCACAAATTTTATCAAATAATATGGATTGGAACATCGAAATTGCAGGTCATACGGACAATATTGGCGATCAGCAAAAAAATTTGGAACTTTCCCAAAAAAGAACGCAAGCCGTAAAACTGTTTTTGGTGGTCAAAAAAAACATAGATTCGAGCAGAATTTCTTGCGTTGGTTACGGTGGAAGTCGCCCAATCGCAGACAACAGGCGTGAAGAAGACCGCCAACTCAACAGACGTGTAGAAATGAAATTGATCAAAAAGAAATAACATTTTTGTTGAACCAATCATTTTAAAAATGAGTCAAAAACCTTTAAACAAGATATAAAATGAACTTAAAAGACAAAAACTTTTTAATTGTAGGCGCAAGTTCGGGAGTCGGCTTGGAATTAAGCACACAATTATTAAAACAAGGTGCAAATTTGACGGTTGTTTCTCGCAGCAAACCCGATTCTGATGCCCATTACATTCCGCTAGACGTTACACAAGATCAAATTGATCCAAATTTGTTGCCCGAAGTTTTGCATGGTTTGGCGTATTGCGTGGGAAGTATTACTTTAAAACCCTTTTCTAGGCTCAAAAAAGAAGATTTTTTATTGGATTTTCAGTTGAATGTTTTGGGAGCAGTTCAAATTATTCAAGCTGCTTTTCCTGCCTTAAAAAAAGCAAACGGAGCTTCGATTGTCTTGTATAGCACAGTTGCAGTTTCGGTGGGAATGAATTTTCACGCAAGTATTGCCGTTGCAAAAGGCGGAATTGAGGCTTTAACCAAATCTTTGGCAGCCGAATTTGCTTCGAGTCAAATTCGAGTCAATGCCGTAGCGCCTTCTTTGACAGATACGCCTTTGGCAAAAAACCTGCTTTCTACTGACGAAAAACGCGAATCTTCTGCAAAAAGACATCCTTTGGGCAAAATAGGAACAGCAGCAGATATAGCCAATTTGTCTCGATTTTTGCTCTCTCCCGATTCGAGTTGGATCACAGGACAGATCATCGGCGCAGATGGAGGAATGGGAAATTTAAAACCTTTTTAATATACTGATTATCAAGTGGTTAAAAAAAAACTACGCATTTCTAAAAAATGTGTAGTTTTAACTTATTTTTTTCTTTTTTGACCTGGTGAAGTTGCAAATCGCATTTTGAAACGCTTGCAAAAATATGTAGTATCTTTGTACCCTATTTCTGCACCAATTTCGCTGATGCTTAATTTGGTACTTTGCAACAAAACAAGGGCTTTTTCCATGCGTTGATACTCAATGTAATCTTGCGGATTTATGCCTGTGAGCATTTTGAAATACTGCCCCACATAATCTTCTGAAACGTTGATCAAATTTGCCAAAACCTTATTGGATAAGTCAGAATTAAGATTTTTTTTGATATAATTGAACATATCCGCCAAACGTGGGTCTTTAAAATAAGGGCTATTGATGATTATTTTTTCAGCAAATAACTGATTTCTCAAAATTTGTCTGAACAACTCAATAATAATTTGTTCGCTAATTAAATGAATGAGCCGATTTTTGCCTACTTCCTGATTGTTTGATTCGTTGATTATCTCTTGCATCAAACGTGAAATTTTTGCGCTTTGCAACACAAAAGGCGGAATTTCTAGGGCAGAAAAAAGTCCGACAGAATCAAATATTTTGGCTTGAAAATTAAAAATAGAAAAATTATCGGTATGATTTGAAGCACTCAAATTACTATAAGTTTGTAAATAAAGGCTTTGCAAATTATTAAATTCATCATTATTTATCACATTTTCTGAGCCTTTGCTGCCCAATTCTAGCATAAATGCCTTATTTGCGGACAAAAATAATATTTCTCCTTCTTTTACTTGTTTAGAATCTTTGCCAAAACAAATATTTCCTTCATGCAAAAGTATCAAGGAATTATGTTCTTGGTGATAATTGCTGATTTGAATTGCTTTGATACTTACCATTTTTTGTGCATTCACAAAACGAACGGTAAGTGAGTCCACAATTTTATTATAATTATCCATATTCAAAATATTATATTTTGTATTGAAATCTTTTACAATTTCCAAAACAAATAAAATGTATCTATTTTTTGTTTAAATTTTTTGTATTTATTTTCGAAATATTAAGAAAAAGTTAAGTTCTAATCAATCATTCCTAAAATCTGGCAGCAACAATTAGTTCTAAATCTTTAAATTTGAGTCCGTAACGTTTGCCAATACTTTCGTTGGTAACTTCGCCTTTGTAGGTATAAACGCCTCTAGCAAAGCCTCTGCTTGCAAAAATCATGTCGTCAACGCCTCCGTTTTCGGCAATTCTGCGAATGGTTGGCATAAAAATATTACTAATGGCTGCGGTTGCTGTCCTTGCCACACGCGAAGGAATATTAGGAACGCAATAATGAATGACATCATACAACTTAAAAATTGGGTGTTCGTGAGTGGTCAAATGCGAAGTTTCAAAACAACCTCCGTTATCTATACTTACATCAATAATCACAGAATCGGACTGCATTTGACTCACCATTTCCTCGCTAACTACGCAAGGCGTTCTGCCATTATTTTCTGCTCTGATTGCCCCAATAACCACATGAGCAGTTTTTAAAGCGTCTTGTAAAGTATAAGAATCCAAAGGACAAGTAAATAAATTTGGGTAATTCAAACTGTGTTTGAGTCTGCGAAGTTTGTATAAATGATTGTCGAAAACTTTGACATTTGCGCCCAAACCAATGGCGGCGCGTGCAGCATATTCTGCCACTGTTCCTGCTCCCAAAATCACTACATTTGTTGGGGGAACACCTGTAATTCCGCCCAAAATTAAGCCGCTACCGTCATGTACGCTACTCAAATATTCAGCGGCAATAAGCATAACCGTACTTCCTGCAATTTCACTCATGGCACGCACAAAAGGCAAACCACCTACTTTATCCTGAAAAAACTCAAAAGCGATGGCAGTAATGCGTTTGGAATTGATGGCTTTAAAATAAGATGCGGACAAATTGGCTAATTGTAAGGCAGAAATTAGCGTAGATCGGTATTTCATAAAATTGATTTCCTCCAAAGTTGGCGGAGCAATTTTGAGAATAATATCAGCCGAAAAAACTTCTTTTGGGTCATAAACAATTTTCGCGCCTGCCTCATTATATTCCATATCCGAATATTTGGCGGGCAAACCTGCACCAGATTCTACCCAAATTTCATGCCCGTTGATCACCAACTGTTTGACCGATTCGGGAGTCAAAGCGATTCGGTTTTCGCGCATGGAAGTTTCTTTGGGCAAACCAATAAACAAATTTTGAGAACGTTGCTGAATCGGCAAAGGCGACTCTGCGGGATGATAAAAAACGGTAGTTTGTGTAAGCCGTCTGATCTCGATTTGGAGTTTTTCGTTACTCATGGTTTGTTAATTTTATGGTTCGTTTTTCGGGAGAAACTACTTGAATATCAATTCTTAAATGCGGAATTGGCACTAAAATTTCTATTTGAGTCGCCCATTCCAAAAAACAATAATTTCCAGAATCAAAATACTGTTCGCAACCAAAATCTAAGACTTCACTCATTTTATTTATCCTATAAAAATCGAAATGATAGATCGTTTGCGAATGACTTTGGTATTCATTGACTATGGAAAAAGTCGGACTTGTAACAGATTCTGCCACGCCCAACTGCCTACAAATTTCTTTGATCAAAGTAGTTTTGCCTGCGCCCATTTGCCCTTCGAAACGCCAAATTTGGTTTTCTTTGGCAAAATCAATGATTTTTTGTGCAATTAAAGAAATTTCGCTTAATTCAAAAGTCCATTCCACAGTTTTTCTGAAAAAATTTAAACAAAAATATAAAAAAAGATTGTAAGATTTTCAGAAATGAAAGAAAAAATTTGTGAAGGAAAATAAAAAATACTTCATTTGGAGAAAGTGGAAAAGTAGTAAAGGCTCTGATTATTGTAAGCCTTAACCAAAAATTTCTGTCAAATCGAGTTTGAAATTAGGCAAAATTTCCTGATCTTGCAAAGGAACATTGAAACTATTTTCTTTCATTTCGCAATTTTGTTTGTAGGTAAAATAGACTCTTTTTTTAGGGTAAAGCAGCCAGCCCAAACGCACTCCGTTTTTCAGATATTGGATCATTTTTTCTTGTGCTATACTCAAAGAATCGGTTTTTGACATCAATTCTAAAGCCATATCAGGAGAAACAATGACAATTTTTTCTCCAATATCTCCTAATTGGTTTAGAATTTCATGGCGAATAAACATCACATCAGGACTTTTCAAAGACAAATCAGGCAAGCGAATCTCTCCACTTGACTCAAAAATTTCGCCTAATTTTTCTTTCTCATTCCAAAGATCAAATCGGGTGGCAAGTTTCAAATTTGCCTTGCTAGTTTTTAAAAGAGTTCCCATATTAATTACTAATTTAGTTTTTCCAATGGTTTCAAATTTTAGGTTTGGATTGTTTTTTTCCAAACGTTTTATGTGTTTATCAGACAAAAATTTAACAATTCCTGTCAAATCAATGATGATCGGAAAAATGCCATCGTCTTCAATTTGTTGGTTCATATTTATCGAAATTTAGTTTAAAATTAAACGTTGGCAATGGTCTGATGACCTTGCCAAACGTGCAATGAAAATCTATTTTGCCAAAGCCTGCATCATTTCTTCGGTCATTCCTACGGAAGAAAAACCACCGTCATGAAACAAGTTTTGCATGGTTACTTTTTTGGTTAAATCGGAAAATAAAGTCAAAATATAGTCTGCACATTCGTCTGCGCTTGCGTTTCCGAGTGGCGACATATTTTCTGCATACTTCATAAACAAGTCAAAACCTACGATTCCTGTGCCTGCGGTGGTTGGAGTTGGTGATTGGGAAATGGTATTTACCCTAATTTTTTTTGTTCTTCCCAAATGATAACCGTAGCTTCTAGCAATGGATTCGAGCATGGCTTTTGCGTCTGCCATGTCGCCATAATCGGGCAAAGTGCGTTGTGCAGCAATGTAGGAAAGTGCCAAAATAGATGCTCCGTTGTTGAAAGCGTCTAGTTTTTCGCCTGTTTGCATAAATTTATGAAAAGAAATTGCCGAAATATCTAGCGTTTGCTGTAACCACTGATAATTGAGGTCATTGTAGGCTTTTTTCTTGCGAACATTCGGACTCATGCCAATAGAATGTAGCAAAAAATCTATTTTCCCGCCCATTTTATCTTGTGCTTTTTTGTATAAATCCTCGATATTTTCTACTACGGTGGCGTCTGCGGGAATGACTACAGTTTCACAAATTTGTGCTAATTCGTTAATTTTGCCCATTCTCATGGCAACAGGTGCGTTAGAAAGCACAAATTCTGCGCCTTCCTCTTTGGCTTTGAGTGCCACTTTCCAAGCAATAGAGTTTTCGTCTAAAGCTCCTGTAATGATTCCTTTTTTTCCTTTGAGTAACTGATACATACGGGTTTTTCGTTAAATTTTTGGCGCAATTTAAGCTAAAAAACTCGTTTTTATACTTTTTCCTTTTGAATTAATTTTTGAAAAATTGAGTAAAAATGAATTAGAAATTTGAATAATTTTTCTTAAATCCATAAAATTGCCTTTTAAATAAGCCTACATTTTCTATTTTTTTGAAATTTTTATAAAAAATAGCTAAAAAATATTTCTTATTTTCAATAATTTATATTTTTTTATAAAAATTAGGTTAAAAATAATGCCAAGCCTATTTTTTGTATTTCTTTGTCTAATAAAAAATTGTTTTTTATTGATATAGGATTAAAAAAAGACCTACTTTTTTATTTTTTTTATAATTTTTAATATATTAGGTTAAAAAAATAACAAAAAAAATATAAAAACATTGCAATATTTGAAAATTAGGTTTACATTTGCATCATCAATTTGATAAATATAAAAAACGATCCATGAAAAAATTAGAAATTTATGTTCGTTCTTCTAAAATGGAAGACTTAAAAAAGGAATTGCATGACATTAATGTCAATTTCCTTATTTTTTCTGATGTAAAAGCATACGGCAAAAACCACGACAAGCATTATCGCGGTCAGGCTTATGTTGATGACGTGGTAAAAAAAGTAAAACTAGAAGTCGTTATTTCTGACGATATGCTAGAAAAAACCATCGAAACCGTCATGAAAGTGGCTAGAACAGGCGACATCGGAGACGGGAAAATTGTGGTACAAAGCGTTGAAAGGGTTTACCGCATCAGAACAGGCGAAACCGATATTAATGCACTTTAATTACATAAAATTTTTCACTTTCTAAATCTATAACTATGGAAGATACACTATTTACTATACATAACCTTTGGATGATGATTGCGACTTCAATGGTTTTTATCATGCATTTGGGTTTTGCTTCTTTGGAGGCAGGTTTGACTCGTTCCAAAAATACGGTCAATATTTTGTTCAAAAATACAATGGTGCCTGCGGTTGGCTTATTAATGTATGCCATTGTTGGTTTTAGTTTGATGTATCCAGGAAAAGATTTTGCTGGAGCTTGGTTTGGTTTTAGTGGTTTTGGCGTAAATCCACCAGCCAACGCACTTACGCCTGCTTATAATGCAGGTTATACTTATTGGACAGATTTTATTTTTCAAGCTATGTTTGCTGCAACAGCCGTAACCATCATTTCTGGTGCAGTTGCAGAACGAATCAAATTATTCACTTTTTTGATTTTTGCAGTATTTTATGCAGGTTTTTGCTATCCTGTGGTTGGAATGTGGAAATGGGGAGGCGGATTTTTGCAAGCACTTGCTACTCCTTTCTACGATTTTGCAGGTTCGTCTATTGTTCACTCGGTTGGAGGTTGGGGGGCTTTGGCAGGAGCTATTGTTTTAGGACCTAGAATTGGCAAATACAAAAAAGATGGAGTTATTCCGATCCCTGGTCATAATATGCCTTTGGCTACAACAGGTGTATTTTTGTTATGGTTTGGCTGGTTTGGTTTTAATGGTGGATCGGTGCTTTCTGCTAATCCTGGTATAGTTTCTTTGGTTTTTGTAACTACTTCTATAGCTGCTGCAGCGGGTGCGATGGGTGCTTTTATTGCTTCCTATGCACTTTTCAAAACCAATGATTTGACGATGGTTTTGAACGGAATTTTGGCAGGTTTGGTATCCATTACCGCAGGTGCAGATCAAATGTCGGTAGGAAGTTCGGCTATTATTGGGTTTATTGGTGGAGTGTTAGCTGTTTTTGCAGTTTTGGCATTAGACAAACTCAAAATTGATGATCCTGTGGGAGCAATTCCTGTACATTTGGGTTGTGGAATTTGGGGAACTTTGGCAGTAGGTATTTTTGGAAATTTGGCAGGCGGAGCGCAAATTATGAGCCAGTTGATTGGCATTGGCGTAATTGGGGCGTTTTGTTTTGCTGTTTCTTTTGGAGCTTTCTTTTTGTTGAATAAAACTATGGGACTTAGAGTTTCTGAAACCGAAGAAGTAGAAGGCTTAGACATTAATGAGCATGGAATGCGCTCATATTCAGATTTTGTGGTGAATGAGGATTAAAATTAATGATTAGACTGTGTTTAGGTGTTGTCAAGGATCATCAGACTTTTAGTTTGATGATCCTTTTATTATGCCAACAAATCCTCCACCGCCAAAATCACTTGCGAGGCAGCAATTTTTTGCATACAATCGAAATGACCTTTGGGGCAAGCATTTTTTCCGTTGTGGGTACAAGGTCGACAAGGAACATCAGCCTGAACTGCCTTACTTTTGCTTTCCAAAGGAAAATAACCCAACTCTTCGGTGGTAGAACCAAAAATTCCAACCACAGGTGTTTTTTGACTTTGTGCCAAGTGCATCATTCCAGTATCGTTGCAAACTAAGGCTACACTATTTTTTAACAAAACTGCCGATTCCAACAAATTGGTTTTTCCTGCCAAATTTATGGCTTTTGACTGCATTTTTGACCGTACTTCTTCGCAAATTTCGATGTCAGCTTTTCCGCCCAAAAGTACAATTTCGTATTTTTTGGCAAAATGATCGGCTACTTTTGCAAAACCATCAGAAAGCCATTTTTTTGTGTTTGCACTCGCCGCAGGACAAATGGCTAAAATTGGTTTTTGGTTTTTATATCCTTGATTTTCAATAATTTGCAAATAATTTTGATTTTCTTTTTCACTAAAAAATATTTCTGTTCCTTGATCGTCATCAATAATATTTGCCACAGAAACGGCATCAAAATAATGCAAATATACTTTTTTGATCGGTTTTGGATAAAGATTTATTTTGAACAAAATCAATAAAGTTCTGTACCAATATTGTTTGGAATAATTGGTGATCAATTTGGCATTTGAGAAAAAAACAAGGTAACGGCTACGCAAATTTTTATGTAAATCGATGATCCAATCGTATTTTTGGGCTTGAATTTGATTTTTTAATTCGTTTAAACCCTTGATTTTCAGATTTTTATCAAATTTAATAATTTTGTTGATCTGCAAATTGTATTTGAGCAAATCCGAAAATTCGGTTTTTACCAAAAAATCTATTTCTGCCTCTGGAAATTGCTTTCTCACAGCGCGAATCAATGGCGTAGTGAGAATAATGTCGCCAATCGAACTCAAACGAATGATTAATATTTTTTTAGGATGGATCATCAATGACCAAGTTTTTTATTTTTTCGAACTGTTTTTGCACTTTTTCGACCAAACTTTCTCTAATTTCCAAAATTATTTGGCAATCATTATCAAATTTTTGCGAAATCATTTGCAAATCGTTTTCTTTCATGATTTTCATGACTTCGTTCATTTGCAAATATTCAAAAAAAATTCTCATTTTTTTGCAAACAATTTTTTCAACAATTAGGGCGTTTGCCAAACATTCAGAAGCAGAAGTTTTATAAGCATTTACCAAGCCCGCTGCTCCAAGTTTTGTTCCACCATAATATCTGACGACTACGACCAGAATATTGGTCAATTTTTTGGACTTAATTTGGTTCAAAATGGGCATTCCTGCCGTTCCGTTGGGTTCTCCGTCATCACTTTGGCGTTTGATTCCGAGATTTCTGCCAAGTGCATAGGCAAAACAATGGTGGGTAGCATCAAAAAACTGTTTTCGCAAATCTGCGAGCAATTCTTTTGCCTCTGTTTCGCTAGAAATTGGGGAAGCAAATGCCAAAAACTTGCTTCCCTTTTCTTTATAAACGGCTTCTGTAGCAGATTCGATGGTTAAAAAAGTATCTGAAAAAAGAAAAGAATTTTGCATTGGGTTGTTTTTTAATCCTAATTTTCAAACTCTTTTTTCCTAAACAAATTGCTTTCCATTTTGGTGTTGTTGAGTTTCAAAACGCCCATTTTGTTTGCCAAATAATCCAAAGAATTGAATTTGACAAGGCAATTATTAAGCGTTATTGGCTCGTTTCCTTGCACATTAAACAGTTTTTGAGAAGAATAATCACTCGCTTCGCTACGGTTATCTTTGATGATACAAAAGTTAAAAACCACGTTTTTACAGTTGTTAAAGTCAAAAATATCCAAATTACTGTTGGCAACAAAATTGCAATCGTTAAAAATTACATCATTTGTGGCTTGCATATAAATAGCACCGTAAGTACAACTTCTGATGGTTGTTTTTTCGCAAAGAACATTGCTCGTTCCCTCAAAACTTTCGATTCCATAAGTGCCACTGCCGTACAAAACCGAATTTTTGACCGTAAAATTCTTAGTACCTTTCAAACCTACTACTGCCCCCATACAATATCCTTTCGAAGCTCCATGACCAATTTCAACATTGTCCAAAATAATATTGTTACAATCTATAAATTTGATTACAGTTGCATATTCGTCATTATCCAAAACCAATTCCGCAGGAAATTTTCCAATGCCTTTGATGGTCAAATTAGAAATATTTTTGACGTAAAATCCTGAACCGTCTGTTTGAGTTTCTGGCTGGCTGTGCGAATTTAGGCTATACAAACCATATTCCATCTCGATGATCGTGTTCGAAGCGATGGCTTTTACAAACTCATCAGCAGTTCGTACTTTCACAATATTTTGCTTTTGAGCATAAGCAAAAGAAATAAAAAAGCTCAAAAAAATTGATAAAAATAATTGTTTTTTCATTTTTTTAGAAATTTAAAATTCAGTACAAAAAAATTAATAAAGATGTAAATATAAAAAATTTATGAATGATAAAGTTGCAACGCAGCAATTAATTCTTTATTTTCTTGAGCAGTTCCCACCGAAATCCGCAAACACCCTTCGCACAAAGCCACTTTTGACCGATCTCGAACAATAATTTGCTTTTCAACCAAAAAATCATAGACTTTTTTGCCGTTTTCGGTTTTGATCAACAAATAATTTGCATCAGAAGGATAGACTTTTTTAACCACTGAAATTTTGCCCAATTCTTCTGTCAATATTTTTTTTTGCTTGATAATTTCTGCCACCATTTCATTTTTTGCGTCTTCGCTAAACAAAGATTGCAAAACGATTTGTTGCGTGAGTTGGCTAATGTTGTAAGGTGGTTTGACTTTGTTGATCAAAGCAATGATTTCAGGGTTCGAAAACGCCATGCCAAGTCGCAAAGCAGCCAATCCCCAAGCCTTCGAAAAAGTTTGCAAAACGATCAAATTTGGATATTTTTCCAAAGAATTTGTCCAACTTTCTTCCCCAGAAAAGTCGATGTAAGCCTCGTCGATCACTACAATTCCTTTGAAATTTTGCAACAATTTTTCGATGGAATTTCTGTTTAACAAATTTCCAGAAGGATTATTTGGCGAACAAACAAACAATAATTTGGTATTTTGGTCGGCAGCAGCCAATACTTTTTCTGTATCTATCTGAAAATCAGGCGTTAAATTGATTTTTTTGATTGCAACGCAATTAATATTTGCACTCACTTCATACATTCCATAAGTTGGAGGCATGGTGATGATGTTGTCTTGATTTGGGTTACAAAAAACTCTAAAAAGTAAGTCTATTGCTTCGTCGCTGCCGTTTCCCAAAAAAATTTGGGCAGGTTTTACATTTTTTATTAGGGCAAGTTTTTCTTTTAATTTGTGTTGATAAGGATCGGGATAACGATTAAAATTGCTTGCGCCCGCAGAGCCGAGTGGGTTTTCGTTGGCATCTAAAAAAACTCCTTCTGTGCCAGAATATTCGTCTCTAGCAGAAGAATAAGGTTGTAAAGCCAAAATATGTGGTCTTACTAAGGATTTGATCTTGCTCATTTTCTGTTTTTTGCGCAAATTAGTAATTTTTTGCTTTGTTTGGAAAGAATTGGAAACATATTTGTACAACAACACTAAATTAGTAATTTTTTAAACATTGCAGGGGCAGGCGCAAACGGCAATAAACCGTTCAATCAAAGGTTCGAATCCTTGCCTTGCGACAAAATATTCAAGTCAAACTTTGATTTTCAAGCTTTGACTTATTTTTTTGTGCAAATTTCAAGCAATTCAAATGAATATTTGAAGGCATAATTTTAAAATTTATCACCAATTTCTTTATAAAAAAATTGCACGATAATTTTCATGCACTTTTAGTAGGCGCATCGCTTTGGACTTTGCGCCATAAGAGAAGTATGCGTGAATTGACCATGCAATTTGTGCAAAAATAGGAAAAAAAATTATTCATGCCTAATTTCCACAATCAAAGGCACAATTTTTCCGCTTTCGTTGATATTTCGGGTGGCTCTGAAGCCAATTTTGCCTTCTTTGCTGTAATCTATTGCAGGAATGATGCGTTTTTTGCCTACCGCTTCGGACAAACGGCTATAAATATCACCTTCTAATTTTTCCATTTTTTGCATAATTTCCTCGATGTTTAGGCTTTCGTTGGCGTACAAAATGCAGACATAATCGATGCCTTTGGTGTTGTCGAGTTGCACATAATACTGATCGGCAGGAAAAATAACTGTGCCTTTGTTGTAACTCAACAATGGACTAATGCCTTGATTATAAGGAAATAACAAACTACATTTTTTGCTTAAATCCGTTCCGATGGCGTACAAATAAACAGGTTCGTTGTGGGACATCAAAAACTGAAAAGACGTTCCGCTAAAATAATTTTGATTCATTTTGAAAACGTTTTTTTCCAAAAAAGCCTCCATATTTTCGCCATCAGATTTTTTGAAAACCACTTCTCCCGAATGACTCAATTTTGGCGAATGTGGGTTGTATTTAAAATCTACCACTTCGTAAGCCTCCATGCAATATTTTTTAAAATCGGCATATTTTACCCAAGTAAAGCCACCTTTTCCCCAGCCAACTCCCCAACTATTCATTAATTGGAATGCTCCACCATACATTTTGTCGTCATAAGCGATCACCGCCATAGCGTGATAACCGTTGCTTTGGTCGTTTGGCGAAGGAGTCCAAAGGTCTTTTGCATCATCAAAAGACGCAAAACATTGCAAAGAAATCACGACAGGTTTGCCTTCTGAAAGTGCTTTTTTGACAGGCGTAATGATCGAAGACTCGGCAGTGCTACTGTTGCGAACAAACAAACGTTTATAATCCTGAATCATGTTGTCTTTTGCTTTTTGCTTATCTGTGTCCGTAACCGATTTTTCGCACTCATAACCAAACTCATTATAAGTTACGCAACCTTCGTTTTTGAGCAAATCGAGGGCATCAGCAATATAAATTCCGTACATACAATCACTTGTCAAACGAATTTGATTATACACATAAGAAGGCGAAAAGGCTTGTTTGCTAATTTCTTCAGGAGTCATTTGAAAACGTTGCGCCATCAAAATGGTTCGAGCCGCATACGCACTTGCCCAAGCGGTACAAGTTCCATAATCGCCTTGATTGCCTGGTGTGGGGCAAAATTCTCGTAAAGATGCCGAAGTTGGCAAACCTTCATTTCCTCTAAAAAGTGGTGCAGTTAGCGGAATTTGCTCATAACGACTGGAATCGTAAAGGCAACCTCTGCCATATTTTTGAACGTATTTTTGAGAAAAAGAGCTTTTGCAAGCGGAAGAAATAATGAGAATCAGAAATAAAAGACGTATAAACATATTGTTGTTGTTTGATTTTGAAACGTTGCTAATGGTCGCAAGACCTTAGCAAACGTATAAAACTATTTTAACAATTTAACAAAACTTGCCAATTCGCGCACGCTGTCCAAAATTTTGCTGTCTGAAGTGAGTTTGTCCAAATTCATTTTGCTGTATTCTCGAACATTTTGAACGGCTTGCTCTTGTTTGAGATCGTTTTTGGAAATTTGATCTTCTAATTTTTTTAAAGTTTTTTCTAATTTTTCTTTAAACATTTCAAAAGATTGAGAGTCTGATTTGAATTTTTTTTCCAAAGAGTCGGCATCTTCTTTAAACTTTTTTTCTAATTGCAAACGCCAAGAAACATAGCCTTTTTTGGCATCTTCATGTATATCGGCTTCGAGCAAATTTTCCAAATTTTCTATTTTGTAAACCATTTCGTTTACTTTTGCAAGCAATTCGTTTACGTCTTCTCTTGGATAACGAAATTCGCTTTTGATGTTGAACAAATAATTTTTTACATATTCGTAATAATTGACCGCAGGACGCAAAAAAGTAAGTAAAACTGCCGCAATAGCCGCCACATAACCCACATGACTCATTCCGCTTGCAGCAATGTAGTACAAACCCAAAGCCGAAATAATATGCAAAGAAATAGCCACAATCAAAGCTCGTTTGGCAATGTTTTTTACTTCTTTCAAACTTTCTTCAATGACTAAAATGTCTTTTCTTTTAGAAATTTTGGCATCATCTAATACCTCTTTTGCCCTAAAATAAGCGTCCCAAGGCACAGTAACAACTACAATGAGCCACATCAAACTCGAAAATCCAATGCCCCAGTCCAACATAGAACCTGCTTGAATTTCAAAAAACTTTAATAATCCATAAACCAACAAACAAAGTATAGTGGCTGAGGTCAAATATTGAACTAAGTTTTTCATAGATTTTTTTAGGATTTAAACGAATTTCGTTGGATTTACTTTGTTAAAAATTAGAAAAAAATAACATTTCTGACCAGAAATGTTATTTTAAATTGTTTAGGTTTAACTATTCTGTACCGCTGTGCAAATCTTTTTCAAGTTCTGCCAAAAATATAGCATCAATCGCCTCTTCTATGGTAGGAATAAGGTTTAGCACACTATCCAATTTAGAAATGGTAATCAATTTGAGTACGTGATCTGTTGTACCAACCAAAACCAAATATCCTTTTACTTCCGAACTTAGACGGTTTGCTACCAAAATTGAACTTAAACCCGAAGAATCTACATATTTAACTTTGGTTAAATCCAAAATCAAATTTTTTGTTCCAGACTGAAACAAAGTGATAAACTCACTTTTTACGTTTGGCGCAATGCTAGAATCCAATTTGGAGTCTTCCAGCGAAATTATGCTATATTTTTCGTGTTTGTCTATGGTATATTTCATATTCAGATTTTCAAATGGTGAATAAATAAATTTAGGTAAAGATAATTTTTTTTTTGAACAAAACGATTTTTAATAAAAAAAATATAATTATCTCTTATTTATTACAAATTTTGCTTTGCAAAAAAATTTAAAATTTAGCTAGATTTATTGTTCGGCAATTTATCGAAAAATTAAAAGTAAAATATTTTTCCTAAAAAATATATTAAATTCCACAAAAATAATACCTTTGAATCAAAACAAAAAATCATGGAATTTACGATAAATCAAGAAAAAATTGCCTTGCCTGATTCTGTACTCGATTGGGATTTGATCAAAATTTCTGAACATCAGTACCATATTATTTTCCAAAATTGTTCTTTTTTGGCAGAATTGGAACATATCGATTGGGAAAACAAAATTTTTAAACTCAAAATCAATAAAAAAATAGTTTCTGTTGCAGTCAAAGATCGCATGGATTTGTTGCTCGAAAAAATGGGAATGAGCAACACCAACGCAAAAAAAATTAATGAACTCAAAGCGCCAATGCCAGGAATGATCTTAAATATTGCGGTTCAGGAAGGCAATTCGGTCAAAAAAGGAGATAAATTATTGATTTTGGAAGCCATGAAAATGGAAAATGTCCTAAAATCTCCTACGGATGCGGTCATTAAATCGATCAAAATTAAACAAGGCGAAAGGGTGGAAAAAAATCATGTACTTATCGTTTTTCAATAATCATGTTGCTTTCACAATTTACAGAAGATTTGATAGAGGCAGGAGTAGATGAAGCGGGCAGAGGCTGTTTGGCAGGCTCTGTCGTGGCTGCTGCCGTGATTTTGCCCAAAAATTATCAAAACGAATATTTGCGAGATTCTAAAAAACTCAACAAAAAACAACGTTTGGCACTCGAAGAAATCATTAAAAAAGAGGCTTTGCATTATGCAATTTCAGAAGTTTTGCCACAAAAAATAGATGAAATTAATATTTTGCAGGCTTCTTTTTTGGCAATGCACCTTGCTATTGAACAGTTGGAAATTAAACCCGAATTTTTGTTGATTGACGGAAACAGATTTAAGCCTTTTCCAAAGATCAAACATCAATGCGTAATTAAAGGTGATGACAAATATTTGGCTATTGCTGCGGCTTCGGTGCTTGCCAAAACGCACAGAGACAGGCTTATGGAAAATTTGGCAAAGGATTTTCCGAACTATCTATGGCAAAAAAACATGGGTTATCCTACCAAATTTCATTATCAAGCCATACAAGATTTTGGAATTACAGATTGGCACAGGCGCAGTTTTAGGTTGTTTTAAAAGGATAAAAAGTTTTAGAATTATTAAAAAAATTTGATTGAAAAAAGATCAAAAACTGAACTTGATTTCTTGTAAGATTAATTTTTCTTTTTTTATACAACATTTGCTAAAATATTTCAGATATTTGCAAATTATTCGAAAAAATATTGATCACAAGGTTATTCTATTGATATGTTTGAAAGTCTTAGTAGTAAGTTAGACAAAGCCATCAAGTAACAGAAGTAAACGTTGCAACAACAGTTAAAGAAATTCGCAGAGCCTTAATTGGCGCAGATGTGAATTATGATGTTGCCAAAAAAGTTACTGACGAAATAAGAGATGAGGCATTAGGCAAAGAAGTTTTGATTTCTGTATCGCCAGGGCAGTTGTTCGTCAAAATTGTTTATGACAAACTCACGCACATGATGGGCGGACAGCACCAACCAATTACTCTCAAAGGCGATCCTTCTGTGATTATGATTGCAGGTTTGAACGGTGCGGGGAAAACTACTTTTACAGGAAAATTGGCAAAATTGCTCAAATCGCAAGGAAAACAAGTGTTATTAGTTGGTTGTGATATTTATCGTCCTGCGGCTATTCAGCAATTAAAAACCCTTGCCGAAGGAATTGGCGTAGATGTTTATGCCGAACCAGAAAGCAAAGATGCCATACAAATTGCCAAAAATGCCCTAGCGTTTGCCAAAGCAAATCATAAAAAAGTAGTGATTATTGATACTGCAGGTCGTTTGACGGTCAATGAAACTTTGATGAAAGAAATTGCAGAACTCAAAAATGTTCTTCAACCTTCCGAAACTTTGTTTGTTGTAGATTCGATGACTGGACAAGATGCGGTAGCTACTGCCAAAATTTTTAATGAAAGAATCAATTATGACGGAATTGTACTGACCAAATTAGACGGTGATGCTCGCGGCGGGGCGGCTTTGTCTATTAGGTATATGGTGAATAAACCCATCAAATTCATTAGCACAGGCGAAAAAATGGAAGCTATTGATGCTTTTTATCCTGATCGTATGGCGCAAAGAATTTTGGGCATGGGGGATGTACTTTCGTTGGTGGATCGCGCACAACGTTCTTTTGATGAAGACGAAGCAAGAAGAATTAACCAAAAAATTCGTAAAAACCAACTCAATTTTGATGACTTTTTGGCGCAACTCCAACAGATCAAAAAAATGGGAAATATCAAAGATTTGGTCGGAATGATTCCTGGAATGAACAAAATGATGAAAGATATTGACATCGATGATGATTCCTTCAAACCCATCGAGGCAATCATTTATTCGATGACCAAATACGAGCGCGAACACCCTGATGTACTAGACAATAGCCGTAAAAAAAGAATTTCTGCGGGAAGTGGTACAAATGTTCAGCAAGTAAATAATTTGATCAAACAGTTTGAAAACTTGCGAAAAATGATGAAAAAAATGAATCAGATGGGAATCAAAAAGGCAGGCAGATAATCTGAATATTCTAAAACAAAAAAAAAGACTTTCATAAAAAGAAAGTCTTTTTTTTTTGAGTCATTTCCAATGAATTAATATCCAGGGTTTTGAGCCAATTTAGGATTTGTATCAATTTGGAATTGTGGAATAGCGAACAAGTTTCTGAATCCTTCACTAACAGCTTTGTTACTCCAAGCATTTTGGAATTTGCCATGACGAATCAAATCTTGTCTTCTAATACCTTCCCAACCTAATTCAAAACCTCTCTCAGCCAAAATAGCAGTTCTAAAACCGTCTTTGTTTGATGGAGAAATTGGTTTTTCTGGAGAGAATACTCTTGCACGAACAGAATTTACTAATCCTACTGATTCAGCTGTTGGACCGTTTAGTTCGTTTAATGCTTCTGCTTTGATCAACAAAATATCAGCATAACGGAAAATTGCATAGTCATTTCCTGCATGACCACCTAATTGAGCAGGATCAACTGCCCATTTTAGCACACGAATACCGTTGTTTTCATTAGCACCAATCATAGGAACATCTAAAGTAAAAATTAGAGGAGCGCCTTGTCTGTTATTTACTGGTGCGCCTGTGAGTACATCAAATGCCTGACCTGACAAGAATATTTTGAAACGTTCATCAGATTTGTCGAATGAGTTATAATACTCTGCAATTGTACAAAAGCCATTCCAAGGAGATTGCGGATGTTGATTGTAGTGCAATGTTCTCATGTTCATGGTCAAGCCTAAGCCGTCTTGTGCTAAAGAAGGAGCAACAAAAATATTTTCAGGAGATTTTTGGTTACTTACTACAAAGTTATCAAAATATTTTGGGCTTAATTTGTAGTTTCCCGAATTAATAACTGCATTACAAGCATCAACGGCTTTCTGCCATTGTGGAGTACCTGTCCAAACTCCTGCGTTCAAATACATTTTTGCAAGTAAGGCATTTGCTGTACCTTTGGTTACACGACCATATTCTACGTCAGGAACAGTTGCTGGCAAATCGTTAATAGACTCTGTTGTTTCTTTGATGATAAAGTCAAAAACTTCTTGACGAGTATTTCTAGCAGGAAGATTGCTAAAATCTAATCTAGGAACAGTTACGATTGGCACACCACCAAAAAAATCGATGAGCATATAATAATGGAAAGCACGCAAAAATTTCAATTCAGCTATAAATCTTTTTTTAGATTTTATAGTTTCAGGAGCTTTTTCAAATTGTGGGATCATATAGTTTACACGAGCAACCCCATCATAAGCATTATTCCAAGCATCATTAATATCTGGGTGACTTTTATCCCAAGTATGTTGGTGCAACTGTCTCCATTTACCATTATCCCCCCAGTCGCCTCCTCTTTGAGGAACCATAGTTTCGTCTGAAGTATGTTGGTTAATGTTATAATATGCCCATGCTATACTTCTAAGATTGGCATAAACAGGAACTAGAGCCGCTAAAAATTCTGGCTCAGTACGGAAGAAGGTATCTGTACTAATAGTATCAAATACTTTTTCTTCGAGGTTGGTACAACCTACATACAACAATGACGATAACATCAAAGTTGCACTAAATAAGAATTTTAAAAATTTACGTTTCATCGTATTTGTTTTTTTTTTAGAAATGAATTGTTGCGATTTTTTGTTTAAAAAACCGTTATTTCCTGAACTCTTATAGAACTTTACTTCTATAAGAGTTTTTTTTTATTTTAGAATCCAATGCTTAGACCTACCATATATTGTCTTGGTCTTGGATAAGAAGCATAATCAATACCAATAGAAGCAACATTGTTTGTAACCGCACCATTGCTAATTTCTGGATCGTAACCTGTGTAGCTAGTGAATACAAAAGCATTTTGAACAGTGGCATACAATCTCAACATACTCAACCATTTTACAGAACCTGCTTTCATAGTATAGCCCAAAGTGATGTTATCAATACGTAAAAAAGACGCATTTTCTAACCAACGAGAAGAATATACTTGGCTTTCACCTGCTTTTACTCCGTCAGTTAAAGCAACTTTGAGAGCATTGATGTTGTTGTCCACACCATTTTTAGTAGCATATTCCAAAGCAGTATTGTTAAAGATTTTACCGCCTTGTGTGCCTCTAATAAAAATGTTCAAATCAAATTGTTTGTAGTATAATCTGTTGCTCAAACCGTAATTGAAAGATGCTTGTGCATTACCAATCACTCCTTTGGTAGAACTAAGTTTCTCGATTCCGTTTTCGATTCCTTGAAATTCAGGACCATAGAAAGTACCAATAGGCTGACCTACTTGGATAATTTGTGCAAATGTACTTGTTTGACCTGCACCACTTACCAAACCAGTAATGATATCACCTTTAGCACCGTCTGCTTCGTTACCCAAACTTGTTACTTTGTTTCTGTTGGCAGAAATATTAAAGCCTGTTTCCCATTTCAAACCACCAGCCTCTTGTTTGTCCACATTGATGGTATTGATCATAAACTCAACTCCTTGATTATCTACCGCACCTGCATTGTTAAGGTAAGTACGAGCTGCTGAAGGAGAAGGAATGTTATATTCTACCAACAAACCAGTTGTGTTTTTGAGGTAATAATCTACCGAACCTGTGATTCTGCCTGCTAAAAAACCGAAGTCAATACCTGCATTGATACTAGATGTTTGTTCCCATTTCAAATTAAGATTTGATACTTGGATAGGAAATACTCCCGCCAAAGCAACTTGATCGCCTAAACCAAATATTGCACGATAATCGGGATTGGCATTCATTAAATCCAAAGATCTATAGTTTCCAATTTCTTGGTTACCTGTAACACCATAACCTACACGAACTTTCAAATCAGACAAAGAAATAGAAGATTTGGCTGAAGACATAAATGCTTCGTCAGACATTCTCCAAGCAAATGAACCAGAAGGGAAAATACCCCATTTGTTGTTCGCACCAAAACGAGAAGACCCATCTCTACGAATAGTAGCCGTAAACAAATATTTTCCTTTGATGTCGTAATTTACTCTACCCATAAACGAAATCAAAGTATTCAAACTTTTGAATGAATAAGGTTTAACAGAGTTGTCCGCACCTGCACCCAAAGAATTGTAAGAAAAACCATCAGTAATGAAGTTACGAGCAGTTACACCAAAACCTTCTCTAATAAAATCTTGGTACATATAACCTGCAATTGCACTCAAATTATGTCCTGGCATAACTTCTTTGTTATAAGACAAAGTAGCTTCCAAAAGCAAATTCACAGCGTCCACATTTCCAATAGTAGCAATACCACCTACAGGCGAACCAGCAGGAGAGGCTTTAGGAATATAAGATTTACGAACAGATGTACTTCTGTCTGCTCCTACATTCAATTTTGCTCTCAAACCAGGAATAACTTCGTATTCAGCAGAAAAGTTACCCAATATTCTTTGCGTTTTTGTAACATCATCAACTTGGTTTACCAAAGCAACAGGGTTACGAATAGAAGGAGTAGGATATTCATAATAAGAACCATCTGCATTTGTTACAGGAAAAGTAGGATTCATTTTGAATACGTTGGTAAATGTACCACCAGAAAAACCACCAGTAGCCGTGTAAGGAATGTTATTGTCTGTGGTTAAACCTGTGGTCAAGTTCATACCCAAAACCAATTTGTTTTCAAACATTTTGTGTGTTGCATTTACACGAATATTTGTACGTTCCATACCTGATTTCAAAACAATACCCTGTTGATTAAAATAGTTCAAAGACACACGATATTGTGTATTTTCTGTACCACCACCAAAAGAAATGTCATGATTATGTGTTACTGCATTTCTTGTAAGTGCATCTTGCCAATCTGTGTTTGCAGTACCTAATTGGTTGGTCAAATTATTGCTTTGCACATAACTTCTGTAATCGGCAGCAGTAAGCAAATCCAATTTTCTATAAATTTGAGAAACACCAACATAAGTGTTATAATCTAAGGTCATTTTACCTTGTTTACCTTTTTTGGTAGTAATGATAATAACACCATTCGCACCACGAGAACCGTAAATTGCACAGGCAGAAGCATCTTTCAAAATGTCAATAGATTCGATGTCGTTCGGATTCAAAAAGTTTAATGGGTTTTTTGGAGGCGCACTAGAAATATCGTTTCCAGAACCAGATGCTGAATTTGATCCATTATCAATCGGCATACCATCAACCACATACAAAGGACTACTGCTACCAGTAATAGAAGTACCTCCACGAATACGTACACTCACACCAGAACCTGGCTCGCCATTGTTTGACGAAATAACTACCCCAGCAGCACGTCCTTGCATCAATTGCTCTGGAGAGGCAATTGGACCTACGTTAAACTCTTTTGAAGTTACCGAAGTCATCGCACCTGTAATATCGCGTTTTTTAATCTCACCGTAACCAACCACTACAATTTCTTCTAGTTGTTGTACGTCAGGTTTCATGCTAATTTTAATGCCGTCAGTTTGCGAGCCTAAAGAAAACTCTTGTGGCAAATAGCCAATAAAAGAGAATACCAATGTTGCACTTGCAGGAGCATTCAAACTGAAATTTCCATCAAAATCGGTAGTTGTTCCAGTAGTTGTTCCTTTTACAACCACACTCACACCAGGAAGCCCCGAATTGTTTTCATCAAGTACTGTTCCTGATACCTTTTGGGCATAAACACTATTGCCTGCAAAAAATAACATCAAGATCACCATAGAAAGCCATTTTAGTCCACTTGGCTTCCCGTTTTGATCGATAAAGAGATTTCCCAACTTAAAGTCAGGTTTAGTCATGATTTTTTTCATTAGTGAATTGGGATTAAATAATTAAGAATTTACAAATGATTTTAGACTTAAGTTTAAAAAATTAATGTACTAAACAAATTTTTTTTGAAGATGATTAATTAGGTATTAATTCTTCACTGTTTTAATGATTACTATTTTGAGATAAATAATTTTGCTGTGTTTAATCAAATACCAAATCTTTGATTTTAGTTCTCAAAAGTAGTAGTATTTTTAACAAAATGCAAACTAATTTTAATAAAATTTTACATTTTGATTAACAAAAAAACTAATATGGCTTATATTTTATTTAGTTCACTGTAAATCAGCGAGTTAAATAAAGTATTTATTTTATAAGAGTCAATTTTAAATACATTTTTTCAATAAAAAAAATTTATTTGAAAAAATAAAAATCATTGTTTAAACAATAATTTAAGCGTTTCGTAGCCTATTTTCTGAAAAAATACAAATTGTTTTCACAAAACAGTATTTTTTTACCCTATCTCTAAAAAAAATAGTGTTTTTTTTTTATTTTTTCACAAAAAAATACCAATAAATTCATGTAATAATTTTCTTGGTTTTTTAATCAAAAAATATTTTTTTATATTTGCAACAAAATTGCATTATATGAAAATTTGTTTCTCCATTTTATTTTTTTTCTGTTGTTCGTTTGTTTATGCGCAAAATTGCAACACAATTTTGAAAGGAAACATTCAGGAATTTCAACAGAAAAAAGCCATTCCTAATGTAAATATTCAGATCAATAACAAAGTGTTGGTCAGTAATTCCGAAGGAAAATTCGAAGTTCAAAATCTTTGCGCCCAAAAATACCAAATTATTTTTTCTTGCATTGGCTACGAAACCCTAAAAATGAATGTTGATCTAGCCAAAAATCAAGAAATTACGGTTTTTCTAAAAGAATCGGTTCAGGAATTAGAAGGCGTAATGATCGAAGACGAATTTTTGAACGAACAAGACCTACAACATACCCAAAATATAGAAAAAATAGATCAAAAATTTTTGTTGCAAAATTCTAGTACCACTTTTGTTAATGCACTCGAAAAAGTGCAAGGCATTTCGGCAATCAATACTGGAGTTGGAATTGCAAAACCTGTGATCAGAGGAATGAGTCGCAACAGGGTCATTGTCAATGATTTAGGAGTCAAACAACAAGGACAACAATGGGGAACTGATCACGGTTTGGAAATTGATCAATTTGCGGTAGAAAGGCTCGAAGTTATTAAAGGCGCAAATTCTTTGCTTTATGGTTCTGACGGAATTGGTGGAGTGATCAACATTTTGCCCCCGATTGTACCACAAAAAAACACCTTAAAAGCACATTTTTTGAGTAGTTTTAAGTCTAATAACGACCTTTTTGCCACTTCGACTCTTGTGGAAGGCAACAAAAAGGATAATATTTTCAGAATCAGGTTTAGCAGTCAAGATTTTGGGGATTATAAAGTTCCTACTTCCGAATTTCGTTATAACCGTTATATTTTGCCAATTTTTAAACAATTACTCAAAAATACGGCTGGAAATGAACGCAATTTGTCCGTAATGTTTGGGATTCACAGAAAATGGGGAGCAATTCATTTGACTTTGAGCAACTTTAACCAAAAAGCAGGACTTTTTGCAGGTTCAATGGGAACTCCGCGCGCTTATCAGTTGCAAAATGATGGAAACAGCCGAAATATTGATGTGCCAAGACAAGTAAATAATCATTTTAAAGCCATTTTAAATACGACTTTTTTCTTTGGAAAAAACTATTTGGAACTTGATTTGGGCTATCAAAACAATGCTCGCAGAGAAGAGTCGAACCCACATTCGCATGGCAGAATAAAGATCGATTCTACAAATTTGTTGGCTTTGGGTTTGAACTTACAAACTTTGACCGCCAATGCTCATTTTCATCATTTTTTGAACGAAAAAAATAAATTGGTTTATGGTTTTAATTCAGAATATCAAGACAACAAAAGAAGCGGTTACGAATTTTTAATTCCTGATTATCAACAGTTTAGCACAGGTTTTTTTCTGTTTAACGAACACCGTTTTTCGGACAAACTACAAATTAATGGCGGTTTGCGTTATGATTTTGCCAATCAAAAAAGCAATATTTACACAGACGATTTTTATGGCGAATTGACTGGAAATGCGGTTCGTTCTCCGCAATTATCTAATTTTTTTCACAATATTTCGGGAGCTTGGGGAGCATCTTTTACGCCCAATGCTGTTTGGAATTTGAAACTTAATTTAGGAAAATCTTTTAGAATGCCCAGCATTGCAGAATTGGCGAGTAATGGCGTTCATCATGGCACTTTTAGGCACGAATTGGGCAATTCTGAACTCAAAAACGAGCAAGGCTGGCAAACAGATTTGGGCATTTTCTACAAAAAAAATAATTTTGATTTTGCTTTGACTCCTTATTTCAATTATTTTTCTAACTTCTTGTATCTCAAACCCTTAGCACAGTTTTCGCCTTTGCCTGAAGGTGGACAGTTATTCACTTATTCGCAGACACAAGCCCTTACTTCTGGTTTTGAAATGAATACAAATTATGTTTTTCTCAAAAATTTTGAAGCAAAATTGGGAGCAGAATATTTATATACCCACAATTTGGATACTTCTTTGCCTTTGCCTTTTTCACCACCATTTTCGGCATCTTTGGAACTGAATTACACCATTCCTGAACTCAAAAAAAGCGTAAGAAATTGGTATTTTAACGTATTTTTCAAGCAAGTTTCTGCCCAAAACCGTACAGATCGCAACGAATTGGAAACTCCTGCTTATCATTTGCTAGAAATGGG
>RDXG01000360.1 GCA_004292785.1 Bacteroidota bacterium
TAAATCAATAAGTTGGTCTTGCAAATCTTGTAATTGTTCTTCTTTGGCTTTTAGGCGCGCCTGCGAAAGATCGATGTTTTTTTGCAATTCTTCTTTTCGGCTTTTCAAAGAACTACTTTTTTCTTTTAATGCTCCAATTTCGAGCTGTAAGGCTAAAATTAGATCGTTTTGGGTATGATTTTTAAGATTTTCTATATTTTTTTGTTCTAAAATAATTCGTTCAGAACATTGTGTAATTTCTGTTTGTAATTGATCTATTTTCAAAGTCAATTTTTCCAAATTTTTGGCGCGCCCAATTCTTTTTCCTTCAAAAATTCCTACCGAACCACCCGAAATTCTGTGATTTCCATAAATAATTCCGCCATTTTTTGCCAAAACAATTTGCTTTGCCCCAAAAATTTGCTGTTTCGCCCATTCGTCTTCGGCTATAAAAACATTTTGCAACAAAAAAGTCATTAAGGCGTTATATTTTGCATCAAATTCAACAATATCCATCGCCCAAATCATGTTTTGATTTTCTTCTGGCTTATTTATTTTAGGAAATTTTTTATTTAATTCGCTTAAAACAAAGAAGTTAGCCTTTCCTTTGTCGTGTTTTTCTAGCAAACGAATTGCTTGCAAAGCCTGTTCGGGCAAATCAACTACATAAAAATCCATGTAAGTTTTCAAATAGTTTTCTATTGCCACTTTGTACTCGTCTTCGCAAGTCAAAATATCAGAAAATAATGGTATGTTTTCGTACCAATCGGGCTGTTTTTTCAGAAATTTGATGGCTTCAGGAAAACCTTCGAGGCTTTCTTCCAGAGATTTTGTAAGTTCAAATTCGTTTTGCAAAGCATCTAATTGGCGATTGATTTGCACCAAAAAACTGCGTTCCTGTTCTAATTTCACCTTTTCTGACTTAATTTGCGCCTGCAAATCTTCTTCTTCCTCTCGGATTTGTTCTAATTCGGCTGTTTTTTCGTTTAACTCTTCTGCCAAATCTGTTAATTCTTGTTCAAATTGCTTGATTTTGTGCTTTTGTTGTTCAGAATCGGTGGTATTTTGTTCAATTTCGTTTCGTAAAGATGCAATTTGCAATTTCGCAATTTCGCGCTTTTTTTGTTGTTGCGAAATTTGTTCTTCTTTGCTTTTGATTTTTTTTGCAAACTCATCTACTTGATTTTGAACGTTTTGCGTTTGTATTTTTTGTTCAGACAAAGATTTTTTTAGCGTTTCCAAAGACATTTCCGAATCTGCCAACTGTTTTTCTGCATTGTTTTTTTGTTGATTCAGACTTTGTAAAACTGCCTCGATGCCTTGCGTACTTTGTTTTTCGAGCAGAATTTGGTTGCTTAAATTTTGTATTTTTTCATTCAAAAAATTCAACCTTTCCGAACGCAATTTTTTTTCGCTTTCGTTTTGCCTAATTTTGTCTAAATGTGCGTTTAAAGCCTTTTGACCGAAGATCAAAGATTTTTCTTTGTTCAAAATATCCAATTTTTTCGCCTCATTTTCTGATTCTTTCAAATCGCTTTGCGCCGAAAAAGCCATTTTTCTGTCTTGTTCAGCTTGGATTTTTTGATCTAAATTCACTAACAAATTTTGTTGATCTTTAACAGTTTTTTGAGCCAAAAGCACGCTAAAATTTTTGTATTCCTCTTTGGTTTGATAATATTTTTGGGCTTGTTTTGCCTGTTTTTCTAATGTTCGTAGGTTTTTATTGATTTCAAAAAGCAAATCATCGACTCTGGACAAATCCGCATCGGTTTCTTCTAGTTTTTTTAGGGTTTCTTTTTTTCTAATTTTGAACTTCGAAATGCCCGCCGCTTCTTCAAAAAGCGTACTTCTGGAATGATCAGTGTCGTTAAGAATGCTGTCAATCATTTTCAATTCGATGATGGCGTAGCTATCCGAGCCAATTCCTGTGTCCAAAAACAAATTATTGATGTCTTTGAGGCGACAAGGCACGCCATTTAACAGATATTCGCCTTCGCCTGCCCGATAGTAGCGGCGCGTGATTGTAACTTGCGAATATTCGGTAGGCAAAATGTTTTTGGTGTTGTCAAAAGTTAGGGAAACTTCCGCCATTTGTAGTGGTTTTCGGTTTTTTGTGCCATTAAAAATGATATTTTCCATCTTTTCTGAACGCAAATTTTTGGTACTTTGCTCGCCCAAAACCCAACGAATAGAATCGACTACATTCGACTTTCCGCAACCGTTTGGTCCGACAATTCCCGTAATTCCTTTGTCAAAATGGATCGTAATTTTATCTCCAAAACTTTTGAAACCCCTAATTTCTAGTTTTTGTAATTGCATGATTAATTGGCTGTTTTCGTACTTAATTTTTTAATTCTTTTGATCGGGCCTGGGCAAAAATTTTGATGACAAGCAATGCAACTGCCGATCAAAGTTTCCAAACCTTCGACTCGGTTAGAAGAGGTGTAAAGTTGATCCAAATTGTTGAGAAAATTGTTGCTTAATTGCGCAAAACTCTCCGTTTTTACCTTTGGATCGGTTGGAATTGCAGAATGAATTTTTTTGAATTTTTCGCGAAAATCAGGCGGTAAAGTCTTGTTTTCGATGGCTTTTTTTAAGGTTTCTGTGTCTGTGTACATTTCGCGCATGAGCAAAGCCAATTCGCTATCTTTGTTTGGATATTGAACGGCAAGGTCTTGAGATTCGGTTTTTTTTTCATCTTTGCACTGAAATAAAATCACGGCAAGGAACAAAAGTAAAGAAATTCCTATTTTTTTCATGGTTTTGGTTTGGTTATAATTTTTTTAAAAAATCCCATGCATTGAACCAAGGTTTGACATCAACTCCTCGAATTAGGTTTATAAAATCTTTTTCGACATCAAAAACAAGCCCATGTGGTTCTAAAATTTTGTTTATAAACAATTCTACCTCCTCTTTTTTGGCTATTTTATAAAATTCTTTGTTTTGCAAACAGTTTTCTATATAAGTTCTCAATTCGCCTTCAATTTTGAGTTCATGAGTTGAAATTGACTTTGGAATTTGCAAATTTTTGATTTGTGGCAAAATAATTTCTGTGATCAGTTTTTTATGACCAGACAAAGTAAAAGCCGATTCCGTATAAAAATGATTGGTAAATTTGTTTGAAAAAGCCTTTTCTAAGGCATCAAAAGCATTTTTACTATTTTGCAAAAGCGTATTTTCACCGATATTTTTTGCGTGATAATTAAGAATCCAAACAGAAAGTAAATGGCTTAATTTTTCTGGTTCTGTAAGCAAAACCGATTCTAGCGTACAAAATTCGGGAATAAACGTTTTGATTCCAATATTAGATTTACTTTTTTCTGAATAAAATAAATTTTGTAAATCATTGATTTGCAAATCGTTATAAAAATCTCTATCCAAAATCAAAACAGATTTTTCCCATAAAGTTTGTTGATTTTTGATGGCAGAAAAAACTGTTTTATAAGCAATAATTTCTTTAAAAACATTCGAGATTCCACCAAGCACCCAAAAAACATATTTTTTATTTTTTGGTGGAATAAATGCTTTTTGTAACAAAATATGCCAAATTCGAGCATCATCTTCGCCTTCGACAAAAATAATTTGATCGGCTTCGATGGCATTTATAAAATCCAAACCATTAGAATTACTTAAAGAACTAATTATTGGGTTACTAATTAACGGATAAATTCCTGTAAAATGTTTGTTTCCGTTTTTAGAAATTTTTATAAGTTCCTTATTATCAAGGGCTTGATAATGATTTTCTGCTTTGTTTTCCAAATGAAAAAGCTGATTTACTGCCGAGTTTCTGATCAAAGATTCGTTGTGAGTAGTAATAAAAATTTGGTTTTTATCCGAAAATTCTGTAATTATTTTTAGCAAACGCCTTTGAATATCTCGATGCACGTAACTGTCGGGTTCGTCTAGCAAAACCAAATTCAGATCGCTTTTTTGTTCACGATAATACAAATTTAACAAAATTTCTATAATTTGCAAACTTCCACTTCCTAGCAGAGCAAGGTCTTTTTCGTTGTCTTTACTAGCAATTTTAAAATTAAAAACAACTCTGCTGTCTTTTTGAATATCACTTTGCGTAAAAAATTCTAATTTTTCGTTATTGTCGAACAAAATATAGTTTAAATTACTCAAAAAATTGGAATAATCTATATTATTTCTATACAAAGCATACAAACGATTACGCAAAACGCTTGCGGACTTCCTACTTTGTATCGCATCTTTGATTAAGGGCGTGGTCGTAAAATTTTCTCTTTCCCCAATAGCCGACACAGGTGAAGCATAAAACAAAGAAATAGGAAGGGGAAAATGCCTAAAAAATTTGTTAAAAAAAGCAAAATTATACTGCTTAAAATCAAACAATTCGATCACATAATTAGAACCTGAACTACCAATTTGAAAACCAACTTCGATGTTTTGTCCCTCGTTTTGAATATTTGCTTTTAATAAAATTCTATTATTTTTTTCTTGATTATAAAAAATATCCTCAAAATTAGGACTTCTGACGCTATTAATTTGTTCAAATGGAAAATATTTGTTTTGTGTATTTCCCAAAATAAAATCGTTTTTGCTATAATTTTGTGTTCCTCTTTCTGCTTGTCGCAAAAGTTTGACAAAGCACTCCTGCCAAAGCGCTATGGCTTCTAAAATACTTGTTTTTCCAGAATTATTTACTCCTGTCAAAATATTTACTTCTTTATTAAAATCGATTTTTACATCTTTAAAAGATTTAAAATTTTGAATTTGCAAAGATTTAATATACATATTATAAAAATTTTAAGCACAAAAATACAATTTTTCATTCATTTTCAAAATCTTTCATTTCCAAAGCCTGCACATATTGCCAACGATCAAAAACAAAACTGCCTAATTGCTCATATTTCCAATGTTTTCTTTTGTTTTGTTCAAATTTTCGCCAAACAATATGTTGCGGATAAACTTCTATTTTGACAAAAAAGCCCCAATCATTCGCAAAACCTGTTTTTTGGGACACAAATAAAGCTGTTTTTCCGTCTGGACTGTTATAAAATTCTTGCGGAACGCCCAACCAAAGCCCTGAAGGATTTTGCACAAAATTTTGCGGAATTCCCTCATAATCGCCTGCCAAACTAGGTTTTCCTTCTTTGATGGCAAAATGAAGTTCGGTTTGATTAATTTTTTCTAGCAAATTTTCTTTATTTATCCAAATATCAACAGTTTGATAATTACCAATTAAAGATTTTTTTAGGGTTAATTTTAATTGATCTGCATTTTTTCGAAGCAAAATTTGCAAGGCTTTGTCGTGCAAAGGCAGATCGGATTTTAAGCCCAACATTTTATTTTTGACTCTCAAATCGTGCAATTCTTTTTCGATAGGCGAACTTTCATCAGGCAAAAAAGCCAAAATCAGATGGGAAATCACTGGTAAACAAAGACTTAGGAAAAACCAAAACCAAAACGATCTGCCTCTACTGTGCGCGTAATAGCCCGCCACCGCAGGGATGGTGAGCATAAAAACAAACATAATAAAGGCAAAATCGACAAACATTTTTAAGATTTTTTGATGATTAAAATTGCCCAATATTGCACGCCCAAAATCAGACTTGCCAACAACAAATGGACAGGTTGCATGACCGCAGGAATAGCAAAATAAGCCATAATTACGCCACTTGCAATTTCAATAAACAAGAAAAAAACTAAGGCGTAGGCACTTGTTTTTAGGTCTGACAAATTATTTTTAAAGATTTGGCGAATGAATAAAACATTTACCAACAAAACCAAAATAGAAAAAGATCGATGCACATAAAACATGATCCCAATTTCTTCTAGCCAAGTTTCTCTTGCCGATTCTTGCAACAAAACCGCCATCCGATCAACGCCTTCTCGGACTTGCGTTCCCAACAAAATTTGGATTAAAGATAGGAAAAAAGCAATTAATAAATACTTATTGATGGAATATTTGTCTGAAATTTCTGCAAATTGCTTGTTTAACGTCTTAAAAAAGACCTGAATCAGAACCAAAACAATCAGCAAAGCCACGATCATGTGTGCGGTGATGAGCAATGGTTTTAGGTTTGTAGCCACGACACGCGAGCCGAGCCAGCCCTCGAAACCGACCAGAAGCAAAGCCAAAAACGAACCATAAACCACTTTCCGATCATTTTTTGCAAGCAAAGAAAAAACAAAAGTCAAAAATATAAAAAAACCGATCAACACGCCAAGCAAGCGATTTAGGTATTCGACCCAAGTTTTAAAGGCATCAAAATCGGCTATTTCTTTGCCTGCTACCGCAAAAACAGTTTTGTAATCTGCGGGAAGTTGGCTAATGTCTGTTGGGGGAATGTATTGTCCAAAACATTTAGGCCAATCGGGGCAACCCATGCCCGAAGCTGTACTGCGAACCACACTGCCGACCAAAATCAACAAATATACGGCAACAATGGTGGTTATGCAAAATTTGCGAAAAAGATTTTCCAATTTTTCAAATTTTTAGCAAATATAATAAATGATAATTAAAATCAAAGTTTTTGTAAGTAAGATTTTTTTGTAACATCAGAAGATACATTTTTATTTTTAACTTTTAACATTTACTACGTTATTTATCAGACAATTTTTTTAGACGATTAAAAAGACTGAACGCAAACGCAAAAAACTTTTGTGTTCAGTCTTAAAAAGAACAAAAAAAAGTGTAAGGCTTCAAAATCTTATACTTTTTTTTACTCTTTTATTCTAGTTGGTGTATCTTTGCCTGAAATAATACCTGCTGCACTTTGCGCAATCGCCTGAATAATGTTGGTGATATTTTCACGATCCAAACTCTCAAATTCGTCATCAACAGAATGATAAAGTTTGTCATTATCTATTTGCGAAGACGAAATGGTGTGCGCAGGAACGCCTAATTTAGCAAGCGTGGCATTATCTGAGCGATAAAACAGATTTTGGTCAGGGTAAGGATCAGGCAAAAACTGAAAACCAGAACCTTCCAAATTTCTTTGCAAAATTTTTCCAAAATCACTTTTTTCAAAACCTGTAATAAATGCCGATTTTTTGCCAAATTTTGACTCTTTTCCGATCATTTCTATATTAAACATGGCTACAATTTGTTCTGCGGGCAAATTTTTAGAAAAATATTGAGAACCATAACCTCCAATTTCTTCTGCGGCAAAAGCCACAAAAATAATACTTCTTTCGTTATTTCCTTGTTTTTTGAAATAATTTGCAAGTTCGATCACAGCTGTAACTCCTGAAGCGTCATCATCTGCACCGTTGGCAATAGAATCCTCATTTTGAACCGAAATTATGCCCAAATGATCGTAATGTCCCGAAAAAATAACATATTCATTGGCCTTGCTTTCGCCTTTCAAAACACCTACAACGTTGTTCGAAGGTAATTTTGAAATTTTGCTAATCAATTCTACATTAAAGTCCACAATTTCATCAACTTCTGCCAATACAAAAAGCAAAGTAGGACGTTCTGTCTCCAAACTCAAAGATTTTTGAGCATAAAAATTTTTGTAGCGTTTGAAAATGTCTTGGTGGGAGGGATGCGCAAAAACAGCTTTTGCTTTTTTGGAAACACCCATTTGCATATTCATTTCTGCAATTTTTTTTCTAAAATCTTCTCCTCTTTTAATGTAAAAAAAGTCGGTATTTTCTTTTGTCAATTCTGTTTTTTGAGCAGAAGAACTAAAAAAATACTGTTCATTTTCTAATTTGATCTCGTTTATCCAAACAATTCCCAAAACTGATTGGCTACCAAAAACTTCAAAATTTTGCTCAAAACCTATGTTTTTTTCCAAAGGTTGTAAACCAATTTGCGTAAATTCGTTGGCAATAAAATTTGAAGCCTGTTTTAAACCTGCCTCAAAATTGCCTCTGCCCTGCATTTTGTCGTCAGAAAGCGCTTTTACAACCCTTTCAACATTTGCTTGCCGAATTACTGGCGCACAAGAAACGACCAAAAAAGAAAAAAATAATAAGATGATTTTCATAAAAGAATTTTTTTTTAGATTTGGTTAAAATAATGGCTTAAAATAACAAAAAAAAATAGTCTTAAAAAAATACAAAATATGCTAGGACACTTAAAACCCGATTCTTGTCAAAATCAAGAATTTAGAAATTTTTATTGCGGCATTTGTGCAAACCTACGAAAAGATTACGG
>RDXG01000361.1 GCA_004292785.1 Bacteroidota bacterium
TGCCAACAATAAAGGCTGTGTTTGTTCAGTAAAAAATTTTCGCAAAGATTTGCCATAATTGGCGCGCATCCATTTATTCGAGGTAATGTAGCCCAAAATCCCACCATTTTTCAGAATTTGCGCCCCTTTTTCGTAGAAAAGGCAATACAAATCGCCCATTTTTTCGAAAGTTTCATATTTTTGATTTTCCAAACTTTGAGAAAGTTCTTTCAAAGATTGCAACTGCACATAAGGCGGATTTCCAATCACGACATCAAAACCGCCTTTTTCAAAAACCTGCGGAAATTCTTTTTCCCAATCAAATGCCTGACTACCAGTCACTTGCGAATCGCTAATCAAAGAATTTCCGCATTTGATATTGGCGTTCAAATTGTTCAATTTGCGTTCAGGGCGAGCCGTTCTTAGCCAAAGCGAAAGTTTTGCAATGTCCACACTTTCCTCGTTTATGTCCACGCCAAACAAATTATTTTCCAAAATACTTTTTTCGACATCAGACAAAATCAAAGAATCGCCAAATAATTTGGCTTGCAATTCGTCAATGTAAGCGTGTTCGGCAATCAAAAAATTAAGGGCTTCGTTGAGAAAAGCACCAGAACCGCAAGCAGGATCGATGATCGTGATTTGCAAAAGCCATTCCCGATATTTTTTCAGTTTTTCGAGCAAAATTTGCGTAGCATCTTTTTTGCGTTTTTTGTCCTTAACATATTCATTATCAAGGATTTGCAATTCTGTTTTTTTAGAAACGCAAAGTTTTCCTACGGTATTTTCGACAATGTATTTGGTAATGTATTTTGGCGTATAAAAAACGCCATCTTTTTTGCGCTTCGAAATAGATTCAGAAATTCCACTTCTCGAAGAAGTGGAATTTCTAATTTCATCAATTTCATTCAAAGAATAATTTCATCAATTTCATTCAAAGAATTTTCGAAAATATGCCCCAAAATATTCACATCAACTTCCGAATTAAAATCATAATCCGACATTTTCAAAGTGTGAAATTCGAGAATATGATCATCAATTTTGAGTTGATCCAAAAATTCGTCTGCCAAGAAAAGCCCGCCGTTGTAGGGATAAATTTCGAGAGTTTGGTTTTTTATTCCCTTATTGAAAAAGTTAAAATATTTCTTATATTGTTCATAAAGAGGAAGATAATCGTCCCAATCATTCATACTTCGCCACTTTTTCAAAATAATTCTCACAGAATTTGGCTGAACCAACAATTTGTCTTCTGCAAAAAACAAAAACAGAAAACGATCCAATAACTTTTGGGACTTTTTAAACAATTCCAAAGGCGCGAATTGCGGGTTGTTTTTCAATAAATTTTGGTACAAATCATTTTTGAAATTCGAATAATCTTGATACAATTTTTTTGTAATTGCATCTTCTTGATTCAAAGATTCTTGCTTTAAAAGTTTGGGAAGACCGTTTTTTACGTTTTCACAGCACAGGCACAAATAGAGAATTTCAAATTCTTTTTCGGTCAATTTAAACAAATTAAACTCGATGTTTTCGATGGCATTGTCGATGTAAAAACGCAATTTTTCGAAGTTCGAAGTAATGACGTACACACATTCAGGCTGATTATTTTTATAACCAAAAGCCTGCACCTCGATTCGGTTCAAATCGGTGGTATTTGTGCCTTTCAACTCGATAATCGTGATCACTTTTTGATCAAAAATCATTGCGCCATCGGCTTTTTTGCTGTCTTTGACGTTTTTTAATTCCGTTGTCAAATTAAAATTTTGATCGGGATTCAAAGTATAACCCAAAATTTTAACAAACAAATCTCGCAAAAATCCTTCTTGATATTGCTCTTCTTTGCTGTTTCTGATGTTTTCTTGAACGTCAGGGTTGTGAAAATGATTTCTATAAATATGCCATTGCGTTGCCAAAACTTTTTTGTCTTGTTTGGCTAGATATTTATCAATGATTGGTTTTTTGAGAAAAATTTGAAAAAATAGATTTTTTCGTTGTAAGAGGAAAATATATTTTAGTGGATATGTTTTGTATTTTTTAGGACTTACGTAAAAAATAAAAAAAGAACGAAATTATAAACAAACATTCTTGTTTGTTTACATTGCGTAAGTCCTATTTTTATTAGAAATTTATTCTTTTAATAATTTACTGATCAAACTTTCAAATTCTTCGATCCAAGCCAGATAATATTTTCCTGTGGCAGCTCCCGAAAAACCTGTGTGAATTTGGCGAACAAGCCCTTTTTTATCAATAACGATTGTGGTCGGAAAACTCAAAATTGCGTTCAAAGCAGGCAAAGTTTTGTTGGCAACTTCTTTGTCTTTTTTTCCTGCAAAAAGAATTTCGTAGCCTACCTCAAAGCGTTTTACTATCTTTTCGATTCGGGGTTTTGCTTGCGCCAAATTGTCATAATTTTCGTAAGCCAAAGCCACAATTTCCAATCCTTTGGACTTATTTTTTTTGTAGAAAGGTGCTAAAAAAGCGGTTTCGTCCATGCAATTCGGACACCAAGAACCAAATAATTGCACAATAACCACCTTATTTTTAAACTTTTCGTCGGTTAGTTGTATGGTTTTTCCCTCCAAATTTGGAAACGCAAAATCAAGGGTTTTGTAGCCTTCTTTCAAAAAAGTCATTGTATTGGCATCAGGTAATTTTGCTTGCTCATTTCTGCGGGCAGTCCAAGTGGCGTGATAGCTTTTTCCTGACCAATATTGCCCTTTTATGCTGTTATCTGTCTGTAAATCAGCTTGAAACAAATAAGCATCTCCTCCGTTGAAGCTAGACATTGCCATCGATTTTGCTTCGGTTTTGCCTTCCAAAAAACGATAATCTCCTGTGGGAGTCAAAAATGTTCCTGTCAAATATTCGTTTTTTTGTTCAAAAATACCTACTACTTTTTTTGCAACTCCTTGATCAGATACAAATTCTACTTCCCAAGTACCTGAAAAATCTGTTTCTGCTTTTTTTAGGCTTTCAAAACGATTTTTTTTGCCAAATTCCATAAAAAAAGGCACTTGATAAGGTTGGCTAGTATTGAATCTGACCCAATAACCTTGCATTTTTTGGTCAGAAATTTTGGCAACCAATTCGCCGTCAAAATGCCCCAAATCTATATGCACCGAGTCTTGATCGTATCGGATTTGTTCGCAAGCAAATTGCTCTTTTCCGTTGATAATCAGCACTTTATTGGCATGAACAACTTCCACCATAAAAGGCAATTCTTGTGCTTGCGTTTGCAAAACTGCACGCCAAAAACCTGTTTTTAGGCTTTGCGCAGACAAATCAAATGCGAAAAATAAAGCAATCAAAAAAAATATTTTTTTCATAAAATTTTATGGTTTTAAAAAATCTTACCGTAAAATTAGTATTTTTTTAATTAGAATAAAATGGATCATGAACGCAAAATGATGGATAATTTTTTATTTTCAAGATTTTAAAAGGTATCAAAGTTTATCTTTTAATTTTATAGATTTGCAAATTCTTAAAAAATTTATAAAAATATGCAAAAACAGATTAAAGAAAATCTTTACGAAAAATGTATGCAATTTGTTGAAAATCAGATTATTGCATCAAAAAAAGGCATAGCCGATTCGCAAAAAGCTGCCAACGAAGAAACCAAAAGTAGCGCAGGCGACAAATACGAAACCACTCGATCTATGATGCAAATAGAAATCGAAAATTATACGAAACGTTTGGCAGAAAGCCAAAAATTGCAACAAATTCTTAAACAAATCAACTTTCAAAACAGCTATCAAATGGTCGTTTTGGGAACTTTGGTGGTAAGTAATCAGGGCAAATTTTTTATGGCTATTGGCATTGGAAAAATTGATTTGGAAAAAGAATCGTATTTTGTCATCTCACAAAATTCGCCAATAGGAGAAAAATTTCATCACAAAAAAGTAGGCGAAAGTTTTGAATTTCATGGAAAGAATTTTGTAGTTTTAGAAATATACTAGAAAAAAACTTGGTTTTACTTCATATTTTGTTAGAAAAAAGAAATAAAATCAAAAAAAATGTATAATTTTCGCAAAAAAATAACCAAATGAAACAATCAAAAATTATTGGTTTAGGGTTTTATGTGCCTGAAAATATTGTAACCAATCACGATCTTTCACAAAAAATGAATACCACAAACGAGTGGATTGTGGAACGAACAGGAATTAATCAAAGACATTATTACAGTCCCGAAAATAATGATACCAATTATGGTTTTGGAGTAAAAGCGTCTGAAATTGCGCTAAAACGTGCAAATTTGGAGGCAAAAGATATTGATCTGATCGTTTATGCCACTCTAAGTCCTGATTATTATTTTCCAGGTTCGGGGGTGTTGTTGCAGCGTTCTATGGATTTTAGAAATATTGCCGCGATTGACGTGCGTGCGCAATGTTCGGGTTTTATGTACGGACTTTCCATTGCCGACCAATTTATAAAAACGGGAATGTATAAAAATGTGTTGGTGGTTGGTTCAGAAATTCATTCTAGCGGACTCGATTATTCAGACGAAGGCAGACACGTTGCCGTAATTTTTGGTGACGGTGCAGGAGCAGCCGTTTTGACTGCTACTGACGAAAAAAACAAAGGAATTTTGTCTTCTCATTTGCACAGCGAAGGAAAATATGCAGAAGATTTGGCAATTTTATATCCAAACAGCCACGCAAAAGACAAATTTGATCCAAATGAACAAAAAGCAGGAGGAAAATTTTATCCGATCATGAACGGCAGTTATGTGTTCAAACACGCAGTAACACGTATGCCCGAAGCGATTGAGGAAGCCTTAAATGCCAACAATTTGAAAGCTGAAGAAGTGGCTTTATACGTTCCGCATCAGGCAAATGACAGAATTACGCAAACCGTTCAAAAGCGTTTTAACATTCCAGATGAAAAAATTGTGCGAAATATTCACAATTACGGAAATACTACCGCCGCATCTATTCCAATAGCCCTGACGGAGGCTTGGGAAGCAGGGCGAATTAAAGAAAATGATTTGGTTTGTTTGTTTGCTTTTGGAAGTGGTTTTACTTGGGCTTCTGCCATGATTCGTTGGTAATAAAGTTTGTAAAAAAACTTTAAAGTAAAACGTTTGGCTTACTTTAAAGTTTTTTTGTGTTCATGCCTGTTCTCTATACAGAACGTAATTAAAAAATTAACTATCTTCTCGTCATTAGTTTAGATTACTGAAAAACAAGAAGATACGCCTGTAATTGTGCCAGATATTGATAAAAATACGAACAAAAATAAAGTTCAAGCGCAATGATACCAAAATGCTAATCAAAGCAGAAAAATTCCTATTTGCAGACACTGATTTTCCCTGAAGGAATATATTACCGCGAAAATTTTGATGTAAAAAATCTATTATTTTTGATTAATTAAATTATTATTACAAAAAAATTGCTAAAAATTTTTATTTTTAACAATTTAATCCAACAAACAAAAAAAATATGCTTAATTATTACAAAACAATTAATATTCAGACAGTTGCAGGGCAGTCTGCGGATACATCTATTTTGGTAATTTATACAGGCGGCACTATTGGCATGGATTATGATCGCCAAACAAAGACCTTAGTGCCTTTTAATTTTACTAAAATCCTTGAAAAAGTTCCTGAATTAACTCGTTTTGACTTTGAACTTACGGTACTTTCCCTAAGAAACCCTTTGGATTCAGCCAATTTTACTTCCGAAAATTGGGTCAATATTGCTCGAATGATCTACGATTTTTATAGCGATTATGATGCTTTTGTGATTTTGCATGGCACAGACACAATGGCGTATAGTGCATCTGCGGTTAGTTATTTATTGCAAAATATTGGCAAACCCGTTATTTTTACAGGTTCACAGCTTCCGATTGGAATGACTCGCACCGATGCGCGCGAAAATTTTATTTCTGCCCTCGAAATTGCTGCAAGCAAAACCAACGGAAAGGCAAGCGTACCCGAAGTATGTATTTTTTTCGACAATTTACTTTTGCGAGGAAACAGGGCTAGAAAGGTTCAGAGTGTCAATTTTACAGCTTTTGAATCCGAAAATTATCCACCTTTGGCGGTGGCAGGCGTTACGATTGATTTTAATGAAAATTACATTATGCCTCATTCTACCGATCCTTTTTATTTTTATAACAAAGTAGAAAACAATGTATTGATTTTGAAAATTTTTCCAAGCATTCAGCCCAATTATTTGGAAAATATTTTGGGCATGGAAGGCTTAAAAGGAGTCGTTTTAGAAACTTATGGTGCAGGAACAGCCCCAACTAGTCCATTTTTTATCAAATCTTTGGAAAATGCGATCCAAAAAGGGGTAATTATTTATAATGTTTCGCAATGTAACGGAGGCAGAGTGGTGCAAAGTATTTATGAAACTAGCCATAAATTGGCAGAAATTGGAGTCATTAGTGGAAACGACATTACGCCTGAAGCTGCCATTACCAAACTTATGTTTTTGCTTGCCAATGAAAGCGATCAAAATGTGATCAGACAAAAACTAAAAAGTCCGATTTGTGGTGAAATGAGTATTCCTTTGGAAAAATAAAAAAATCCACAAGAATTTATAAAATTTCTTGTGGATTTTGGAATATTATTCTGCTGACGGAATGGTAAAAATGAATGTTGAGCCTTTTCCTTCTTCACTTTCTACCCAAATTTCGCCTTCTTGTTTTTCTACAAATTCTTTGCAAAGTTTCAGACCAAGTCCTGTCCCTTTTTCGTTGGCTGTTCCATAACTTGTGTGGTGCTGATCGGCTTTAAATAAGTTTTCTCTAACTTCGCCAGACATTCCAACCCCTGAATCGTTGATGCTCACTTTGACAAAATTCCCTTCTTTTTGTGCCAACAAACGAATTTTTCCGTTTTTATCTGTGAATTTCAAAGAATTGCCAATGAGATTCCTTAATACCAAATTTAACATATCCTCATCGGCTTTTACCAACAAGTCTTTTGGTATATTTTCGAGTACAAGTTCAATATTTTTTTGGTAAGCCGTTGGTTGCAAAGTCTTTTGTTGTTTTTCTAACAAAGAATACAAATTTAAGATTTTTGCATTGACTACAATCGTACTCATTTGCAGGCGTGACCATTGCAACAAATTTTTGAGCAAATCACCTACGTTAATCACAGAAGCCTGTATTTGTTGGGCAAGTTCTGTTATTTCCTCTGGCGAAAAAGCGTCTTGATATTGAATAAGTGTAGAAACAAAATTGGTTAGTGTACCAATCGGACCTCGAAGATCATGGGAAATAATAGAAAATAATTTATCTTTAATTTTATTAACGTTCAAAAGTTCCTCGTTTGTTTTTTCGAGTAGTTTTGTTTTTTGCTCTAAAGATTCAGTGCGTTGATTTACCTTTTCTTCTAGGGCATTGTTAGAATTTTCCAAATCTGCCATCAATTTGGCATTGTCAATACTCAACTGATATTTAGAAATTGCGTTATCAATAATCAATTTGAGCGTTCTTCTGTCCCAAGGTTTTAAAATATATTGGTAAATTCCACATTTATTAACTGCTTCCATAATGACCTCGATGTCGCTATATCCCGACAAAATCATTCGCATGGAATTTGGGTGTTGCGCCACCGTCGCAGCAAGAAATTCCGTACCTGTTATTTCAGGCATTTTTTGATCACTAATAATGAGATGAATCTCATTTTCTTCCATAATTTTCATGCCTTCTTTGGCAGAAGCAGCAGTAAAAATTTGATAAAAACGAAAAAATGCACTTCTAAAAACGTGCAAATTGTTCACCTCGTCATCTACATATAAAATATTATATTTAATGGCTGTCATAATTAATTTGGTATCGGAATGAGAACACGTTGCAATATGTAAAAATTTTATACAAAATCAAAAAAAATTATTTATTTATGAAAAAAATTACTCTTTTCCAGAATCAAAAATAGACATTTCAAGTATCCTGCCACTTTCGATGATGGCTTTGCCCAAACAACCTTTTTTTTGATCTTGGCAATAGGCTAATTGTTCTGATTTGCTGTAAATTAGCCCAATTTGCTCCGAATAAACACTTTTTCTTACGTCTTTATTGACCAGCGTAGAATCGTTGTTTTCAATAACTGTAACCGTTTTGCTATATTTTTTGCCCGAAAAAGTAAATTCTTTTGCCAAATCTTGCATCACGTAACGTTCTGTACCCAAATTATTCAGTACGTTTCCGTTCCAAGTTTTGTCTTTTTCCAAAGGAAAAACCAATTTGATAAAAGAAAAATTAAATTCGTTTCTGACTGCATTCAAACGAGATTTGCTTGCGGTCAATTCAGACACAATTTGCCAATTTTTTCTGCCATTTTCGCGCTGATAACGAACAATTTTATAGATTTGCGCGCCTGACTGATCCGCAAACTTTTCGCTAAAAACTTCTTTGAGTTGATAGCTTTTTTGTTCGACAGGCTGATTGACTTTGTAAATACTTTCCTTGACGTTGTAGGAAATAAAATAGCCAACTTCGACGGGAAAATAATCGTAGCCTAGCAATTTATCCACAGGATCAAGGCTTTTACTTTCACAAGAGGGCAAAAAACTTGCTAAAAAAAGAAAATATATTAATTTTTTTTTCATAAAAATCAAAGATATAATTTATCCGATTCGTGAATGTGATTTCCCAACAGATTTTTATTGGCAATTTTCCACAAAGCCTTCGCCACTTGCGCACCTTCGATGGCTTGATAACGTTTTGGAATTAAAAAACTGAATATTTTTCCAAATATTTTTCCAAAATCTTCACCAATTCTAGGATTTTTTCTTTTACCAAGCAACAAAGAAGGACGAATAATTTGCAAGGAATCAAAATCCAATTCGATAATTTTTTGCTCAATTTCACCTTTGACTCGGTTGTAATAAATCATACTTTTGGCATCTGCTCCCATAGCGGTAACAATCAAAAACTTCTTTATTCCACTTCTGAACGCAAATTTTGCAAATTCATAGGCATAAGTAAAATCAACTTTATAAAAAGCCTCTTTACTGCCTGCCTGCTTCATAGTTGTTCCCAAACAACAAAAAGCGTGATCGGCAAAAATAGTGGTTCGTTCTGAAATTTTGTCGAAATCAATGACTTTTTGATACAATTTTGGGTTTTCAATGGCTAATTTTTGCCTAACCAAAACGGTTATTTGCGAATAATTTGGGTCTGCCAACAAACAATTTAATAATTCGCTGCCCACCAATCCGCTTGCTCCTACGATAATGGCTGTTTTCATCTGATATTAAGTTTGTTTAGTGCTGCCTGATAACGCGCCGCATTTTTAAGGTGATCGTTATAAGAAACTGCAAAATTATGATAACCCGAAAAATCTTCTTTTGCACAAAAAAAGATATAATCATGTTTTTGAGGGTTTAAAACTGCCTCCAAAGATGGCACAGAAGGCAAATTGATCAAACCTGGCGGAAGCCCTGCATATTTGTAGGTATTGTAAGGCGAATCGTGTTGCAAATGACTGATTAACAAGCGTTTAATTCCAAAATCGCCTATTCCAAAAATTACTGTTGGGTCGGCTTGCAATTTTTCGCCTTTTGCCAAACGGTTCAAATATACGCCTGCAATAATTGGTGCTTCATCTTGTTTTTTGGTTTCTGCTTCTACAATCGAAGCCAAAATAGAAACTTGTATCTCACTCAAATTCAATGCTTTAGCTTTTGCTTTTCTGTCTTCGTTCCAAAATTTATGGTATTCGGCTTGCATTTTTTTGAGTAATTGATCGGCAGAACTTGTCCAATACATTTCGTAAGTATTTGGGATAAACATTGCCATAATATTGGTGGTGTCAAAACCCAATTCGGCTGTTTTTTGGGGATCATTGAGCAATTTTTCAACTTCCAAAGAGTCAATTTCGAGGTTTCGGGTAATTTTTGCTGCCAAATCTTTTTTC
>RDXG01000209.1 GCA_004292785.1 Bacteroidota bacterium
AAGTGCAAGTGAAAAATTTGCTTATGAGGAGAGTTTGAAATATTATCGTGATGTTAAAAACAGTTTGGATACGGCTTTTGCAGATGGAAGACAAGAGGGTGCTAATGAAAAAGCGATCAAAATGGCGGAGAAGTGTTTAAAAAAGGGTTACAGTATCACAGAAACCGCAGAACTCACCGAACTTTCTTTAAAAGAAGTGGAAGAAATTGCTAAAAAATTGAGATAAAACTAAAAAATAATTATTATTTCAGACGCTTTTTTTACAAGCGCCTGAACTTTTTTAGATTTCTACACGGCATCTCAAAGAAAAAACGTGAACCAAACCTCTGTCCGCATTGTAAGCAGGATTTATAATAAACTGATAATTAGGACTTAACGTTAAAAAATTCCCCAAAGAGAAGGAATAATAAGTTTCGCCAATCAATTCAGGAGCATAGTTCAGATTTCCATCTCCGAGCATAAAACCTTTTCCTCCAGCTTTCAAATAGCCTTGATGCTGTTCAGAAATTCCGTTCATTACCCAAGCGATTCCCCAAATATCCGCTTTGCGTTTCCATAAATTTCCATTCAAAACCATTCCTAAACTAGTCGTTTGATCAATTTCTGTAAAAACCCAAGTTTCATTTTGCCCATCATTCCAGCCCAATCTTCCAAAAAAACCTATATTTTGGTTAAAATCATGTTCAATATTTAGCCCAAAACCATATTTAGTTCGTCCCTCTGTTCTGGTTAAGGTTATGTCAATATTATTGGAAGACATATTTCTAGCTTCTGCGTAACTTCCCATGTTGGTTTGGTTGCGAAAAGCCAACAAACGAATCGTTCCTTTTTGCGAACCAAATCTGTAACTTTTGTCAAATTCGATGGTTTCGGAACGAGCTTCGCGCAAGGTAAAATCCATTTCTGCACCATTGGCAACTTTTGGCAACAAAGCACTTGCAAAACGAATTGCCCATGTGGCTTTGCTAAGTTCAAACATGATCCCAAGTGTATAACCACGCACATCTGCGGCGTAATCCCAAGCTCCATTGCTCATTAAAGACCAATTCTGAAATTGGGTTCGAGGATCATGAGAATATTTATTTTTATCAAAAAAATCTGCCATGCTAAACTTTCCTGCTACCACAGAAAAATAAGAAGTAGGTTGCTCACCTATAAACTGATTTTGTTCGTCTGCAATCATTTCGTTTTCGTCAGAAAGAGGAAATGTATGTTTTAAATACGCCCTTGCCAAATAAATTTTAGGATCAGGGCTACCTACTCTAAAAGTTTCGCCGTTTGGAAAACCTGCCACACCCAAAGCTTTGCTCAAACCAGAACCGCCTGCCAATTCGGGATTGACATAAATTTCTGTTCTTTTGCCTAATTTATAACCAAAATACATGGTTGAAGTTAAAGAAGTTTTGCTTTCTTCTTCGGTCAAAAGACTATTTTCCCCAGAATATTTGGCAGAAAAAGAAGGTTTATATTGGGTAATGGTGGTGTATTGAAACCCAAATTTCCATTTTTCAGCTTTATTACTTTCTGTTTGAGCAAAAGAAAAATTAGCCCAAAAAAACATGAATATAAAAAGGTATTTTTTTTTCATAAATGATAGTAAGATTTTAAAAAATTAAGCATAAAAAAAAGTCTCAACCTGATTTTGGTTGAAAAACGAGAAAGCCTTATTTAATAAATCTGTCTATAATCGGAAGGTACAAAAAGTCAAATAGCGTTTTTTTACACAAAAAAAAGTGTAATTACTTGCAAAAATGACCCGAACTTTGGAAGAAAATATTTCGGCAACAAAAGAATAATCAAAGATTTGAGAAAAAATACTACACGCAGAAGCTGAAAAAAATTGTGTTCTTTCTACTCTTACGGGACTCGGTTGTGATCTTCTTTGAATAAAACAATCTGTTCTATTTCCATTGATCAATACATCTTCCGAAAAATTATTGGATTCCGTATCTGGAATAACAGAAAAAATAAAAGCGGAACTTTGATTTTGATCAAAAGATTGGTAATTGATATGCACAAAAACAAACGCCCACAGCGCTAAAAGCATATATAACCACTTATTTTTGCTCATAAAATCACTCAATTTCATAAAAATCAATTTTTTAGACTAAACGTAAAAGTAAACATTTTTGTTTTATAAAAAAAATTGGAAAAACATAAAATAAATTTTGTCCTTTAAAATATGTAATTTTGTCAGGCAAAGTCTGCCATTTTTTCCTATTTTTATTTTTGGAATAAAATTTGGCATGATTTCTATGTATTTTTATTAAATCAAAAAAAATAAAAAAATTCTCTTATGCAAGAAACAGGTTCTATTTCGATACACACCGAAAATATTTTTCCGATTATCAAACGTTTTTTGTATTCTGACCACGAAATTTTCTTACGAGAATTGGTTTCGAATGCAGTAGATGCCACCCAAAAACTCAAAGCTTTGGCTTCGATTGGCGAATTTAATGGCGAAATTGGCGAAACTAAAATTAGCATTAGCCTTGACGAAGAAGCAAAAACAATCACCGTTAGCGATCGTGGAATTGGTATGACTGCCGAAGACATCAAAAAGTACATCAACCAAATTGCGTTTTCTGGGGCAACCGAATTTTTGGAAAAATACAAAGACAAAGACCTCAACAATTCCAAAGATCAACTGATCGGGCATTTTGGTTTGGGTTTTTATTCGGCTTTTATGGTATCCGAAAAAGTTCGAATTGTTACGCTTTCGCATAAAGAAGGCGCACAAGCGGCAGAATGGGAATGTGACGGAAGCACAGAATTTAAAATTTCTCCCGCACAAAGAGCAGACAGAGGAACGGACATTGTGTTGCATATTTCGGAAGAGTCGAAAGAATTTTTGGACAAAGGCAGAATACGTGGAATTTTGACCAAATATTGCAAGTTTTTGCCCGTAGAAATAGAATTTGATGGCAAAAAAGTAAATAATCCTGCGCCAATTTGGACAAAAACTCCTGCTGATCTCAAAGATGAAGATTATTTGAGTTTTTACAAAGAATTGTATCCTGAAGCCTACGAAGACCCTTTGTTTTGGATTCATTTAAACGTAGATTATCCTTTCAATTTGACAGGAGTGTTGTATTTTCCAAAAATTCGCAACGAATTTGTGCCTAGCAAAGACAAAATTCAACTTTATTCGCGCCAAGTCTTTATTACTGAAGAAGTAAAAGACATTGTGCCAGAGTTTTTGACTTTGTTGCGTGGAGTTATCGATTCGCCTGATATTCCTTTGAACGTTTCTCGTAGCTTTTTACAAGCCGATGGAAATGTTAAAAAAATAAACTCTTACATTACCAAAAAAGTAGGAGATAAACTAAATGATTTGTTCAAAGCTGACCGAAAAGCCTTTGAAGAAAAATGGGAAAACATTAATTTGTTCGCCAAATTTGGAATGATTACCGACGAAAAATTCTATGAAAAAGCAATTAAATTTGCTTTGTTGGATAGTTTAGACGGCAAAAAATCTACTTTGGAGGAATATAAAGAACTTGTCAGAGTCAACCAAACCGACAAGAATAGCCAAATTATTTTCTTGTACACCAACGAGCCTGTTAAGCATCATAGTTTTATAGAATCTGCCAAAAAGCGTTCTTATGATGTCTTGAAAATGGAAGGCGTTTTGGATAGTCATTTTATCAATCACGTAGAAAAATCGGACAAAGACATTCGTTGGCAGCGCGTTGATGCCGAAATCATTGACAAATTGGTCGATAAAGGTGAAGCTGCAGCAAGTATTTTATCGGAAGACGAAAAAACGAAGTTGCAGGATATTTTCAAATCTTTGGTAGGCGAAAACACGCTTTCCATCGAATCTTTGCCTGTTGATGAGTTGCCTGTCTTGATCACGATGCCCGAATTTATGCGTAGAATGAAGGAAATGGCAAAAACAAGCGGTATGGGAAGTTTCATGAACGAAAACCCGTATTTTAATGTGTCCATCAATGCTAACCACAGTTTGATCAGCAAAATTTTGAAAGCTGACGAACAAACACAAACCCGTTTGGCAAAACAAGCCTACGATTTGGCTAAACTTTCACAAAGTTTGCTTTCAGGTGCTGATTTGACCGCTTTTGTAAACAGAAGTGTAGATTTGATGGCTGCCGAGTAAACCCAAAAATCCGAGCCTGCCTGTTGGCAGGCTTATTTTTTTGCTTAAATTTTGCTTAATCTCCTCCACCGCCACAACCTCCGCAACCTCCTCCACAGCCGCCGCCATCGCCACCAGAACTGCCACAACTAGAACCAGAACTTCCGCCATCTCCGTTATTTCTGTCTGTGTATTTGGTCAAAGGTTCAAAATTCCCCACCAATATGGCTGCTCCCAAAAAAGCATAATCCCATTCTAAGTTTTTTTCTTTTCTTTCAGTAATTTCTTGTTGATAATGTTCGATAAAAGTTTCTATAAAAAGCCCTTTTTTTAAGCGTTGCAGGTAAAAAAAAGAAATTATAGAAAAAATAATGAGTGTAACTTCTAAAAAAAGCACAGGACGATCATGGCTTATTCCCAAATATAATCTGCACAAGCCAACACTCAAAAAAAGCGTCAATAAAGCCATGCCAACAAGCACAATTTTCTGATATTCTTTTGATTCAAAGATCAATTTTCGCAGTTTTTCAACCGAATCTTTGTATTGTTGAAACAAAGGTTTGGCAATTACGGCTTTCATGAGTTCGGCATAATACATAGACTCTTTTTCTTTGAACTGCTTGATAATCAAATCTTTACGTAAATTACCTGTTGGGTTTGCATCAAATAATTTCAATTTTTGACTTTCCATTACCTTAATTTTTTGCTGTTTGATCAATGAATTTGTTAGCGAATGAATGACCTGTTCCAATTTATTTTCTTTGAACATTATGAGTTCAAAAGGATTCAAATGATAAAAAATATCGTTGGTATATATTTTTTCAATAAAATTTCTGTATTTTTTTGTGGCAAAAAGTTCAATAAAAATTATCAATGCGACAAAAGTTGGCACATAAAAAACTAAGAAAAACGGGTTTTCGATGTGTTCCAAAATTGGCTTGATTGCATATAAAAATGGCATAATTAATCCCAAAAACGCCACCAAAAAGAGTGTATTTATTTCCGATATTTTTCTTTTGGACTTATTCAAAGGAATCGAGTCTAATTCGCTGTAATAATTCCAAAAAAGTTCGGGCTGTTTGCCAAAATTGGCTTCATAAAGTCTTTTGGTTCGGTTTTTTGCCAAAATAAATTTTTCTTTTTCTGAAGAATTATGCGTGGAAGGAATATGCTCGATTTTTTTTCCTAAAATTTTGCCCAAATCTGCGTAGGATTGCGTAAAAATGAGGTGTTGATGCCAAACAATGTCCACAATTTCGGAAGGCGAAACCATTTCTTTGCTGATGGTTGCCAAATACATAAACTTTTTGTATTCCAAAATTGCGTTTTTGGCAAAATACTCTGTCCACGCATTTTCAGAAGCCAATCTTACCGAAAAACCGTATTCTTCATTTGGTTTTTCGAAACTAAAATCTAAAATATTTTCCCAAAGTTTTCTATTTTCCATAAGTTTTTTTAGTTTTAACGGAATTTTTAAGAAGTAGTTTTTAAATTGACAATTTGTTAATTTTTTATTAATCTCTGTTTGACAAAATATTTTATGAAAAACAAAATTGAAAAATTGATTTGGTTAAGCCAACTCCCAATTATTGAAAAAATTGATACAATGAAAGCGAAAATTGATGCAATAAAACCTATTTCTCTTGAAAAAGAGGCGAAAATTATGCAAAAAATGCGTTTAGATTGGAATTTTCACTCCAACGCCATCGAAGGAAATAGTTTGGATTATGGTGAAACCGTTACTTTTTTGATGCATGGACTTACTGCCAAAGGCAAACCTTTAAAAGATCATTTGGACATCAAAGGGCATAATAATGCCATTCATTTTTTGTCGGAAATTGTCAAAAGTGAGCAAGATTTTACAGAAGCAGACATTAGAACTTTGCATAAAATGATTTTGATTGAACCTTATCAAACTTCTGCACAAACACCCGATGGCAAAACTACAAAAAAAACAATTTCGCTTGGTGAATACAAAAAAATGCCTAATCATGTGCAGACTCTCACAGGCGAAACGCATTTTTATGCAAGCCCAGAAGAAACGCCAATCAAAATGCAAGAATTGATGGATTTTTATAGAAATTTACAAGCAAATTCTCAAATTCATGCTTTGGTTTTGTGTGCAGTCTTTCATTATGAATTTGTCAATATTCACCCTTTTGATGACGGAAATGGCAGAATGGCGCGCTTGCTTATGAATTTGATCCTCATGAAAAAAGGCTTTCCTGTGATTGTCATTCGGCAGGAAAAAGAGTTCAGAAACCAATATTATGCAGCTTTGGCGCAGGCAGATTCGGAGACTTTTCAGCCTTTTGTGGAGCTGTTGGCGGAAGGTTTACTACATTCTTTGGAAACTTTTTGGAAAGGCGCAAATGGAGAAAGCATGGAAGAACCCGACGATTTGGACAAAGAATTGTTTTTGTTTAAAAAAGAGTTGGAAGGTAGAAAGGATAGAATTGAAATGAAATTTGGGGAAAACACTGTAAATTTGGTTTTTAATCATACTATTCAGCCTTTGTTAAAACATTTGCAAAATAAATTGCTAAAATTCAAAGATTTGTTTTTTGACTTTAAAATAAACGATTTTTCTAAGGATTCTTTGACTGAAACATACTTTTTTAGTGAATTTAGGGCGGAAAATACATTTTCTATCTATGTAGAATTATTTGTTGTTTTTGGGAAATATCAATATGAAATATTTTATAAAATAGATGAAACACAAACTTCAATTATTTCAAACTATTTTCATATTTCATTAAAAGCAGAAGAAATAGAGGAAATTTCCAAAAAAATTGCTCAAGAAACTTTTGAATACATCAAACAAAAAACTAAAGAATAAGCCATGCAAAATCAACTACAAACGCTTTTCGAAGCCCGAAAAAACGAACTTTTTTTCTATTCGCCTTACAATTTTTTTAGAGAAATAGATGCTCAAACTCAAATAAATTCGGGAATTTTGCCCAAATTAGAAGCCTTTGCGCAAGCAAAAGATCATCAAATCATCGAAATTGAGATCGAAAAACAGACACATTTGTTTTTTGTGCAATTTTTGGCTTGGGACACTGATTTTTTCAAATTTCCTACTTACAAATTGTTTGCTGTGCTTTATGATCACCAAAATTTTGACATTTTAAAGCAAGCCATTAAACAATTTTTGGAAAAGCAAACAAACAAATATTTATTTATCGAAATTCCTTCGGAAGACGTTTTTTTGATGCAAGCCCTTAGTAGTCAAGGTTTTAAGCTGACCGAAACGCGCTATACTTATTTCAGAAATTGCCAAAATTTGCCCACAGAACGCTTTGCAGTCCGAAAAGCAGATTTGTCTGATATTGATTCTTTGCGTAAAATTGCGTCTGAACAACGCAATAATTTTGATCGTTTTCATGCTGATCCTTTTTTTAGTAGGCAAATTGCAGACGATTTTTTGGCAAAATACATCGAGAATTCGGTCAAAGGTTATGCAGATTTGGTTTTAATTCCCGATCTTGCGCAGGTTTCCGCTTTTGCGGCGATGGCTTTTGTCAAAGAAAAATGGCATCAAATTTCGGTAGGAAAAATTATTTTGACCGCTTCGGGAGTCAAAGGTTGGCATTACAATTTGGTTTCAGAATGTTTGTATCATATTCAAAATCAAGGACTTAACTATGCGGTTATGGTTACTCAATCCACAAATCGGGCTGTGATTAGGAATTGCGAAAAACTGGGTTTTTCTTTGGGAGCTTGTAGTCATGTGTTGTCTTTGGCGAATTAGCAAAACCAAATTTTCAGATTTTAGTTAAAATTATTCCAAAACAATTACCTGCGGTGTGAAAGACAAGATAAAAATTAACAAAGAAATCCAACCCAAAACTTGTCTTTTCCAATCCAAAGGTTTTTCTACTTCTGCAACAGGGTGCGAAATTCCTAATACTTTTCCTAAAATAAAGGCAAACAGCAACCAACCATGATAGCCTTGCAAATTTGGGAAAAAATAAGAAACCGTAAATTGAAGTGCAAAAACCGACAAAGCAGTTAGCAAATTACTTATTTTACTTTCAAAAACCCTAGAAAACAAAAAGTATAAAAAAGTAATATAAACGGGAGCATAAGCCAGATAATTCAGTTCGTCAATAGGTCGAAAAAGTCCTAAACCTGCATAAAAAACAAAGATGGTAAGCAAAACAAAAGAAATTATTTTGTGTTTTTTGTACCCTAATAAGCCATATAAAATATGTCCGCCATCTAGTTGTCCGATAGGCATTAGGTTGAGAGCTGTAAAAAACAAAGCAAAATATCCCGCCAACAAATAAGGGTAGTGCATCATTTCGTTGTCATGTGGTAATAATTTGGGGTCTGCCACGTAATTTTTGAAAAATTCGAACAACAAATTTGTTCCCAAACGTGTTTGCCCTTCCATATTTTTATAGACAAATTGTGCATAATCAAGTCCATATATTTTGTATTCAGGATGAATGGTAAAAATGTATTCGGCGGGTGGCAAATTGGTAAATCCATAAAACAAAATTGCAATAGCCACCACAAAACCCGCCAAAGGTCCCGCAATGCCTACATCAAAAAATTCTTTGTTGCTTTGCATTTGGCTTTTGATTTGGATAAACGCGCCCATTGTGCCAATAGATAATCCAAAACCCAAAAAACCTAGCCACATTGGAATATAAAATGGCAAACTTACGCGTAATTGATAATATTTGGCAGTAAAATAATGCCCAAATTCGTGGACAGTCAGAATTGCCAAAAAAGGAATAGAATAATGGAGTCCTTGCCAAAGTTGATCGGTGCTAAGTATCGCATCTTGAGGCACTTCAAACAAAAATTGAGTAAAATAACTTAGCTTTCCAAACATTAATTCTGCACCCGAAAAAGTGGTGGTAAGCACCGTTAAAATGAATAATAAAATGTGTAACCAATATTTATTTTTTTGGGATTCCATTTAATTTTTTTTAGTTCAATGCAAAGTTAATAAAAATAGAGAAAAATTAGGACATAAAAAATTATTGTTTATTTTTGCAACCGAACTTATATACTTTCTAAAAAAAGTAAATAAAATTAAACTGGTTTCAAATTTTTCATTTAATTTTGTCAAATCAAATAAAATTGGTATAGTTTTTAAAACTGTATCAATTTGAGTTTAAATTTTTGTAAAACCTTAACTGAACACATTTTGAATTTAGCTGTTATTGACATTGGTTCTAATGCTATTCGTTTGCAAATCAACCGTTTAGCTTATTTTAAAGGAGAGGCAATTACCAAAAAATTGGAATTTATCCGTTTTCCTTTGCGTTTGGGACAGGATTCTTTTAGTTTGTCCAGAATATTGCCAAATACTGAAGACAAATTTGTGATGTTGATGGAGGCTTTCAGCTTGATCATGAAACTTTATGAAGTCAAGGACTACATGATTTGTGCCACCGCAGCCATGCGTGAGGCAAATAATGGAAAAGAGATTGTTCAAAGAGTATATGAAAGATGCGGTTTGCGAATAGAAATTATAGATGGCGACAGAGAGGCGGAGGTTATCAATTATGCAATTGCACCTTATATTGATGACAATAATTATGTTCACATTGACGTTGGTGGAGGAAGTACAGAGTTAAGTTTGTATGTGAGCCGAAAAAAAATTGCGTCAAAATCTTTTAAAATTGGATCGGTGCGTTTGTTAGAGGGAACGGCAAGAACAGATATTTGGGACAAAATAGAAGCATGGATCAACAAAAAAATTGAGGGAGTTAAAGGAGAGTTTTTTGCTGTTGGAACAGGCGGAAATATCAACAAAATTTATAGCATGAAAGTGGATAATCCTCAAAAAATGATTACTCGCAAAGAAGTAGAAGGTATTAGAGCCATGATTAGTGAATATTCTCTTGAAGAACGCCAAGCCGTTTTGCAACTCAAAGAAGACCGTGCCGAAGTTATTTTGCCTGCCTCTGAAATTTATGTGAAAATTTTGCAAATTATTGGCATAAATACCATGTTCGTGCCTGATGTTGGTTTAAAAGATGGCATGATGGAATGTTTGTATTTGAGACAACTGCCTTATGATGCACATTGATTTTAACGTCTAATCGTTAATTTTTTTTACGTTTGCCAACGCCTGAAAAGACGATTGGCAACGTTTGAAAACCATTTTGTTAATCTCGATGAAAATTTTGTTCCGCAAATTTGCTACAAATCGGGCAATTCTCAATTTTATGTCCTCTGGCTGGACAATATTTTCTACCAAAAAAAATCATTTGCAAATGCAATTTGTTCCATTTTTTTTTGGGAAATATCTTTTTTAAATCTTGTTCGGTTTTTTCTACATTTTTACCTGACGAAAGTTGCCAACGAAACGCCAAACGATGAATGTGCGTATCCACAGGAAAAGCAGGAAAACCAAAAGCCTGCGACATCACCACCGAAGCAGTTTTATGCCCAACACCGTCGAGTTCTTCAAGTTGTTCGAAAGTTTTTGGTACTTGCCCATCATATTTTTCCAATAAAACCCTAGATAAACTATAAATTGCTTTTGATTTTTTTGGTGAAAGTCCGCAAGGGCGTATAATTTCCTGAATTTCATCAACCGAAAGCTGTACCATTTCTGCGGGAGTTTTGGCTCTGGCAAACAAAAAAGGGGTTACTTTATTCACTCTTTCATCGGTACATTGTGCGGAAAGTAAAACTGCAATAAGCAAAGTATAGGGATCGGAATGTTGCAAAGGAATGGGAACTTCTGGAAATAACTCTTCTAAAATATTAGAAATTACTTTGGCTTTTTCTGTTTTTTTCATGAAATAATTATTTTTTTTATGGTAATATTTTATAAAACCATTTTTCTATTATTTTTGCAAAAATAAAAAAAATTCTCGAATAAAGGATACTTGTCAAAGATTTTGTCGTAAAAAGAGTATAAAAATCTTTTTTTTTTTACCTTTGATACAAAATTAAGAACAAAAAAATAGTTTCTTATCAAATTTAACCAAATGAAAACAGCCATTATTACAGGTGCTTCTCGTGGAATTGGTAGAGAAGTTGCCATCAAACTTGCAAGAGAAGGCGTTGCCGTTGCCTTATTTGCCAGAAGTTTGACCGAATTACAAGCATTAGATGCTGAAATTAAGATTCAAGGCGGAAAAGCCATTCATTGGGCATTAGACATCAGTGAAGAACATAATGTACAGCGTGCTGTTCATCATGTTTTACAAGAATTTGGACACATCGATATTTTAATAAATAATGCAGGTATTGGAACTTTTAAACCTATCGAAGAAACTTCAATGGGGGACTGGGATTCGGTGATGAATACTAACGTAAAAGGTACTTTTTTGCTAACAAAAGCTGTTTTGCCTTCTATGCGTGAAAAACGTAGCGGTCTGATTATTAGCGTAGCTTCTGATGTTTCTCGAAGAACTTTTGCAAATGGATCGTTGTATTGTGCTAGCAAATTTGCACAAGATGCCTTTTTGTCTGCCATTAGAAAAGAAGTTCGTAAGGACAATATTAGAGTAAGTACCATTATGCCAGGTTTGGTGGATACTTTTTTTCATGGCTCTCCTGTTGGTAATCCAGAAAAAACAAATTGGTTGAAATCAACAGACATTGCCAATGCCATTTCTTACATTGTCCATTCGCCAGATCATGTAGTGATTGACGAATTGATGCTTCACCCTAGTCATCAAGATTATTAATTTTTATCCAATCTATTATAAGGCTGGAAGTCTTATAATAGATTGATTATCAATTAAATAGATGTTTTTTTAGGCTACTCCGTCTTTAATTCTTTCTGCATTTTCTGCAATTCGTAATTCTTCGATAAAATCTCCAATCGAACCGTCCATGACCGTAGGCAAATTGTACACTGTATAACCAATTCTATGATCTGTTACTCTACTTTGCGGATAGTTGTATGTTCTGATTTTGTCTGAACGATCACCATTTCCAACCATTGACTTTCGAGCTGCCCCTACTTCTTCATTGTGTTTTCTTAGTTCAAGTTCGTACAAACGAGAGCGCAATACCTTAAATGCTTTTTCAAAATTTTTGATTTGTGATTTTTCGTCTTGACACTGTGCCACCAAACCTGAAGGAATATGGGTCAAACGAACTGCTGAATAAGTGGTATTTACTGACTGCCCACCAGGTCCTGAAGAACAAAAAGTATCTTTTCGGACATCATTCATATTGATTTCCACTTCAATCTCTTCCATTTCAGGCAAAACCGCAACACTTGCTGCTGAAGTATGTACTCTTCCTTGTGTTTCTGTTGCTGGTACGCGCTGCACTCGATGTACGCCTGACTCAAATTTGAGTTTTGCATAGACATCTTCGCCTGCAACAGAACAAATGATCTCTTTGTAGCCTCCCGAAGAGCCTTCCATAGAATCGATAATCTCCATTTTCCAGTTCATTCTTTCGCAAAAACGTTGGTACATTCTAAAAATATCTCCTGCAAATAAAGCCGCTTCGTCTCCACCTGTACCTGCTCTGATCTCCAAAACCACATTTTTAGAGTCGTTAGGGTCTCTTGGAATAAGCATATCTTTGAGGATGTTTTCACATTCCTCTACTTTGGGTTCTAATTCCTCAAGTTCTGCTTTTGCCATTTCCCTAAAATCTTGATCTTTTTCAGTTTTTAGGAGTTCTCGAGCATTCTCTACATTGCCCAACAAATCAATATAAATGTGGTATTGATTTGTGATTTTTTCTAATTCTTTGTATTCTTTGCTTAGTTTGGCGTAGAGTTTCATGTCTGCCATGCTATCAGGTTGCACAAGCATTTCGCTGACTTCCTTGAAACGATCTTCTATTAATTCTAATTTTTCGAGCATAATTTTTAAAAATATTTTGCAAATATACGATTTTTTTTTGCTTTTTTAATAGATTGTGTTCGAAGACTTATTTTTTATTCATTTGTTTTCTTAAAGTAAAGTTTTTTAGATTTTTTTAGAAATTACACAATTCGAGAACTAACCATTTTTTCAAAATAGTTAGTTCTTGATAATCAATGAATTATAAAAAATAATAAGTATCCAATTAAAATTAGTTATGATTATTTTGTTAAGTAACTCCTTGATAATCAGATTTATCCGACACCTTCGAGGTGTCGGATAATTGTGCATAATTACTTACTTCTTTAAAAAAACTTATTTTCTGAAATTTTACAAGATTTTGTTCCCCAACAAAACGTTTTTATTTTATTTTTTCAAATACAATAAATGCAAAACTCACCATTTGATCAGGCGTAAGTGCTTCTTCTGTGTGCAAAATGCGATATTCGTCTGATTTTCCTAAAAAATAAGTGTGTGGCAAAGCATCTTTTCGCAGTTCAGGGCGATAGGAATAATGCGAGTCCCAAATAATGATGCTGCCTTTGGGACTTTTTGCCAAGTTTTTTTCATTAATAATCTCTGTTTTTGGTGTAAAATCGTAGGAAGTTCGGTTCAAATAATAAAAAAACATGGCGTGATGTAGTAAAAGTGGTCGTTTGCCATTGCTTTTTTCATAATTTTCATACCAACGAGCCATTTGTTCACAAACTTTTTCTTCCTCATTTTTTTTGATCGGTTTGACCACAAAAAGGCTAGTCAAAGCCATAATTCCCACAAAAGTTCCAACCAAAGCCATGCGATTTAAGGGTAAAAAAACCACAAAACTTGTCAAAACAATAGCAAAAAGCGGTTTGATGTCGCGTTCTTCTTTAAAAACAACCAAATTATTGCTATAAGTCAAATAAATAGCAGCCAACAAAATGAAAATTCCCAAAAAAATTGCCAACTCTTTTTTCTTTTCTAAATCTTTGATTTGTTCTACTGCCAAAGTAGCCAAAACCGCCAACAAAGGCGAAATAACCAACATATAACGCAAATTTCCACCTCCCGCAGGTCCTATTTCAAACGATTTTAGATTAAAAATACTGTGCAACAAAAAATAGATCAAACAAGGCAATAAAATTTCATAAACAGGTTGTTTTTTCGCCAAAAAAATGCTTGCCAAATATGCCAAAAATAAGGTAACTACCGTTCCGCCAAAAATGGTTACAGACATCAAAAAATAATGGTCAAAACCTTGTCTAGGATATGCAGACGCAATTTCTCCGCCTTGTTTGGTGATTTGGTGCAACAAATAAAGTGGATCGCCGTTGGTGGTCATGCCCCAAAAATTTTGAAATAAAGGAAAGGTTGCCAACAAAAAAGCAGGAACAAATTGGCGTTTCCAAAGCAAATACAAGCCATAAATTCCTAAAATTACATAAGTTTCTTGACGAATAAAAGCCACATAACTCACTGCCAAAGCTGAAAGAGCAAATTTTTGTTTCTGAAAAAAATAAACTCCCAAAATCAACAAAAAAGAAGTCAATAATTCGGAATAATTGCGAAAAGCCAAATTGATCCAAAGCGGTTGCAAAGCAGTTGCGGCAAAAGCCAAAATCGCAATTTTGCTACCCGCTTTTTCGGCTACTTTGTAGGCAAAAAAACAAGAAAAAGCAGCAAGCAGGCAATTAAAAAGGCTCACAAAATTAGCTCCCAATAAGGCAGGAAAGGCATAAATGAGTTTGTAGCCAGGTTTTGCCCAATTACTCAACACGCCGTTTGGGTTGTGCCAAAATTCGAGCATCGAAATGAAATGGGCAGCTTCGTCTTGCTGATAAAATCCGTCAGCAGCTTTTGAATACAAAAAATAAAGAAAAGCCGTAGAAAAAGTCAATCCCAACAATATTTTAGGGCTAATTTTTATTTCTTCATCTATATTTTTAGAACCTTCTATTATCTTTGCGGAGGTTTTGTTTGTATTTTTTTTTGTCATGATCTTTATTTGTAATTAAAATTTTAGAAACTATTTTTTCAACAAAAAAGTAAGAGGAATATCCAATCTTTCTCTCCAAGCTTTTTCAGAATGATCTTTGCCAACAAATTCAAGCGTGATCCAATTTTTTTCGCTAAAACCTTTGCTTCGCATCACTTCGTCAGCCAATTTTTGGAAAGGTGGATAATGTGCATCCAAAGTTGCTGTGCCGTAGTCAAAATAAATTCTATTTTTTTGGGGAGAAGGCAGATTTTTTTTCAAATAAAGAATAAAAGCAGCAGGAATTGGGTTGTTTTCAGCAGGTTTTACACCTGTCCAATGGGTAGAAATGCAGGCAGCAGCCCCAAAAATTTTCGGATATTCGCAGATCGCATACATCGAAATCAAACCGCCCATGCTCGACCCCGAAACAAAGGTATTTTCACGATCTTTCAGAGTCGAAAAGTTTTTATCTATAAAAGGTTTTAATTCTTTGACCAAAAACTTTAAATAATTGTCGGATTGGATATTTTCCCCGAACAAACCTTGTCGATTTGCCTTGTAAATCGAGTCCTGCACCGTTTTTGGCAAAGATTCAAAGGGTTTTTGCGGAAAATAATCGCAGTGTCGAGTGTTACTATTCCAAGCTCCGACCACAATGCAATCCTTGATTTTGCCTTCGGAAACCAATTTTGACAAAGTTTCATCAACGCCCCATTCTTGTTTGTTCCAAGTGCTGGTCGAGTCAAAAAGCATTTGTCCGTCGTGCATATACAAAACGGCATATTTTTTGTTGTTGCCGTAACCTGCTGGTAACCAAACATCTACGTTTCTGGCTTTGACATATTTGGACTCAAATTTCTCAAAACGTTTCACTTCACCTGAACAAACTTTTGGTAATTGTGCCAAACAAAAATTGGCAAAAAACAAACTAATAATAATCTGTGTAAAAATGGTTTTCATATATTTTTCACGAAAAATTTTAAAACATTATTTTTTTTCTGCAATTCTTAATTTTGCACTTCTGGCGCGCGGATTTTTTTCAATTTCTTCCGCAGTGGCAAGCGTCATTTTCCCGATGGCTTGCAAGGGTTTCAAATTATTTCCATAAAAATCTTTTTCGGCATCTCCATGCAATTTTCCTGTGGAAATGATATTTTTTACCAACCTATCCTCTAGCGAATGATAAGACATGATCACCAATCTACCTTGCGGATTTAGGCTTTCTGGTACTGCCAAAAGCATTTCTTCTAAGGCTTTGAGTTCGTCATTGACCGCAATCCTGATCGCCTGAAAAAGTTGCGCCTGATACTTAAACTCTTGTCTTTTTGGAGCAAATTTGTTCGCCAATTCTTTTAAATCTGTGGTGGTCTGAAAGGCTTTTTTTGCCCTTTGCGAAACCACCGCCTGCGCAAAAGTTTTGGCATTTTTAATTTCTCCGTACAAACCAAAAATTTTGTGCAAATCTTTTTCTGAATAAGTATTGATCAAATCTTTGGCAGAAAACTCCTGTGTTTTGTCCATTCTCATGTCCAATTCGCCATCAAATCGGGTGGAAAAGCCTCTAGAACCTTCATCAATTTGATGCGAACTAATGCCCAAATCTGCCAAAATTCCATCTACTTTTTCGATGCCTTTTTCCTGCAAACTTTCTCTAAAATTTCTAAAATTTGCCTTGATAAACAAGAAATTTGTAGAGTCTATTTTTAGTGATTCCTCTTGCGCATCAGCATCTTGATCAAATCCAAACAACTGAATATCAGCATTTTGTGCCAATATTTCCTTCGAATGTCCGCCACCGCCAAAAGTAAGATCGACATAAATTTTTTTTGACTGAATTTGCAAAGCCTCCACACATTGGGTAAGCATCACAGGTTGGTGATAGTGCATATTTTTTATCTTAATTTTACACAAATTTATTGATTTTTCCAAAAAAAACTCAATTTGCATACATAAAAATTATTTTTGATCGAATAAATACAATTTACTGAAAATCCATGTTTTATCGCAGCCTAAATGGTACGCTACATTTTTTCTAAAAAACGTTTTTCTTTGAGTTTTTTTTTAGATTTGTGGGAAATTAAAAAATAATTTTATGAATTGGTCTGAAATAAAAAAACAAATTCAAAACGATCTTGGCTTTAATGCTGAAATTATCCAATCTGCTTGGGAAGTGATGGATTATGGCAAATTAAAAGATTTGCGAGATGCTCTCAAATTGCGTTATCAAACACACGATTTTAATGATTTTCAAGTGGTTAGAAATCGTTTAGCCAAAGAATCTGAAAATTATTTCAAAACCCTTTTCGAACTTATAGGAGTTAAGGTTCAGGGAGAATTGGCGGTTTGTTTAAAACAATTTTTCAATGAGTTTTTTAAAGGAAAAGTTACAACAGACCTTTTTTTTAACGACAAAGACAGCAAATCACCAAAAGAATTTCCATCGTTTTTTCGTACAGAACTCAGTGGATATGGCGAATCTTTCAAAACGTTGTATGATTTGCGAAATGCTTGTACGCATGAAGGCGGAATGAACCCTGAAATTATCTATCCAAATTCAATTCGTAAAAGTTTAACAGACAATACGTTATATGCCGCCGACATCAAACATTGTTTGAGAGCCTATTTTTATTTTACGGCACGCTATAAAACAAAATTATTGCCTGAATTGCGAAAAATCAAAAATCAAGATTTTTCGGAATATCTTAAAAAATTGAAATCGAAACTAAGACCAAGTTTTGATTACATTGAATTGCGTTGTACGGATAGCCGTAAAATGGAAAACAAAAATATAAAAGAGGCATATTTTTGGAGAAAAGATTATAACCGTCTTTTACTCACAGGAGAAGCGGGAACAGGGAAGACAACTACCTTGAAAAATTGGGTTTTCCAAGAAACTACTAAAATCCCTGTTTTTGTGGCTTTGGGTGCTATCAAGTGGGAAGAAGAAAAACCTATCCGAAAAGCTATTGAGCAACAATTGCAAATTGATGATATTAACGATTTGCTAGAAAATGGAGATTTAGCTCTTTATCTTGATGCCTTGGACGAGTTCCCAAAAGATCATTTTGAGATTATCAAATCAGAAATTGATACTCTCATCAATGATACTGATTGTGATATCATTCTTTCTACTCGCAGAGATGAAAGTAGACTTTTTCCTAAACTTCATTCGATTCAATTGCAAACTTTGAATGAAGATCAACAGAAAACGTATATCAATAAAATCATTACAGACAAAACCCTGCAAACTAAAGTCTTGAATGACATCAAACAGTATGAATTGCCTGAAAATAACATTTTTTGGTTTGCAATCGTAATACAAATTACAAAGGAATTGGGCAGTTTACCGGAAGATGTCCCAGAGATTATCAAAATATATCTCGAACGTTTATTGGCAAGAGAAGCCACAAAACACAACAAAAAATTTTCGGACTATCAGTATAATTTCAAATTGGCTATGAAACTACTTTCCCAATTTGAGTTTAATAAGCACAAAAAAGAAGGTTTAGACTTGGGTTTTGATTATATGTTGGATTGGGCTATTGAAATGGGTTTGTTGGAAAAACAAAGCACAGGGACAAAATTTAGGAATGACATTTATTTGAATCATATTGCTTTCGAATGGTAGGAGTATGGACAAATATTGAAAAAAGGCGCACTGAAGAGGGCTATAAGGCTTTGCGGCAACGAAAAGCCAACAAAGAGGGTAATTATGAAACAAGTATCTTGCAAATTGCAGAGGAAAACATATTCTTAGCGGCAAGGGTACTTGGTTTTATTGACCCGCTTAACGAAAAATTAAGGTCTTTGTTACTAAGAAAAGCCACTGAAATTGTGCGAAATACCCGAAAAGGCGAGGCTTTTGTTTGGGCGGCTCATCTATTCGAATATTATCGTTGCCTGAATCTATTAGCCGATTTGCTTGATGTAAATTTGGCTATACGGAAACGCTTATATTGGCTTCACGAATTGGGTTCGGATCGTCCCTTAGAGTATTTTTATAATATATTGATCAATTATTCGAAGGATAAGGAAACTATCGAATTATTGCAAAAAATTGCCAATGATCGGGATATCTATCTCGATGATTATGAATACAATACTCTCATTGCTCAAGCCGCTACTTTCGAAGAAGCCAAAGGTTTATTCGAAGAAATGAAATCAAAAAATATTCAGCCTAATGAAATTTCCTATAATACCTTGATCAACAAAAGCGAAAGTTTTGCAGATGCCAAATTCTTTTTTCAAGAAATGAAAGATGCCAATTTACGCCCTAATGAAATTTCCTATAATACCTTGATCAACAAAAGCGAAAGTTTTGCCGATGCCAAATTCTTTTTTCAAGAAATGAAAAATGCCAATTTACGCCCTAATGAAATTTCCTATTCAACTTTAATCAATAAGGCGCAGACCTTTGAGCAACAGAAACCATTTTATTTGGATTTTTTAAAATTATTTCCTCTCAAAAAAGGCAATTTTAAAACAGAAAAAAACTATAATTTTCTCTTTACGGCTTTGTTCAAAAAAGTTCGCAACAAAGAGCATTTTGCCTTTGTGCAATCAGAAATTTATCGTTTGGGCTTAAAAATGGATAATTATACACAAAGTTTTTATAATACTTTGCAAAAAAAATATTCCTAACATAGTCTTCAGGCTGTGCTTAAACATAAAAAAACAATGCTACTAAAAAACACAAGCAAATTCCGCCAAGCGTGGAAAACAGAACAAGGCTACGATATGCCCCATTGGGACGAAAATTTTATCGGAGCTACTTTCGAGCAAACTTCGGGCTTTTACAAAATGGTAAACGGCATTGTGTCTAATATCAAAGCCGATCTGACGCCAAAATTGCAAAATGCACAAGACGCACAAGCCATCTACGAATTTTTGCAAAATGCCGCAGATAGCCAAGCCACCGATTGCGCAATTTTGTATGACGAAAATTATTTTTTGGTAGTAAACAACGGAAAACCTTTTTCAGAAGCAGACGTAAAAGCCGTTTTAAACTCTTTTCAAGGCACAAAAGCAGACAAAACCAAAGCCAAAAATTGCGAAAAAATTGGGCGTTATGGAATCGGTTTTAAACTCGTGCATCGGTTGGTAGGAAAATTTGATGGTGCAGACGAATTGTTAAACGATTTGGCGGGACCTATTTTGTTTAGTTGGGCAAAAAATACGCAATTTACGGATTTGTTAAATTTCAAAAATGGCGAACAGATACAAACTACAGCCGATTTTGGCGACAAAAGTCTAGGATCGTGGCTAGTCAAAATTGTGCTTTCTTGCTTTCCTGTTGCACCCGACGAAAAAGTAAAAACATTAGATTTTACTGAAAAAACCATTTTTCCTGTCGAAGAAGTACACGTTTTAGCCGATTTTTTGCGAAAAAACGAATCTTTGTTGAGTTCCTTAAATTTGGATCGAGGTTCATTGATTTTTTTGAAATTTGGCGAAAAAAAATACGAAAAACTCAAAGAATCGCTAGAAAATCTAAAATCTGGCATAGGTTATTCGTTGAATTTGCTTAAAACTTTGCGCCGAGTGGTTTTGATTGATGAAGTGATTGAACGTTTCCCGATCAAGTCCAAAAATTTTGTCATTCCCGTAGGAAGTCCCGAATTTGCCCAAATTGCTCCCGAATTTCCGTTTTGTCCCATCGAAATTACGGTCGGTTACGAAACCAACGAGCAAGGCATTTTAAGAATGAAAGATGCCCCAAGTTTTTACCAATATTTCCCTATGCGAGCCGAAAAACACAATTCTGCCTTTTTTGTTCACGCCACATCTTTCAACAAAGTTACGGACAGAACGCATTTGGACGATCAGGGCGAATCTAATTTTGCAACTTTCGATTTTTTGGTAAATGCCTTAAAAAATGAGCTTACAGATAGCAAAAAAGCCAATTTTACAGATTTTGCAGAATTTTATAAGGCATTTTTGCTATCCGACAAACCTGACAAATACAACAGCCAACTTATTGGCAAAAAGTTGTATCAGCCTTTGTTAGAATTTTGCAAAAACAATATTCCAACGGTCAAAAACAACGCTTACGCAAAAGATTTGCTGGTCGTAAAACAGACAAATTTGCCTGTAGAACCCATGAATTTTGGAATTGCAAAAGAATGGTTTTTTTGGACAGCAGAATCGGATAATTTTGTGAAAAAAGAAGCCATGAAAGCCGAAAAATTGGGCTTGACAGCTTGGAATCTTAAAAATTTATTGCAAGAAGGGCAAATCAATTTGATCAACGAATGGTTTTTGGGCTTGACTTCTATGCAATACGAAATTTTTGTTCAAGAACTCAAACAGATCAATTTTAGCAACGAATTATTGGCGAAATTTGTGCAAATTAAGGCGTTCAGATGCCTCAACACGCAAGGAAAAGCCGAATATTTTTCGCTAGAAGAACTCAAATCGCAAACTGATGTTTTGTTGGTCAATCACAAAACCAAAATGTTGGCAACAGAACTAAAAAGCGTTGGTTTTTTGGTTTTGGAAATAGAAATTAACGAATTTAAGGATTTGCAAAGTGCCTTAAAAGGTCGTTTAGATTATTTGTTCGACAACCGCGCACTTTTTCAAAAAATATTGTCCAGAGTAAACGGAAAGGCGTTTTCTGTGGCACAAAAGCACAATATTTTTGCATTTTTTTCGAGTTTAAAAGAAATTACAGCCGATCAGCTCAAAGAAATCTCGCTTTTTGCAAACCGCAAAGATCAAATTTTGCCTCTCAAAAATTTGCTTGCGCCCTCCGTGGAAGTGGAGTCTTTTTTGGAAAGTTTTAAAATACAAGATGTAGATTTTGCAGAAAATTTATTGCCTTTTATGCTCAAAAAAGACGATATTTATTCGGCGATCATTTATCCAAATTGGGATTTGTTTTTGGAAAACGAAAACATCAAAACCGATTATTTGGCTTTTTCCGACACCGTTCAGGCTTATTTTAAGCTCAAAAAAGGCAAAAATTTGTCAGACAAACGTTTTGTTTGGTCAGAAAAACAGCAAAATTTTGTGTTGGGAACAGAAATTTTTTATGATCCTAATTTAAAAAATCTTTCCACCGAAAAATACGAAATTTTGCAAAATGCCTTCGAAAAATTAAGCGATAAATCAAACAATTTGTCTTTGCCTTCCGCCAATTTTTTGAAATTTTTTAATGAAGAACCTTTTAAAATTTCGCCAAGCCGACAGGGCGCAAATTGGGCAAAATTGCTGGAAAAAATAATCGAAAAGGCAAAAGAAAACACGCTAAATGCGGAAGAAAAGCAAGAATTTTTTAAATTTTTTAGGCAAATAGGCGAAAGTGCCATCACCGAAAAAATACCGCTTTTTTGCAACGAGCTTTCACAGCCGCAAATTCCAAAAAACCTTATTTCGCCTGATGCTGAAGTTCCAAATTGGCTTAACGGCTTTAAAATCAAGGGTTCTGAATACAAAGAGGACTTAAAACCCTATTTTTGCAGAAAAGAGGACATTTACGCCAATATCGTTTTTCCTTTGTGGGATTCCATTGTTTTACAGCCTTCTGTTACAGAAAATGTGTTAAATTTTTATGAAGAAGTCCGAAATTTGTTTGCACAAAACCGATCTAACAAGGTTTTGACAAACAAAAAAACGGTCTTTTTGAGCAAAAAAGAAGGTTTTGAAAAGCCCGAAAATGTTTTTTACAAAAATACTGCCTTGCAAACCAAAGGTTATCAGGCTTTGCAAAGGGCAATTTGGAAAGGCACAAATCTAAAAATGCCCGACAAAAATGTATATTCTTTTTTTAGCGAAAATCCTTTTAAAATAGAGGAAAATTCTTGGCAAAAATCTTGGAAAAACGACCACTTAAATTTGGCAGAAGACGAGGCGATAAACTTGTTGCAGTTTGCAGAATTAAGCAAAGAATCGGTTTTTAATGCCTTTATGTTTAGCGAAACAGAAAACGAAAAAGAGTATGTTTTGCAGAAAAAAGGCAATTTTTTGCAGGCATTTGCAGGCAAAAACAAACAGAAAATGCACCAAAACATTCAAGAACTTTTTGCGAACAAATACAAAATTTTGCCTGAAAAATTGTTTGTGCAAAGTTTTGAAAATAAAGGTTTGATTGGCGAAAATGTGTTGGCGCAAGAACTCTTAAAAACGGCTTCGACGGAGGCTTTGGCAGACATGATGTCCGAGAGTACAAACCCAACTTTGCAAGCGCAAACTTTGGGCAGAATGTCGGAAATTTTGTTGGTAGAAGGCGTTTTTTACGAAAAAAATACTCCTGAACATCAAGCCATCATGCTCTTAAAAAACAAAGAAATTGATGCCAATGCTTTAATTCCAAAAATATTTGTAGAAGATGCGCAAGGCGAAAAAATGCCTTTTTCGGATTTGTTGTATGCTCCTCAAATTGCTTTTTCCATAGAAAAATTAGGCAAATTCGAGATCGAATTGACAGATATTTTGCCAAATTTTGCCAGAAAATTCGATTTGTTGGACTCCATTTGTAGCCAATTTGCAGAAACTGAAAGCCAAGTTTTAAAGAAAAAATTAAGTGCTTTTTTGGGAGAAAAAGACAAAAATTGGATTTTAGAAACGCTAAAAACAGACTTCCCGAACATAGAAAATTCGGCACAGTTGGCGTTTTTGTTGCTTTTTTCGCGCATTTCACAAACCCCAATTTCCGATTTTTGTTTTCAAAGCAAAGCAGGGCAAACTGAATTTTCTGAAAATATGATTTTGTACCTCAACGCCCCTGATTTTGTGTTGGATAACGCAATTTTAGATGCCAAATACGAATCTTTGCCTCATTTATTAAGGCTAAATTCAGAAAAACACCCAATTTTTGAGTTTGAAGGCGGACAAATTAGGTTAGAACCATTTTTTGACAAGCACATTTTCAAAACTTCGCCTTTGTCCGAAAACTTGATCGATAATTCTTCTTTGCAAATGTTTTTTTTAGAAAATATTTTTGAAAAATGGCAAGAAAAACAATCGGAAAACATCGAAATTGAAACAGAAAACAGTTTGAAGGACGTTTTGGGTTTTGTTCCCAATCAAACCGTAGAAAATTTTGCGTTGAGTTTGCCCGAAGAACAAATGCCTTATTTTTTGGACGAATGGCAAAAAATTGGAAATTATGAACTAAAAAACGCATTTTTAAAGGCTTTGGGCGTGCATACGCAAAGCGGAGATTTGCTTAAAATTCGTGAATATTTTTTGAATAATTTGGGCGAAATTTCTTTGAAACAATTAAGAGAAATTGCTGATCGAAAATGTTTGCAAAAAACGGTTAATTTGTTCAAAATCAATCATTTGCAAATTGCAGAACAAGACGAAAAATTGGCTTGGTTAAAGAAATTGTACAATTTGTTTGAACAAGCAATTAGCGATTTGCCTTTTATTTCTAAAACCGACCAAAACGATCAAGCCATTTACGAAATTGCAGAGGCAGAAAACATAGAATTTTATTCCTTAGACGACAATAAATTGAGAAATTTGCGAGAAAAATATCATTTTCCTTTGTCAAAACTAATTCCTGTTTTGGCAGAACGAAATATTCGCTTGACTCAACTAGATTTGAAAATTTGTCTTGCGCAAAGTTTTAAATTGGAAGAAAATTTGTCTTACGAATATTTGTTAGAAAACTCTTTTGAGTGGGCGGAGGAATATTACGAAAAATGGAAAGCCGAAAGTGGTTTTGAAATTTATTTGCACGCAGGACAAATGCCTTATACATTGGCAATTAATGGGCAAACGATACAGAATTTTGTGCGTGGAAATGCTTTTTTGCTCGACAAACAGCTTTTTGTGAATACAGAAAACGGAAATATCGAGGAAAATTTGTTTGGAGTTTTGCCTCAAAATTCTTTGCTTTTGTTGTTGAGATTCAAAAATCAAGGGGAAACGCAAAAAATGCCTTTGAGCAAAACCGAAAATGCTACGCAAACTAGCAAAAAATATTTTGCTTTAAAAGAGGCTTTGCTTCCTGATTCTAGCTACGATTTGTCGGAATTTTTGCCTGAAAATGCCGAAGGTGCGGTTTTGAAAAACATTAAAAAAGACGAAAAAGAACTTTGGATTGTGCTGAAAGAAATACAAAACCAAAAATTGCGTTTTAGCAAAACCGAAATGAAAATTTTGGCAAATAATGCGGAATTATGGGTTTTTGACGGTGAAAAGGCATATTTGACTAGCTTAGACGAAATTTTACAAAGCGAACAAGAAAGCGAATTGCAACTAGATTTAAAAGATTTGGGAGCAGATATTTGGCGTAAATTGGCAAATTTGTTGTAGATTTTGTGTACTTGTGCTAAATTAAATTGTATTGGAATTGCAATTTTTTTTTTAATAACAAAAAAAGATTTCAAACTTTATGTTTTGAATGGTTTTTTTATGAATTTTGCACTTTGACAAAAAATAAAGTTATTTTTTTTATGCAATACAGAAATTTTGGAAAAACAGACTTACTAACTTCAGTAATTGGCTTGGGAGCAGGGCAAATTGGAGATGGAAAAATTCAAGACGAAAATTTTGTAGGTTGGTTTTTGAATCAACTTGTAGATCGAGGCATTAATTTGATTGATACAGCTCGAATGTATGGACTTTCTGAAGAAAGAATTGGTTGGCATTTGTCGTGGCGCAGAAAAGATTTTATTCTTTCCACCAAAGTTGGTTACGACATTCCTTATCAACAAGATTGGACTTACGACTGTGTGAGAGAGGGAATTGAACAGGCTTTGCAAAGAATGAGAACTGATTATATAGACATTTTGCATTTACATTCTTGTTCGAAAGAAATTTTGCAAAGAGGCGAGGCAATAGAGGCACTTTCAGCAGCCAAACAAGCAGGAAAAATTCGTTTTATGGCATATTCAGGCGAAAACGAGGATTTGGAATATGCTTTACAAACCCAACGTTTTGATGCTATCCAATGTTCTGCCAATATTTTTGATCAACGTGGCATTGATTCTTACATCAAAACCGCCGCCGAACAAGGTTTGGGAGTTATTGCCAAAAGACCAATCGGAAATGCACCTTGGCGTTACGAAAAACAGCCTTTTGGCATTTATGGTGAAGATTATTGGTTGCGAATGAAAGCCATGAATTTGCCCGATTTGGGATCGCATTGGTCTGAAATTGCCTTGCGTTTTACGGCATTTACCGAAGGAATTTCTGCTTGCATTGTGGGAACAACCAATATGCAAAATGTGGAAAAAAATATACGAATTTTGGAAAAAGGCAAACTTTCAGACGATATTTTGAAGGCTTTGCAAGACGCTTTTGCCGAACATGGCAAGGAGTGGGAGGGAAGAGTTTAGTTTTGGCTTGCCAATCATTGGTTTGGCAAGCTAAAAAATTTGAAATAAACTAATTTTTTATGTTTAAAGAAATTCTTGCATTAATTCAAAAAGATATTAGACTCGAATGGCGACAAAAATCGGCTTTTAACGGAATTTTGTTGTATTTGGTTAGTACCGTTTTTGTAAGTTATTTGAGTTTTAACCTCAAAAAAAGCCAATTACAAGGCATCACTTGGAACGCTTTATTTTGGATTATTTTGCTTTTTACGGCTGTCAATACCATTTCTAAAAGTTTTTTGCAAGAATCCGAAGATCGCCAACTCTATTATTTTACTTTGGTAAGTCCCGAAAGCATGATTTTGTCCAAAATGATTTATAATTCTTTGCTAATGTTTTTGATGTCGGGCATTGCTTTGTTTTTTTATACCTTGTTTCTCGACAATCCTGTCTTGGATCAAGGCTTGTTTTTGTTAAATTTGTTTTTGGGAAGTTTAGGCTTTTCGCTAACTTTAACCATGATCGCAGGCATTGCCTCAAAAGTTCAGAACAGTAGCACTTTGATGGCGGTTTTGAGTTTTCCTGTGGTTTTGCCCTTGCTTTTGCTCTTGATTCGGGTTTCCAAAAACGCTATTGATGGCTTAGACCGAACTGTTAGCGAAGGCACTTTGCTGTCGATATTGGCTTTGAATGGCATTTTGGCGGTGCTTTCTTACATTTTGTTTCCTTATTTGTGGAAGTCTTAAGTATTTTCGAGTTTCCAAAAATAACCCTATTTCTGTTTTGTGTAAGTATCCATTTCAGATATTGTTTCATGTCTGTTTGCAAAGAATGTGAACACTTCCAAATATCAAAAGTGGTTCGGCTACTAACGCCTATTTTAATTGCTATCGCAGTAATTTCATTGGCTGTTGTTAAGTACATTTCAAATAGTGAACGCATATTATTCTAGTTTTTGTTTTTGCAAAAACCTACAAGATTTCAAAAATCTTATAGGTTTTGATATTTATCTATTCCAAACGCGCCTTTCCTTTGGCTGCTTGCAAGGTATTTTTGAGCAAACTTGTAATAGTCATCGGTCCCACGCCACCAGGAACAGGCGTAATGAAACTACATTTTGCTTCAACTTCCTCATATTTTACGTCTCCTTTTAGAGAAAAACCTGTTTTTTTGCTTTCGTCAGGCACGCGTGTAGTGCCAACATCTATCACTACCGCGCCTTCTTTGACCATATCAGCCGTAATAAATTCGGGTCTGCCCAAAGCCACAATCAAAATATCGGCTTGGCGTGTGATTTCTGCCAAATTTTCGGTTTTGCTGTGCGTAAGTGTTACGGTACAATTTGCATATTTTGCATTTCTAGCCATCAAAATACTCATTGGCAAACCCACAATGTTACTTCTGCCCACAACAACGCAATGTTTGCCTTCGGTTGGGATTTGATAATGTTCCAAAAGTTGCAAAATTCCGTAGGGCGTGGCGGGCAAAAAAGTAGGCAAATTCAAAATCATTTTGCCCAAATTTGCAGGATGAAAACCATCTACATCTTTCTCATAATCAATGGAATAGGTAATTTTGTCTGCGGAAATGTGTTTGGGCAAAGGAAGTTGCACTATAAAACCATCAATTTCAGGATTTTCGTTGAGGCTTTTTACGGTGTCCAACAATTTTTTTTCGCTAACATTTTCATCAAAACGCAACAAAGTCGACTTTTTGTTCTATTTCTCGTACTTGTTCCGCAATTTGTTCTTGAATTTGCAGTGCGACTTTTTTGCCGTCTATAATTTGTGCCATGTTTTTTCGGTGATTATTTTGATGCAAATAAACAAGCAAATCATTGAATTAACAAAAATAAATCAATTCTTTATTTTTTTATTGGCGGAAAATAAATGGTTGTATCTGGTTTTACATTTCTGAAACTCACCAAACCGTTAATTTTTGCCACTTCTAGGTACATACTAGGGTCTTTGTAAATATTTTGGCAGATCAAAGGCAGCAAATCTCCGCTTTTGGTGGTTACCAAATGCGACATATCAGGTGAACTTGCGTTGGCTTCCAAAGCGGCGGCGGCGGCATCGGTTGCTCCCTGAAATGCTACTTCTATTTCTGCTCTTAATGGATTTCCATTGGGTTTAAACATTTTATAATTGATGCTCATCGTTGTCAAACGACCATTAAAAATCATTGTTCCCCAAGTAATTTTAACGTAATTTGGTTGGTGCGCGCTTCCGTTGTACGAAAAAATAGCCTCCCTAAAAGCCTTGATTTCTTTGGCAACCGCTTTTCCTGCTCCTCCTGAAGCACCGCCTTCGCCAGAAGTGCTTTTGATGGCTCCTGTTTCGTCAAAAATAAGGGTAAAACTAACACTTTCTGCTCCCATACCCGCAAATTTAGCACCTTTTACGGTTTGCCCTATCGTGTCGGCTTCTTCATAACTAATTTCGTAATCGTGTTTATAACTAGACGGGTTGATGGCTACTTTGAGTGCAGAACCAACTTTGGAACTGAATTTGACATCACTATACGCCTGAATTTGAAGTTTTGTAAGAGCCATTTAGCGTTGAAATTTATTTTCTAATTTTTCTAAAACCCTATCCACACACTCTTGAACCATCTTTTTTTGCAAAGATTTTAAATCTATTTTTTCGTTGCGATTGGCTTTGCTTTCGGCTTGCCCAACAGTAACTTTAACCACCAATTCCTTGACTTCTAAGGGCATAATTTTGTTTTATTTAAAATATTGATACGCAAATTCCAAACTTTCAATCGCAATTTCATTATTTTCTGCATTAAAATTCGAAACAGACCATTTGACAGGATATGCCTCAAAAAAATCCCATTGTCTTAACGGATTTCCTTTTTCGTCTAAAAGTTTTACCGTAATTTTTTTGGTGGTAATTCGAGCAGAAAAATCTGAACCCAAAATGGTTTTTACCCAAGTAATTAGATCAGATTTGGCTGCCACCAAACCGCGTTTTAATACCAAATTGCTATAATCGGTGCTTACAGGTACTTTATATGTAAAACGATTTTCTCCGCCTTCTACAATGTCTTCGGTTTTGATGCTTGCTTCCATGCCTGAAACCTCCTGAAAACTAGAATCTGTACTATTTTTAATTCCAGAAAATTCTACTTTAAAATAAAACGAAACAGGAGGATAAAAAACCGAACTAGATGCATTTGATTTTTTTGCCATAAATCATTTTTTGATCGCAATTTATATTTTTTTTGTGAATCAACAACTTTTTTTGAAATTTATTTTTACAATTTTACACAAAAATCTTATCTTAAAATTCTCAAATATCCAATTTTTTGTATATTTGAGAAAAAAAAGCAAGCAAACCCGATGGCACTTTTTCAAAAACCAATCATTGATAAATATCTCGCCAAGCAAGATAAAAAAGTTTTGGCAGCGCAATGGATTATTTATAGAAATCATTTTCACAACCCTGACGTTCAGGAAAACATCAGAAACAGCAAAGAAGAGCAATATCAAGAAGGATTTTTGCGAGATTTGTTTGT
>RDXG01000362.1 GCA_004292785.1 Bacteroidota bacterium
TTCGTATTGTTGCCTAAAAATTTTAGCTTGTTTGTTGATTACCTTTGTCAAATCAAGGATTTCGGAAGTAATATTTCCAAATTCGTTTTTGTGATAATTCTTTTTAATTCGGTCTTTTGGTGGTGCTTTTTTGATAGCAATAATGGTCGGAATTACGCCAACTCCTTCAAAAACTTCAATATTTTCGAAATAATCGATGCTTTTGATGTCAAAATTTTCGCACATCCATTTTTGCAATTTTTCTGCATATTTGGAAGTATTTATTGCATTCGAGGAGATAAAAGAAAAAGCACCCTCTTTTTTTAGCAAAAATTTCAAAGCTCTTTCATAAAAAGCGGTCATCAAATCCCATTTTTCATACAAAAATTCATAATGTTCTGTGATCCATTTTCGTTCTTTTTGATATTGGGCATCGTCCAAATCGGCACGCACATAAGGCGGATTTCCAATCACAATATCAAAACCGTTTTTAATATTTGGAAATTGTTTTTTCCAATCAAAAGCCCATTCTGTAATTTTGGGGTCGTCAATCAAAGAATTTCCGCGTTTGATGTTATTGGAAAAATAGTTACTTTTTTCAAAAAGCTGTTTTTTGGCAATTTCAACTGCCTGAATATCTAAATCTACGGCAAACAAATTATTTTCAATGATGTGCTTTTTTATGCTTTCCAAATCTGAAAATTTAGGAAAATGTTTTTGATAAAATTGCAACAAATAATCGAAAGTTGTTAGCAAAAAAACTCCTGCGCCGCAAGAAGGATCGAGGATCGTTATTTTTTGTAAATCCTCGAACAAATTTTTACTTTCCAATAAATATTCGCCAACAGCCTGATTTACAAGGTATTGCGCAACTATTTCTGAACTATAAAAAATTCCTTCTTGTTTTCTAAAAGCAGAATCAAGAGAATTTTCATAATTTTCTGCTTCCATTTTCAATCAAATTGATCTCTTCAGAACTCAAATTGTAAAGTTTATAAACCAAAGCATCTATTTGCTGATCGGTTTTTTCGAGCAAATTAACTAAATTGATGGCTTTTTCCTTTTGTTTTTTGAACAAACTTACATAATCAAATTTCAAAGATGAACTTACTTTTCCTCCGCATTTTATAATTTCTGCAATAAATTCTTCAAAAGTCATTTGATACCATAAATTTAGTTTTTTACTAACTTTTTTGTGGTGAAAGTCAGATTTAAAAACATCTAACACGTTTCCCTCAAACTCATAATAATCATTTTTTAGGTTTTGCATGAGGATTGCTTTTTCGATGACAGCTTTTTGCATTTCTGCACTTAGGCAAATAATAGGCAAACTTTTGGCATCATTGGGATAAAAATTGAGGCTATCACTCAAAAAATTATTAAAAAACCAAGTCATAAGCCTAGAATTTAGCAAAGCCAACAAAAAAGCATAATCATAGTTTTTTGCAAAATCTACATCAATTTCGCGCAAAGCACTTTTGACAGAAACGTAATTTACATCAGCCAATTTGTCGTAACGTACACAATTTACTACGGTGTGGCTGTTGTAAAAACCCTTATTGTCATAAGCAAAACGCAAACGATCCTTTACAATTCTCAAAAACATAATTTTTTCGTTTTCAAAAAGTTCAGGAAACATCGAATTATTGTGTTTTTCAGGTTTGTAGTCCAGCCAACTCGAACCCGAAAAATTATAACGGTTAATATTTCTACCTTCTAAATAAGGTTTTAATCCCGTTGTATATTTTTCTTTGATAAAATATTTTTTTGTAATGCCCTTTTTGTCGTCATGAACCCTGATTCCCATTGCCACAAAACAAATTTTTCCGAAAGTAACTGCATTTTGGCAAATTTTATCTCTTAAATCCAAAAGATGATAAATATTTTTAGTTTCAAATCGGTTTGCTTTCAGTTTTAGAAAACTGCTTTGCGGAACTTGAAAAGAAGTAAATTGAACATCTCTAACTTCTTGTTCGCTATTAAATTTGCGAATTTCAGTTAATTTTTGGGACAGATTATTTCTAAAACGCAAAATAATATTTTTTACATTTGCATCTTCAAAAACAAAAAAACTGCTTAAATCTGTAATTTCACGAATAGAAGTATTTTCTATAAGTTGTTTTCTTGCAATTTCGCCATAATTTTGACTTGTAAAAGAATGAGGAATAATGAAAGAAATAGAACCATTTTTGGCAACCAATTTTTGAGCTTGTTCGATAAAAGCCACATACAAATCGGTTCTACCTTTGCAAGTTTTGTAATTTTCCAACAAAAAGATTCGAGCTTTTTTGGGAATTAACTCGATATTGACATAAGGCGGATTTCCAATCACAATATCAAAACCGTTTTTAATGTTTGGAAATTGTTTTTTCCAATCAAAAGCCCATTCTGTGATTTCGGGGTCGTCAATCAAAGAATTTCCGCGTTTGATGTTGTTGCTAAGGTCTGAAAGTGGCTCGTGAACGCTTGCCGTTTGCAACCACAAAGCCAATTTTGTGATTTCTGCGCTTTCCATGTTCAAATCAACGCCAAAAATATTGTTCAAAACAATCGTTTTTTTGAGTTGCCATTCTTCTTTTTGATACATTTGCGCGCGCGCACCCAATTTAATAGTCGAGTTGATCAACATTTTCCATTCTGCCCACAAAAATTCAAAAACTGCGGTCAAAAACGCCCCACTTCCACAAGCAGGGTCGATAATGCTTATATTTCGCAAAATATTTTCATAATCTTGCCAAAAATAGACATTTTCTGTGGCGTGAATTTGCAAAAGTTCTTGTTTTTTTTCTTCTAACCAACCGCCAATACTTCCTTGCAACATATATTTGGTTACATAATCGGGGGTATAAAAAATGCCATCTTTTTTGCGTTTCGAGATTTTATTGTGAACGCCTAAAATTTGCGCTTCGCTTTGATCTTCTTTTATTTCGCCTAATTCTGCAATTTCTGCACGCAAAATTTCTAAATCTGCGATGGATTGTTCGAAAATATGCCCCAAAATGCTGACATTTAATTGACTTTCGAAATCGTAAAGCAAAATAAAATCGACCAAAGGATAGAGAAAATCGTCTTTGATTTGTAATTTTTTGTCGAGCAAATGATCGGTTTTGAAAAGTCCGCCATTAAAACTTGGAATATTTGGCATATATCCCTCATCAAAAGAAATAAAAATGTCTTGTAAGGCTTCCCACAATTTCGTATCTTTTTTGCGAAGTCTGAGTTGCGCATATTTTCGAGCTTCTGCCAAAGCATTGATCATCGGAATGGCGTCTCGGACAAAGCAAATAAAAATTAATCTATCCAAAACTTTTTGAGAAGCAGACAAAAGTTCTAGTGGATTTTCTTTAAGATTTTGGCGCAACAAATTGAAAAATAAGTCTTCTCGGTGATCTCGATAACCTCTGTAAAATTCGTTGGTAATTTTGACTTCCTCTGCCTGTTTTTCTGTGAACAAAATTTTTGTCGGGCTGTCCTGATCTTTCAAAAAAAGCCGATCTTTTTGCAAAAGTGCAAAAAAACGTTTCAAATTTTGTTCTTCAAGCAATTCCAAAATGTTAAATAATTCGTATTTATCACTGTTTGAAATATGATAAAGCCTAATTTCCAGAAAATCGGAAACAATGATCCATTCTGTTTTTCCTTCAAATTTAGAAGCATAATTAAAAGCCTGCTCGACGGGTGTGCCTGCAAAATCTTTTCGATATTGCTTTTTGTCCAGATTTACTTGTGCATCTTTGAGTTCGATCACTGCCCGAATATCGCCTTTTAGGCTTTGTTTTTCTTGGTCAAATTCAAAATATCCCAATGCTCCGTCAGCTTTGCTTTGGTCTTTTAAAGTTTTGACTTCGAGCCTTAATTGCGTGCTTTCCAAATGTTGTTGGTAAGGATAGCCTAAAATTTCGCCAAAAAATTGATACAAAAAATCGGCTTGCAATTCTTCTTCTTTGGCAGTATTAATTTTTTTCGAAATAATTGATTTTTGCCAATTTTGAATAATTTTTACCTTTTTATCGAGGTTTTCAACGGAACTTAAAACATTTCTAAAAACGTCTTTTTTAAAATCTTTTGACGAAAAAATGGGTTTGTCGTGTCGCATTTTTGTTTTTTTGGTAAATATAACTTTAAATAATTCATTTTTTTATAAAGATTTAATTTTTTGATCTAACTTTTTAGGCAAAGTAAACGTTTATTAAAAATGATAACTTTTTAGAAAATCATGACTAAAGTTTTTGAGAATGAATACGCAGAATTATACGATCTAAATGATGAAATTCCTTCTGTACTTTTTGGTTATTGGAAAGGTTTTTGGGAACTTACAGACCCTGAAGCTATGAAAGCCCTGCTTTTTCCACTTGAATATGTGAAGGAAAAAGGCATAAAAATTATGCTTACAGATTATACATATTTGGACGTTGTTTCTGAAGAAGTCAATCAATGGTTGTCAGGTTATTGGTTTCCTACGGTAGTAAAAAATGGTTTAAAATCAGAAATTGTCATCGATTCTACGGCTTTGATTGGGCAGCTTTCTGTAGAATTTATGTATGAAAATGTTAGTGAAAGCACAGGATTATTTACGCCTATGGTGCAAAATTTTGAAGAAGGAAAAGAACTTGCCATAAAATTATTGAAGGCTTGGGAACAAGAAAATAATTGATTTTTTGGGCTAATTTTCATTGGTTTTAGATTTTTGCAAATAAAAAATTTAACATTTAAAACCAATCAGCAAAACGTCATCAATTTGTTTGTTTTTTATTCCTAACCAATTTTCAAAAGTTTTTTCTAAGATTTGTTTTTGAGTTGGCATCGGTTTTTCATGAATTTCCAAAAGCAAATCTCGCAAATTTTTAATCATAAATTTTTGTGAAAGTTCTCCGCCAAATTGATCTTGAAAACCATCAGAAAAAATATACACAGTAGTTGGAATATCAGTTTTGAAAGTATGTTTAGTAAAACTTCGTTCTTCATTGATTTTTTGCAAACCTCCAATCGGGTTGCTGTCGCCTTTGGTTTGACTTAAAACTTGATTTTGTATCAGAATCAATGGGTTTTTTGCACCTGCAAATTCTAAAATATTATTTTTTTTGTCAAATACACACAAAGCCAGATCCATGCCGTCTCGGTTTTCGGTTTCTTCTTGTTTGAGGGCAAATCTAACGCCTTTGTGCAATTCGGTCAAAATTTGATCGGGATTCAAGATATTTTTACTCAAAATAATATCATTTAGCAAATCATTTCCGATCAAAGACATAAACGCACCAGGAATGCCATGACCTGTACAATCGATGGCAGCAATGATTATTTTTTCGTTTTTTTGAACAAAGAAATAAAAATCTCCTGAAACTAATTCTCTTGGACGAAACAAAATAAAGGATTCGGGTAACAAATTTTGTAATATTTCTTGTCGGGGCAACATTGCCGTTTGGATTCTGCGGGCATAGTTGATACTTGACGTAATTTTTTCGTTTTTTTGGTTTAAATCGTTTCTTTGTTCTTCAATTTCTTCTTTTTGTTCCTCTAAAATATCTTTTTGTTTGCGAATTTCGCTTTCAAAACGAATATTTAAGATTTGCAAAAACAGAATAGCCGCAATCATAAAAATAATAATCAAAGTCGAACCTGCCGTAATTGCGGAATATTGTGAAGATAAATAAGGCAAATTTTGAATATAAACCCCAAAAAATTCATGTATTTGATCATAAAAAACAAGCATGGAAATGTCCCAAATCAAAGCCAAAAACATTCGTTTTTTGTCGTATAAACCAAATAAAAGCACAGGAAAAATGCAGGCAATAATCGTTCCCATTCGGGGTGTAATGTAAAAAATGACCGTTGCAGACATTCCAATAGATTTACTAATTGCCGAACTAAGCACAATTACCAAAGCAGGAATTACAGAAAGCAAAAACCTAGAAGTATTAGTTTTGTTGTAAGAATTAAGCACCAAAACCAAAACAGAGAGCAATACATTAATTCCCAAACCAATAACCACAAACAAAACTTGATGCAAAAAATACATCAAAAATATCATGACCGACAAAAATACGGAAACCGCCATTGCAATTTGGTTGCTTAAGGTAATGCTTTTTTGTTCGTATTGAGATTGTGTGGTATTTACGCCCAAATTAGAAAGGCGTTTCCAAAGTGCTTTCATAAATAAATGATTTTAAAGGCTTTTTGTCGTTTGTTGGCTACAAAAAATTTAAAGCGTTTTGCCTACAATTAGTTCCGCAGTTTCTACTACATTGGACACATTTAAGGTTCTATCTGCGATTTGTATTTCGAACTTAATCACGTCTCCAGCTTTAATTTCAGGCTTATAAGCACTAGAAAATACATAAAAAAACAAAAAAGAGTATCTAATTTCGCCTTCTAAGGCTTTTTTTCTACCATTTTCGTTCAAAATTGGGTAGCGACCATCTAAGGTAAAAGATGGATCGGTAAAACTTATAGGAACAAAAACCCCATTTTGTTTTTTCAGAATACGAATAAAATAGTTGTTATAAAACTTATTAATGCTGCCGTTTGGAGTTTTTATAGCATAAATACCCGCAGTATCTCTCGAATTAAGCCCCAAATCTCCATCTCCATCTTTAAATTTAATGCTCAGCGTTACAGAATCTGTTCCTCTGATGTCTGTTTTTGGGTTATTTGAAATACTCAAAAAACTAATTTCGGGCGTGAAAGAATAATCTGGCTCTTTAAAACAAGAACTAGCCAAAAGCATAATTACGATATAAAAAATTGCTTTTTTCATTTGTAAAGCGTTTATTTGTCGAAAAAAATATAAGAAGATGCAAGTTATTGATTATTTTAAAAAAGAACTCACTAAAAGTCAAAATTTTGACTTCGAAAAATTAGCTTTACAAATTTTTGAGTTTCAAGCCCAAAAAAATGAAGTTTACAAACAATATATTCAATTTTTAGGAATTAACCAACGAAAAATCCAAAAAACTAGCCAAATTCCTTTTTTACCTATCGAATTTTTTAAAAATCAAAATGTAAGAACTATCAAAAATCCCAATTTTCATGTTTTTGAAAGTAGCGGAACTACAGGACAACAAACTAGCCGACACAACGTTTCGGATTTGGATTTTTATGCACAAATTTCTGTGCAAATTTTTGAAAAATATTATGGACAAATAACTGATTATCATATACTTGCCTTATTGCCTTCTTATTTGGAACGACAAAATTCGTCTTTGGTTTACATGGTTCAAACTTTTATGAAAAAATCTGACCCAGATTCTGGTTTTTTTCTGAATAATTTGGAAGAATTGAGAGAAAAAATCAAAAAATTAGCCAAAAGTCCTAAAAAAATATTGTTGATCGGGGTTACTTTTGCTTTGTTGGAATTGGCAAAAACAGAGTTGCCCGAACTCAAAAACGCAATCGTGATGGAAACAGGCGGAATGAAAGGCAGAGGCAAAGAATTGCTGCGTGAAGAACTTCACCAAATCCTAAAAAATGCTTTTCATTGCAAACAAATTCATTCGGAATATGGCATGACGGAGTTGCTTTCGCAGGCTTATGCCAAAGAAAATGCCTTTTTTGAAATTCCCAAAAGCATGAAAGTTTTTATTAGAGAAATGGACGATCCTTTTGCGATCAACCAATCCAAAACAGGCGGTTTGAACATCATCGATTTGGCAAATTTGGAAAGTTGTTGCTTTTTGGAAACCAAAGATATTGCCCGAATCAATGCGGAAGGCACTCATTTTCAGATCATGGGCAGATATGATGCTTCCGATATTCGAGGCTGTAATTTGTTGGTGTTATAATATTTTTATAGAAAACGGTAGCCAAAACTACCGTTTTTTTTAATGTTTAAAATGCCTAATTCCTGTGAAAACCATCGCCATTTGTGCAGAATCGCAAAAAGCAATAGAATCCTTGTCTTTGATCGATCCGCTTTGATCGATCCGCCGGGCTGAATAACCGCTTTTACGCCCTCTTTGTAAGCAATTTCTACACAATCAGGGAAAGGAAAAAAGGCATCAGAAGCCATAACCGCATCTTTGAGGTCAAAACCAAAACTTTTCGCCTTTTCGATGGCTTGTTTCAAAGCATCAACTCTCGAAGTTTGCCCTACGCCACTTGCAAAAAGTTGCTTGTCTTTTGCCAAAATAATTGTGTTCGATTTGCTATGTTTGCAAATTTTGCTCGCAAAAATCAAGGCTTTTCTTTCTTCTTCTGTCGCAACTCTTTGCGTAACATTTTGGAGATCGGTTTCGGTTTCGGTTTTCAAATCTTTGTCTTGCGCAATCACTCCGTTAAGCAAAGTTTTGAATTGCATTTTGCCAAATTTATTGCTTTTTTGTTTCAACAAAATACGGTTTTTCTTGCCAAAAAGTACATTTTTTGCATCTTCATCAAAATTTGGGGCAATCAAAATCTCAAAAAACAATTTGTCTAATTCTTGTGCGGTTTCCAAATCTATGTTTGCGTTACAAACCAAAACTCCGCCAAAAGCCGAAATTGGATCGCAAGAAAGTGCGTTTAAATAGGCTTCTTTGACCGTTTTTGCACTTGCCACTCCGCAGGCGTTGGTGTGTTTGATGATCACAAAAGTAGTTTCGCTAAATTCGGCAATCAAATCTACTGCCGCTTCGACATCTACCAAATTGTTGTAGGAAAGTTCTTTTCCGTGTAATTGTTCGAAAACATCTGCCAAATTTCCGTAAAAAATGCCTTCCTGATGCGGATTTTCGCCATAACGCAACACATTTGCCTGCTGAAAACTTTGGCGAAATTGCTTTTCTTGGAAACTTTGATTAAAATAATTGAAAATTGCGGTGTCGTAATGCGAACTCATAGCAAAGGCTTGCATGGCGAAAAATCTGCGGTCATTGAGGTCTGTACTGCCATTTTTGGCTTGCAACAAATCCAAAACTTGTGCATATTGATTTCTGGAAGAAACGATCAGCACGTCCTCAAAATTTTTGGCGGCGGCTCTGATCAAAGAAATTCCTCCGATGTCAATTTTTTCGATCAAATCTTCGTCAGAAGCCTTAGAAGCCAGCGTTTCCTCGAAAGGATATAAATCTACAATAACCAAATCAATTTGCGGAATTTGATATTCTGTGGCTTGTTTTTGGTCGCCTGTGTCGTTGCGTCTTTGCAAAATTCCACCAAAAATTTTTGGGTGTAAAGTTTTGACTCTTCCTCCAAAAATAGAAGGATAATCTGTTAAATTTTCAACAGCAACAACAGGAATGTTTAAGTCTTCAATAAACTTTTG
>RDXG01000363.1 GCA_004292785.1 Bacteroidota bacterium
GAAAAACCAACTTTTTTACGGAGATAACTTAGAAAATCTCCAAAAATATATTCCAAGCGAAAGCGTAGATTTGTGTTACATCGATCCGCCTTTCAATTCCAAACGGAATTATAACCAAATTTATAACAACATTGGCAAAGAAGACAAGGCGCAAGCGCAGGCTTTTACGGACACTTGGACTTGGAATTTGCGTGCCGCCGAAGGTTTGCAAGAAATTACGCAAACTCAAACGCAACTTTACACGGCGCAAAGTGTGAAATTGATTGCAGGTTTAGAACAAATTTTGGGTCAAAGTCCTTTGTTGGCGTATTTGGTGAGCATGACTCAATGAATCAACGAAATTTACAGGGTTTTAAAATCGAATGGAAGTTTTTATTTGCATTGCGATCCTACGGCAAGCCATTATTTAAAATTGGTTTGCGATGCCATTTTTTGTACGCAAGGCGGAGAGTTTAGAAATGAAATTATTTGGCGTTATACAGGAAATTCAGTTCCAAAAAATTGTTTTCCTCGAAAACATGATACCATTTTTTGGTATTCTAAGGGCAAAGAAATTCAATTTTATCCTGAAAGAGTTTTGCAACCTTATTCAGAACTCACAGAAAAAAGATACAATCATACTGATCAAGATGGAAAACGTTACAAAATTTCTGCTTTGCGAGGAGGAAAACAAGAAATAATTTACATGAAAGAAGGTAAATATTGTGATGACGTGTTCGAAATTCCTGTTTTGCGAGGAGCAGAACGACTCGGCTACCCAACTCAAAAACCCGAAGCACTTTTGGAACGAATTATCAAGGCAAGTTCGAATGAGGGAGATGTAGTTTTGGATTGTTATCATGGAAGTGGAACAACAATAATTGTAGCAGATAAATTAAAAAGAAATTGGATAGCTATTGACGACTCGCCTATTGCTTTTGAATGTATTTTGAATAGATTGCAACAAAATAAAATTACTAATTTTGAAATTTATAAAACCAAAACTCATGAAAAACCAACTTTTTTACGGAGATAACCTAGAAAATTTCCGAAAATTTATCAAAGACGAAAGCGTAGATTTGTGTTATATCGATCCGCCTTTCAATTCCAAACGGAATTATAACCAAATTTATAACAATTTGGGCAAAGAAGACAAAGCGCAAGCACAGGCTTTTATTGATACTTGGACTTGGAATTTGCGTGCCGCCGAAGGTTTGCTAGAAATTACGCAAACTCAAACGCAACTTTACACGGCGCAAAGTGTGAAATTGATTGCAGGTTTAGAACAAATATTGGGGCAAAGTCCTTTGTTGGCGTATTTGGTGAGCATGACTCAACGAATCAATGAAATTTACAGGGTTTTAAAATCGAATGGAAGTTTTTATTTGCATTGCGATCCTACGGCGAGTCATTATTTGAAATTGGTTTGCGATGCCATTTTTTGTACGCAAGGCGGAGAGTTTAGAAATGAAATTATCTGGGCATATTCAGGCGGAGGCAGACCCAAAGATGATTTTGCTAGAAAACATGACACCATTTTTCGTTATTCTAAAAACAAAACTCCTATTTTTAATTCAGATGATGTGAGAGTTCCTTATAATTTAGATGTAGAAAAATATACTTCACCAAAATCTTGGGGCAGTCATAAAGGATCAGAAAAAATTTATGCACCCAACGAATTAGGAAAAATTCCAGAGGATTGGTGGTTAATTTCGCCTATAAATTCTCAATCCAAAGAACGACTCGGCTACCCAACTCAAAAACCCGAAGCACTTTTAGAACGCATTATCAAGGCAAGTTCGAATGAGGGAGATGTAGTTTTGGATTGTTATTGTGGTTGCGGAACAAGCATTGCCGTTGCGGAACGTTTGAAAAGAAATTGGATCGGAATCGATATCACGTATCAGTCTATTTCCTTGATTCTCAAACGCTTAGAAGACAGTTTTGGCAACGATTTTACCAAAGATTTGGTCGACAAAGATAGCCAAGAAATCATCAGACCTGCGCGCCTAAAACTTTCTGGAGTTCCACAGGATTTTGACAGTGCCGTAAATTTGGCAAACAAAAAAGATGATCGTTTGCGAAAAGAATTTGAAAAATGGTTTGTTTTGACTTTTGCCAACAACCGAGCCGTAATCAACGACAAAAAAGGCGGAGATGGAGGAATAGATGGCACTGCTTTTATTCACGATTTTAACGAAAAAAACAAAGAAGAGCTAAAACAAGTTATTTTTTCAGTCAAATCCAACAAAACACTTTCGCCAAACGTGATCCGAGATTTGAACGGCACAATGGAAAGAGAAAAAGCCGTTTTAGGATATTTATTAACCCTTTATCCGATGCCAAATTTGGTAAAAGAAGCTGCAAAACATGGCGTTTATCAAAGCAAAATGTTCGGGCATAGTTATCCAAAAATCGAGGTAATTAGCGTACAAGAAATGTTTGAAGGCAAACGAATGAATTTGCCGACAAAAGAAGTTTTGAAAAGTGCAGAACGAAAAATTATTAATGAAAACGAAAAATTATTTTAAACAAAAACAGAAATGATCATTTATAATGTAACGACCAGCGTTGATCACGCCATCGACGAAAAATGGCTAGAATGGATGCGAAACTCGCATATTCCAGAAGTGATGCAGACCAATATGTTCACAGGATACAAATTTTTGAAACTCCTAACCGACCAAGAAGACAGCACAGGCAAAACCTACGCCGTGCAGTATTTTTGCGATAATTTGGAAAAATATCAAAAATATCAGCGTTTGTATGCCCCAAAATTGCAGGCAGACGTAAAAAGCAAATTTGGCGAACAATGCCTTAGTTTTAGGACTTTGCTCGAAGTAATTTAATCCAAACCTATAAGGTTTTCGAAACCTTATAGGTTTACAAAAAAATTATCAAAAAAAAACAAAACCCATGAAAAATACTGCCATTTCTTTTGAAAAAACCAATCAGTTTTCCAAAATATTTTTGGATTATGTGAATTGTCAAGGCAACTTGACAGAATTTTATGATTTATTCCCAACTCTCGATAATTTTGAGAGGCAAATTCAACAAAAAATATCATTTCCAAAAGAAAATAGGCAGATTTTGTACCAATCTTTGCAAAAACAATATCAACATCTTGCCAAAAAACCACAAATTGTCCTCGATTTGTTGTTAAATGAACGCACTTTTACGGTAACCACTGGGCATCAACTCAATATTTTTTCGGGAACTTTATATTTTCACTACAAAATTTTAACGGTTATTAAGACGGCGCAAATTTTGCGAAAAAAATACCCAAACTATAATTTTGTACCTGTTTATTGGATGGCAAGCGAGGATCACGATTTCGAAGAAATCAATAATTTTAGGCTTTTTGGCAAAAAATATGAATGGGAAAGCAAGGAAAAAGGGGCAGTTGGGCGCTTCAAAACCGAAGGTTTGCAAAATGTAATTTCGCAGACAGCAGAAATGAGTCCGCTGTTTGTTGATGCGTACCAAAAACACGCAAATTTGGCAGACGCAACCCGTTTTTATGTGAATGAATTGTATGCTTCACAAGGTTTATTGGTTGTTGATGGCGATGATCGGGACTTGAAAAAAATATTTTCGCCTGTGATCAAACAAGAGATTTTGCAACAAATTTCTTTGCCAAAAGTCCAAGAAAGTTCTGAAAAATTGAAAGAAAAAGGGTACTCGGCGCAAGTTTTTCCAAGAGAAATTAATTTGTTTTATTTAGATAATCAAATCAGGGAGAGAATTGTGGCAGAAAAAGATCGGTTTTCGGTTTTGAATAGCAATATTTCGTTTTCGAGGGCTGAAATTGAGGCAGAAATTGAAAATAATCCGCAAAAATTTAGTCCAAACGTCATTTTAAGACCCGTTTATCAAGAAATGATTTTGCCAAATTTGTCTTATACAGGCGGACCTGGCGAGTTTGCATATTGGTTTCAACTCAAAGGTGTTTTCGAAAATTTTGCTGTGCCTTTTCCTATTTTGTTGCCCCGAAATTTTGCTTTGGTTTTGCAAAAAAATGATACGGCAAAAATGCAAAAATTAGGCATTTCCATCGAAGATTTGTTTTTGGGTGCTGATCAACTAAAAGCTAATTTTTTGGCTAAAAAACTTCAAAATCCTGTGGATTTGTTGGAAGAAAGTCGTTTTTTGGCAGAAATTTTCGAAAAAATTAGCCAAAAAGCAGAAAAAATAGACATTACTCTGGGAAAAAGTGTGCAGGCAGAATTTCAAAAAACAAAAACTAATTTGTTGAATTTGGAGAAAAAAATACGAAAGGCAGAGGAAAATAAACACGAAACTAGTCTTTCGCAAATTCAAAATTTGTCTGAAAAATTGTTTCCTAAAGGCGATTTGCAAGAAAGAACCGATAATTTTTTGAATTTCTATTTGAATGATCAAAATTTTTTAAGCGATTTGTTAGAATCTTTCGATCCTTTCGATTTGCGTTTTCAGGTTTTTGAGATGTAGAAATTAAACATAAAAACAGAATACAAAAAACATATTATAATTTTTCTGTATTCTGTTCTTGTTTGTCTTTGTCGTCTGTTTTTTTGTCCTCAAAAATTTCCCAAAAATTATCTATACTCAAATTAAGATGTTTTAGGATTTGTTTCATGATAAATTCTGGTACAGGTTCTATGTGTGTTTGAAAAGTAATAGGTCTATTTAAGCCTGTTTTTGTCCAATGTTCATGTCCGCCCTTTGTTTTTTTGTGTTCACAACCTGCATTTTTCAAAAACTTGCGCAAAGTTTTTACATCTACATTTTTAATGTGCTTTGCCATTTTTTAAGCCAATTGAAGTTCTATATTTTGAGATTGCATTGCCATACTGCGAATTTGCTTTTTCATTTGTTTTTCGTACAGTTCGTTAAAATTCTTATTGTGGCGAACAATTTGTTTCAAATTAGGCGGAATGGGATTTTCTGCTTGTTTCAAATTCCAACCCAAACGTTCTAATTCTTTGTGAAGTGTTCCTTGTTCAAGGTTATGTTCTAAAAAAAAAGAAAGCACCTCTTTAAAAGATTCTTTAGCTCCTTTTTTGCTGTAATCATAACCTGTAATATCCAAAGTGGGCGAATAAACAAAATATAAATCGTTTTCTTTAAAAACAAGTAAAGAAAGTAAAACTTTAATCTTTTTCATATCATTTAATATTTTGGGTATATAAACGTCATTCTATTCATAAAGTTTAATAAATCATTGATTTGCTAATCTAAATTTAACGTTAAAAAGCCGACTAAAATGAAATTTTTATTTTAGTCGGCTTTGCTTATCGAGCATTTATTTTTGAATAATCGAAAACACATAAAACATTTCGCTGGCAATCAAATGGCAAGTTTGGTCGTAAATTTCGCTTTCATTTGCCTGATTATCAGCACGTTTTGGGTCTTCGTAGCCGTGATAAATGCGTTGAGTTGCGCCAAAAACAATCGGACAAGCCTCGTCTGCCGATGAACAAACCAAAATGGCACAAAAATCGGTTTGCGGATTTTGGGCATCATTGTATTTTTTGGAAAACAAATAAAAAGGCAACTCTTTTTCTGACAAACGAACTTCGTAACGAGGATTATTTGCTACCGTTGCAGCAATTTGATTCATTTGTTCAACTTTTACACCTGCCCTTTGCAATGCCAAAACCGTGCGCGGATTACAAGCAGTGGCTTCCGTTCCACCTGAAAAAGTTTGGATTTTTTGAGCATCAAAATCATAATAAACGGCTGCAATTTTTGCCCAAACTTGCCCAAATTGGCTGCGGCGCGAGTTATGCGTACAAATCACAGTCAAATTTATTGTTTCGTTTTTACTGTACTTTTCTTTGATAAAATCTGCAATTTTTTGCAAATTTTCCTTTCTTTCGTTTGGAATTTTTGCAAATTCTTTGGGTAAAGATTCGCAATATTTTTGCAAATCAGGGAATAAATTTTGTGCTTGTGAAAACATGATTACAAAATTTAAGACAAAAACCAAAAGTATTTTTTTCATAAAGTTTTAACAATTACATTCAAAATGTGGAACAGAAATATTTAAAAAAGCCTCGAATTTGCTTTTTATGTCTTTCCATTTTTTGTTATCAAGACAATAATTGACGTTTAAACCGCTAATTTCGCCTTTGATCAAGCCCGAATTTTTGAGTTCTTGCAAATGTTGGCAAACAGTGGTTCTACTCAAAGGCAATTCGTTGGCAATGTCGCCCGAAATACAGTTTTTCTTTTCTGCCAATAATTTGACAATCGCAATTCGGGCAGGATGCGAAAATAATTTTGCGAATTGTGCCAATTCCTGTAAATCTGTGGCAAAATCTACGGTTTTTGCTTGCATGATTTTTTATTTAATTTGTATGTCGCAAACATACGAATTAAATTTTAGAAAAAAACTAATATTTTTTTGAAAATATTAGTTCTGAAAAAATTTAAACCCCAAATTGTTTTAAATGGTGATCCAAATGTTTGTAAAACAAATTATTCCATTCGGTTTTTGTCAATTTTCCAAAAGAAAAAGACTCTTTTCCGTCAAAATGTACTTCGCCTAATTCTTGGCTACGTTTGATATAGGCGATCAGGCGTTGTTTTTCTGTTTCAAATTGCTTTTCGTCTTTGATTATAAAATAAGGAGCAGTCATGCCGTTTTTGGGATACGGAACTTCGTTTACTACTCCATTTTTTACAAACAATTTCAAGACAAATTTCATGAAAAAGTTGGGTTTTGGGTGCTTATTTTCATAAACGGTTTCATAGCTCACGCAACAATGCGCCAACATTTGCGACACCGACATTTTGCCCCATTGTGCTTGTGATTTTGCGTCTAAATTATTGATTCTCTGAATGATACCGTCAGCACCAACCTGTGTAAAAATATTTGGAAAAGCCATAATTTTTTGTTTATTAAGAAAGTAAAAATTACAATTTTTTTAGAATAAATTATAATCATTAAAAAAACGCAACTTAAATTATTCACTGAAATAAGAGAAAATACTCTTATTTCAATGAATAGACAAAAACTAAATATCAAAAGCCTTATTTATAATTTCTGCTTGTTCGGCGGCGTGAACTTTGGAATAGCCTGTGGCAGGCGATGCTGTGGCTTTTCTGGAAACTACATTAATTTTGTAGTCGTTATTTTCAGAGAAAACACGCAACATATAGCCCCAATAGCCCATATTTTTGGGTTCTTCTTGTACCCAAAGCAAATCATATTTTTCAAACGATTTTACGGCTGCTTCCAACTGTTTTTTAGGATAAGGATATAATTGCTCCAAACGAATAATTGCCACGTCTTTTCTGCCTTCGGCTTGTTGTTTTTCTAGTAATTCGTAGTAGATTTTTCCTGTGCAAAGCACTACTCTTTTTACTTTTTTAGGATCAACAAAATTGTCCTCGATCACTTCTTTAAAACCACCTGTTTTGAAATCTTCGAGAGGAGAAACGCATTTTGGATGACGCAACAAAGATTTTGGCGACATTACGATACAAGGTTTGCGGAAATTCCAAACCAACTGCCTACGCAATAAATGGAAAAAGTTTGCAGGAGTAGTTACATTCACCACAACCATGTTGTTTTCGGCGCACATTTGCAAAAAGCGTTCAGGACGAGCTGATGAATGTTCAGGACCTTGACCTTCATAACCATGCGGAAGTTGCAACACCAAACCTGTCATTCTCTGCCATTTCGATTCGGAAGAAGAAATAAACTGGTCAATCATAATTTGCGCTCCGTTGGCAAAATCTCCAAATTGTGCTTCCCAAATAACCAAAGCGTGAGGATTTGCCATTGCATAACCAAACTCAAAACCCAAAACTCCATATTCGGAAAGTAAAGAATTATAAATATGCAATTTTTCTTGTTCTGGAGCAATGTTGTCCAACATCGAATAGGGTTCGCTGGTTACAGCATGGTGAACAATGGCG
>RDXG01000364.1 GCA_004292785.1 Bacteroidota bacterium
TTTTCAGCGATCTGTTTGGCGAGGTTTTTTGTTAAATTTTCTATTGCCAAACGTTCCCAAGCCATTTCCAAATTCGAATCTATTGCGCCCGAAAATTCGTTTTTCATCATTTGGGGCAAAGTTTTGAGTTGCGTGGACAGGTTTTGGATCAATTTTTCAATAATTTCTTTGTCGATAATTTCTTGTAAAGTATTTCCTTTAATTTCTTCATAAAAACCCTGAAAAGTTTGTTTCAAAAATATGGGGTTTTGTAAATGTTGGTTGAGTTTGTTTGTCAAAATCAGACTCAAATTTTGTAGTTGTTTTTCGGAAATAATTTGCTGAATATCAATGTTTTGCAATAAAAACTCAATGCTTTTGTCAAGCGTTTCAGGCAGAGATTCTAATAAATTTTGCTTTAAATTTTGAACAGATTTTTCGATGGCAGGAATTTCTGAAACAGTAATTTGCGTAGGTAATTTTAGTTGCGTTTCAAACAATTCGCGTACAAATTTTTGCAAGGCATTTTCTAGCTCCAAACTCGACAAATTGAGTTGTTTTGCCAAACTTTGGTCATTAATTACATCTCTTTCTACGAGTTCGCTAATATTTTTTATAAATTCCTCGCGTGTTTCGAGGATCAAACCACCCAAACCAAAACGTTTGCGAAACAACATTTGAATAGCCAAATCGTTGGTAATATAGCCAACAGCAGCCCCACTAATTACTTTGCTCAAAAAAGAAAACATCGGATTTTGGTTTAAACAACTTTTCAAAGGTATAAATTTGATACAAAAAATAAAATATTTTGCTAAAAATAGAACAAAAAATAATATATTGCGATCTGAAATTAAATTCAAAATTTAGTTAATAATTTTTGAAAAATACTTGTACAGAACGAATTTAGAAAAAAAAATGTTATTTTTGCTAAAAAGAAAGCCATGAAAAAGATTTACCGTTATCCAGGATCAAAACCATTTACAGAAGAATATAGCAGTTTGTTTTTCGGCAGAGATGAGGACATCGATAATTTGTGCAAATACATTAATGTAGAAAATTTGATGGTTTTGTACGGAAAATCGGGTTTGGGCAAGTCGTCTTTGCTCTCTGCGGGGGTTATGCCTGCTTTGGAAAAACAAAGAGGTTATGAATTTATTTCTTTTCGTTTCAATAATTATCAAGTCAATTCAGGACTTACCCCTTTGCAAATTGTGATGGACAAACTGCACAGTGAAGGCAGTTATACGTCTTTTTTAGACAAAATAAACGAGAGAGCCATAGCACTTTGGCACTATTTTAAAGACCGAGAACTAAGTAAAAATGAGCCAAAAAAATTGTTATTGGTTTTTGATCAATTCGAAGAAATTTTTACTTATCCAAAAGGAATCCAAGAATTTGCAGAACAATTATCCGATTTGATCAACAATCGAATGCCGCGTTCATTCAAAAAATTATTAGACAAAAAATTAGACCAAGACGAGAATTTTTTTACAGACGATCAAATGGATTTGATCAACAGCCCAATGAATGTTAAAGTTTTAATTTCTATAAGGGCTGATAAATTGAATTTGCTAAACGAACTCAAAAATTATATTCCAAGTATTTTAACAAACACTTACGAACTTTGCCCTCTCAACCGTAAGCAGGCAGAATTGGCAATCACGCGCCCAAGCGTGGTAGAAGATGAAATTTTTAGCTCGCAAACTTTTGAATACAGCAAAACAGCTTTGAACGAAATTTTGAATTTTTTGACCAAAAACAATACACAGTTGGTAGAAACCACGCATTTACAAATTTTGTGTCAATATTTTGAACGTTTAATTTTGGCAGATTCTGGTAAAAATACTATCGATTCTTTAGACGTTTCGGATATTGCGTACATTGTAGAAAATTATTATGAATGGCAAATTAGCGAAATTTGTAACACAGACGAGGAAAAAAACAGGACTCGTACTTTGATTGAAGAAGGTTTGATTTATGAAAAAGAGCAACAAAGAGTAAGTTTATTTGCAGGACAAATTAATAGCAATTTTGGAATTTCAGACGAATTATTAAAAAAATTAGTTGATTCGCATTTGATCAGAGGCGATTCTGGTAGTGCGGGAGGCATTTATTACGAATTAAGCCATGATTCTTTGGTTTCGCCAATTTTGAAAGCCCGCAAAAAACGTTTGGCAGAAGTAGAACGCCGCGCAGAACAAATCAAAAGAGAAAATGAGGAAAAAAAGCGCAAAGAGGAAATGGAGCAAAAGCTCGAAGAAAGGCAAAAAGTAACCAAATTGCAGGCGGAAAAAAATAAACGTCAATTACTTTCTTACATTGTGGTTTTATTGGCTGCTTTGCTGATTGCGTTGGGTTCGTCTTTGTTTTTTATGGGCGAAAAAAATAAGGAATTGACTCAAAAAGATATAAAAAATAAGCAACTTATGGATTCTTTGCACATGGCTCTGGGACAAGTGAATCAAATTACGGATCAACTAGACGAAATGTATAAAACCGACAAAGGGGCGTTCAAACTCAAAATTGATTCTTTGAAAACGACTATTGACAAAATTACAGAAGAAAGTCTAAGAATTAATAATTCGGTGGCACAATCAAAGAATTTGAAACACCGTTTGGATAGTTTGGAACGAAACGTAGTTCGTTGGGAAACTACTTACAAACGCTTTCGTGAAGAATTGGCAAAAATTGACAAAGAATACGACAAAGAATACAGAACCGCCAAAGATAATCGCGAATTGTTGGAAAAAACCACGCAAATTATCAGAAAATATAAAGACGTTTTGAAGCAACATTAAAAAAATTGAAAATTTCTAAATAATTTAACCATTCAACAATTTTATGAGTGACATTATTCGTTTGTTGCCCGATTCTTTGGCAAACCAAATTGCAGCAGGCGAAGTGGTGCAAAGACCCGCATCTGCCATCAAAGAAATGCTCGAAAATTCGGTAGATGCGCAAAGCACAAACATACAATTATTGGTCAGAAATGCAGGAAAAACCTTGATTCAAGTCATTGACAACGGTTTGGGAATGTCCGAAACCGATGCTCGAATGTGCTTTGAACGTCACGCAACTTCCAAAATCAAAACCCCTGAAGATTTGTTTAAAATTCATACTTTTGGGTTCAGAGGAGAGGCGATGGCTTCGATTGCGGCGGTGGCACAAATTGAAATGAAAACAAGGCGTTCAGACATGGAATTGGCAACTAAAATAGAAATTTCAGGCTCTAATTTTGTTTCACAAGAGTTGGTTTCTGCACCTTTGGGAACGAGTATTTCAATCAAAAACTTATTTTTTAACGTTCCTGCCCGCAGAAATTTTCTAAAATCCGATATTGTAGAATTTAAGCACATTAGCGACGAATTTACGCGTGTGGCAATGGCATATCCAAATATTGCTTTTTCATTTTTTCATAATGATCAAGAAGTTTTTAACCTAAAAGAAGGCAAATTATCGCAAAGAATCATTCATTTGTTTGGCAAAACCTACAAAGATAAAATTGTGGCTTGTAGCGAAAGTGTGAATTATTTGAGTGTGAAAGGCTATGTTGGTAAGCCCGAATTTGCAAAAAAAACACGTGGTGAGCAGTTTTTTTTCGTGAATAATCGTTTTATAAAGCACCCATATTTGCATCATGCCGTCATGACCGCCTATGAGGGTTTATTGACTCCCGAAACCTATCCCTTATACACGCTTTTTATAGAAATTGATGCCGAAAAAATTGATGTAAATGTGCATCCAACCAAAACCGAAATCAAATTTGAGGATGACAGAACGGTTTACGCTTTAATACAATCTGCTGTGCGTCAGGCACTTGGCAGAAATCATGCCGCCGCCCCGATTGATTTTGCTTATGATGTAAATTTTGGCAGAGTAGAACAAATCAATGAAACACGTGAGTCGAAAATGAATTATGACAATTTCCAAAAAACGCCCTTAGAAAAGTCGAATTTGAGAAATTGGCAAAAATTATACGAAGATGTTTCAGACGAAAATACGCCTTCTTGGGAAAATATTTTAGAAAAAGCCGATGAACCTGAAATTAGCCTCACTTTTGAAAGTCAAATTAATGAGGAAGAACCCAAAAATATCACGGATAACACTTTTCAGTTGCACAAGCAATATGTGGTTAGTCAAGTAAAATCGGGTTTGTTGATGGTTGATCAGCAGGCGGCGCACGAACGGATTTTGTACGAAAAATTTTTGTTGCAACTCAACAATCAAAGTGGGCTTTCTCAACAATTACTTTTTCCGCAAAAAGTGGTTTTAAACGAACAAGAAATGGCTTTGTTAAACGAACTAAAACCCGATTTGTATGTTTTGGGTTTCATTTTTGAAGAGGAAAAAGAATTGATTTTAAAGGGGATTCCTGTGGATATGATGAGTGAAAATGCGCATCAATTGCTCGAAAACCTGATCGAACAATTTTATCATCAGCAGGCTTTAAGTTTGGGAAAACACGAAAATTTGGCGTTGTCGATGGCAAAAAATGCAGGAATTAGAAAAATGCAAGCCCTTTCAAAAACCGAAATAGACTCCTTAATCAATCAATTATTTGCTTGTGCAAACCCAAATTATACCGCAGAAGGCAAAAAAACCTATTTGATTTTGACTGTGAATAATATTGAAGAGTTTTTTGAACAGTTGTAGGTTTTTATGATGTAATTTTACAAAAAAATAAAAATTAATTGGTATTTTTGCGTACTAAAATTGCTTATGATATGGAACAAGAAACATTGTTTGGATTTAAAAATATATCCAAAAAAAATATTTCAGGTTACAGAATTTATAATGCTGAACAGGAAAGAAAAACAGTTAGAAATAATTTGCCCGATCTTTATCCTGATTTACCTGAAAAAAAATATGATATAATTTATGCCGACCCGCCTTGGGATTATGGTGGTAAATTGCAATTTGATAAAAGTAGTAAAAAAGATGTAAATACAAATTGGGAAAAAAATATTTTCATTAGCGCGGCAAATTTTAAATATCCGACCTTAAAAACCAAAGAAATGATGAAAATACCTATACAAGAAATAGCAAATGACGATTCTTTGTTGTTTATGTGGGTTACAAATCCTCATTTAGAGCAGGGTATCCAGTTGGCAAAGGCATGGGGATTTGATTACAGAACAGTAGCATTTGTTTGGGACAAAATGAATCATAACCCAGGACAGTATACGATGTCTTATTGTGAGTTGTGTTTGGTATTTAAAAGAGGCAAAATTCCTACACCAAGAGGTGCAAGAAATATTAAGCAACTTATTCGTGTGCCAAGAGGCGAACACAGTGAAAAACCGTTGGAAGTCCTCAAAGGAATAGAACAAATGTTTCCTACACAAAACAAAATAGAACTATTTGCAAGGCATAAACCAGAAAATTGGGACGTTTGGGGCTTAGATGTACGTGAAGAATATGAACAAAATACAAGCACAAATTTAACATAAAAGTGGTTGTATTTTTTCTAAAAAATGTTCTATAAGTGGATTCGGATCGCTAGAATTTCTCCAAAAAAAGTAATGCGCAGTTTGACCATCGTACCAACAAGTTATTTCTCGAACACGACAAGGGGTCTCTTGTAATATCACCTTGAAATACAGTCCAAAAAGGCAAAATATTGCTTCCTAAATTGCCTTTTTTACGCAATATTTTTAGTAGCCAGGCGTAAAAAATTTGCATGATCTTTCATGTGCATTGCCACGTCCATCTGCACGTTTTCCACCTTCTACCCAACCATCTTGTCGTTTGACTTCTATGTAAATAGTTTTTTTAGTTTCAGTGTTCCTAATTGCATAATCAGGAAACACACCATGTTTGGTTATAGGAATATCAGGTGTATAAATTTCTGAAAGTTCTTGCATACTCAAATGCACATCTACATAAATTTTACTAAAATCATTGGGTTTTGAAATAATCTCAAATTCTGTATCTTCAAAAATGATTTTAAATGCTTGATAAAAATCTTTTTCTGCTGTACCTGCATTTTTAGCACTGTAATCCTGCCACTTTTTTCGCAGCCTATTTGCATCACTTCCCATAATCAAAAATCTACTAAATCCTTAATATTCACTTCCAAAGCCTTTGCCATTTTTTCAATATTCATAAGTGTAATATTTTTTTCTGCTCTTTCAATTGTGCCAATATAGCTTCTATGAAAATTGGCAATGTGAGCCAATTCTTCCTGCGAAAGCCCTTTTTGAGTTCTCAATTCACGGATTTTCTCGCCAAATTTGATTGAAATTTCAGATTTATTACGCATCATGAGTTAATTTAGTAAAACTATGTAGAAACAAAATTTTCTACAACCTAATAAAGATAGCAATATTTGTAAACTTGAATAGTAAATAAAAAATTATCTTAAAAACAAAAAATAATTTTTACACGAAGAGTAAGAGGCGAATCTAATTTTTTATTTTTATTTTGAATCATTACAAAGCAAAACCTTGTAATGATTCGATTTTAATGCGTATTTTGGCTTAAATCATCAGCTCCATGCGATAGTTTTTTGAGTTTTTTGTCAAACAAAATCATTGCTAAACCCATAAAAATAGAAAAAACTGCCAAGCCACCAAAAACAGTATTTGCACCCAGATCAGTTGCTAATTTGCCTACTTCGGCTGCAACTTTGTTTGAAATTCCAAAAACAGCCCAATAAAGTCCCATCATAGAGGCAACAATTTTTGGCGGAGAAACCCTTGTAATGAAAGCAAGTACCACAGGAGACAAACACAATTCGCCAATAGTGTGAAACATATAAGCCAAAACAACCCAGTATAAACCACCTTTTTGGATAATTTCTCCACTTTCAGCTAATTTGACCTGCATGGCTGATCCCAACATAAACACAAAACCCAAGCCCATAATGATTGTGCCAAATGCCATTTTGAAAATGGAAGAATAATGTTTGCCCGTTTTTGCCAAATAAATCCAAATTGCCCCGACAACTCCACCAAAAATCAAAATAAATGCGGGAGCAAGACTTTGAAACATAGAAGTAGGAATTTCTTTGCCGAAAAAATTACGGTCTGTATAGTCTTTGGTATAAAGATTCATTAATCCTCCTGCCTGCTCATAAGCCAACCAAAAAACAAAAATAATGGCAAAAGAAATGATTAAAACCAAGATTCTATCTTTTTCTTGTTCAGTAAAATTGCTAAAATCTATTTTTTTGTTATCTGCCGTTTTGACTTCCAAATTTCCCACTTCTGTCAAATATTTTTGCCCCCAAACAAAAACCGCCTGCCCCAAAAGCATACCAATTCCTGCAATTCCAAATCCATAATGCCAACCATATACTTCGCCAACATAACCCACAAGCAAACTTCCAAAAAAAGCACCAATATTAATTCCCATGTAAAACAGCGTAAAACCCGAATCTCTGCGGGAGTCTTTTTGTTCGTAAAGTCCGCCAACCATAGTCGAAATATTGGGTTTTAGTCCGCCAACTCCGCAAATAATAAATCCCAAACCTGCATAAAAAGCCCATTGTTCGGTATAAGCAAGCAAACAATGTCCTATCACAAGCAATGCTCCGCCAAGCATTACGGTTTTTTTTTGCCCCAAGTATCGGTCTGCAATAATTCCACCTGGAACAGACATGAAATAAACCAACATGGTGTACCAACCATACAAACTAAGTGCTTCGGTTTCTGTCCAGCCGTAGCCCTGATTTTGAACAGAATCCACTAAAAAAAGTACAAGAATGGCACGCATTCCGTAATAACTAAAACGTTCCCACATTTCAGTAAAAAATAAAATCGCAAGTCCTTTTGGATGTCCAAACATATATGTATTGAGTTTTTTGTATTTTTATGGCGTAATATTGGATATTTTTTGCAAATATTTTATTTTTTTTTGATTCCAAAATACTTAAAACTTCATCATCTTTTGAACATTTACACTAAATTTCTTAGCCATTCCATTTGTTCAGGAGTATCAGGAACTTTTACGCCTCGAATTTTGCCAATGTGATCCATAATTTTGTCTGTTTGCCAGCCCAATTTTAGCAAAATATAGCCCGCTATTATCGAAGAACGCCCAATTCCCATGCGACAATGAATCACCACAGAAAAACCTTTGTTGATTTTTTCTACCATTTCTTGAATAAAAACCTCTATTTTGTCAGATTTTTGGGGAATGTTTCTATCTGCAATGGGAAAATTAAAATATTCTATTTGCTGCTCTTCACAGTAATTTTTTTGTTTTCTTAAACCCAATTCATAAATTTCTTCAGATTCGAGAAGTGAAACCAAAACATGAACATTTTGCTTTTTTAGATGTAGAATTTCGTCTTCCAATTGCTCATTTCCGCAAGGTCTTCCCATAATTCCAAGTTTGGCAGAACTTTCAAATTGATGTAGCCAATAAATTTTTGTTCGCATAAATTTAAGCAATATAATCTTCGTTGAATATGTTATTTTCATTTTCAAAATCAATCTCTTTCACTAATTTTTGATAAGATTCAATTTTAAAAAGACGTTCACGTATTTCACTTATTTCTACATATTGAGTAAAAAAATTGTCTTTTTGTATGCTTATAGCAATTTCATTTTTTAATCTTTCCAAAGTATATGTACCCAATTTAACAAAAAATGCTTCGATTTCAACCATTTTTTGCAAAAATTTAGATAGCAAATAATTGATCAAATTTTTCTTTGTTTTGCTTGTAATAGAAGATATTTTCCAAATAAATCCCTGATTATCAAACAGATAATAATGATAATATTTTTCGTGGAGCAAATCAAAAAAAGGAATTTTTAGGAAAAAATCTTTACTTTCAATCACACGAAACCGATTTTCATTTTCAAAAAAAATAATTGGGTAAGAAATAGCATTTGCGTTTTCCATCCTTAATCCAATTTCTTTTTTAACACATAAATCACCGAACTAGATTTTTCTATATTCATCGATCCTGCCACAAAACACCAGAATCCATGCCAAAAACCAGAAACCAAAGCCAAAGCATTTTTTTTGTACTTTTCGCTTAATAAACTCACATAAAAAGGATCAAAAGGCATGGTTTTTTGAGAAATGATCTCAAATTTAAACTCATTTGCCAAAAATTCCATAGATTTTGGCGAAAAATGCCACAAATGTCGAGGCACATCATAACCTGCCCAAAATTGCTTATAATGTTGAGAATC
>RDXG01000210.1 GCA_004292785.1 Bacteroidota bacterium
CTGCGGCTTCTTTGGTGGTGATTAAATTTTGATTATTTTGCATAAAAATATCAATTAGTATCAATTTTATGCAAACATATTAAAAAATAAAACGTCATACAAATTATTTAGAAAATATTTATTGACTTTTTAAAGAATAAAACTAAATTTGCAAACCCAAACCCAAAAAATGAAACACACAAAAATTTTAGATCAATTAAAAATAAATGCTAAAAATAAGATTTTTGTAGAGAGAAATTTGACTATTTTGAAATCTCCATTAAATTATATTGGTGGAAAATCTAAATTATTAAGCCAAATTTTGCCTTTATTTCCAAAGGAAATAGACAATTTTGTAGATTTGTTTGCAGGCGGGTGTAATGTTGGAATAAATGTAAATGCAAAAAAAATAATTTGTAACGATAATTTGAAATTTCTGATAGAGATGTATCGGCAATTTCAAATTTTTGATTTTACCGAGATTTTACAACACATTGAAAATCAAATCAATAGTTTTAATTTGTCTTTGATTAATGAAGATGCTTACAAAAAATTTAGACAACATTACAACCAACATAAAAATCCTTTGGACTTGTTTGTCTTGATTGCGTTTTCTTTTAATCATCAAATTCGTTTTAACAATGCTCACGAATTTAACAACCCTTTTGGGCGTGAAAGAAGTAGTTTTAATGCCACAATGAAACTAAATTTGGAAAAATTTGTGGAAAAACTACAAAAAACAAGCATCGAATTTGTTTGCAACGATTTTGAAACTTTCGATTTTTCAGATTTGACCGAAAACGATTTTGTCTATTGCGATCCGCCATATTTGATTACAACAGGCACTTACAATGACGGAAAACGCGGTTTTACAGGTTGGAATGATAAAAATGAGCATCAATTATTACAAATTTTAGAAAATTTACAACAAAAAAATATTAAATTTGCCCTGTCGAATGTGTTGGCACACAAAGGAAAAACGAATGAAATTTTGAATGATTGGCTAAAAAAAAATGATTTTTTGAAAGTGTATTTCATACAAAAAAGCTATGCAAATTCCAATTATCAAACATTAGACAAAAATAAAAATGCAAGTGCGGAAGTGTTAATAGTGAATTATGAAATTCAAAAACCTAAAAATTTATTTGATTAAAAATGTAGAATAGGCTCTAGCCTGTTCCTAAAACTATAAAAATGCGATTTATTGGAAATAAAGAAAAATTGGTAGAAAAAATTAGCCAAATTTTGATTTCTAAAAATATCAAAGGAAATTCTTTTTTTGATTTTTTTGCGGGTACAAGCAATGTAGGAAAGTATTTTAAGAAAAAAGACTATCAAGTTTTTTCTTCTGATTTGCTCTATTTTTCTTATGTGTTGCAAAAAGCCTATATTGCCAATAATACAGAACCAAAATTCGAAAAATTATTGCCAAAACTAAACATTCAAAAACCTTTGACCGCAAAACCTTTGCAGTTGGTTGTGGATTATTTGAACAAAATTGACGCAAAAGAAGGTTTTATTTCTCAAAATTATACGCCCAAAGGCACAGGAAATTTGGAAATTCCTAGAATGTATTTTAGCAACGAAAACGGAAAAATTATAGATGCCATAAGAATACAAATTGAAAAGTGGAAAGAAAAAAAACTGTTGCTTAGTAACGAATATTACATTTTGTTGGCTTGTTTGATAGAAACTGTGCCTTTTTATGCAAATATTTTGGGCGTATATTCGGCATTTCAAAAAATTTGGGATGCGAGGGCAGTCAAAAAAATGGTTTTAAGACCCATCGAAACCGTGATCAACAGCAAAGAAAACAAGGTTTTTAATGAAAATTCGGTGCATTTAATTTCAAAAATTGCGACAGATATTTTGTATCTTGATCCGCCATATAATCAAAGGCAATATGCCCCAAATTATCATTTGTTGGAAACGATTGCAAAATACGACAACCCAATTATCAAAGGAATTTCGGGTTTGCGAAATTATGAACACCAAAAATCGCAGTTTTGCAATGCAGAAACAGGTTTAAACGAACTTTACAACATTTCTAAAAATACGCATTACAAACATTTGGTTTTGAGTTACAACAGCGAAGGAATTATGCCACAAAGTAAAATTATGGCAATTTTGGAACAATTTGGCAAGGTTGAATTGGTAGAATTTGATTATTTGCGCTTCAAATCCAACTCCAATGGCAAAAGCAAAACCACAAAATTTATTCAAGAACAACTTTATATTTTAACAAAATGAAAAATAATCTTTGGCTACTCACAGAAGAAAGACCTAAAAAAGAGGTTTTAGCAACTATTTTTCAAAAGTTTGCGAAAGATTATGGTTTTGCCGTTTTTATGGACTCTTTGCGAATTATTCCTATTTTGGAAAACAAAAAATTTACTTTCATTTACGAACTTACAGGTTTTCGTTGCAATAAAGTGGACAAGGTTTTCATTAAAACCGTTTCAGGCAATTCGAGTTTTACAGATTTCTTGGTTTTTTATCAAGAAAATGAGCCTTTGCAAACAGATATGCCCATTTATGCCATCGAAGAAACCAAAACAGACGATAAAGAAAGCCGAAATACAGGAGTTTATCAGCGTTGTAGCAAGTTTGTTTTCATAGAAAATTACTATCCAAATATTAAAAAAATAATGCTTTACAATTTGCAAATCACGCAAAAAGAAAAACCAACCGAAACCTACATTTTTGGCACAAGACTTTTATTGACTTTGGGCGTAGAAATTTTGGGCAAAAAATTGAACGAAAGAATTTTTGTGCCTTTTAAAGATATTGACGATCTGATTTATTGCAAGGAAAAAATGCGAAAAGCACCGCAAGGAAATGTTGGCATTTTGCTCAAAAAATTTACAGATAAAATAGAGATTTCGGGTAGACTTTTTAAAAGTGGTGGACTTTCTCATGACCCAAATATTGGGGCGTTGAGTATTATTTGTGCGGTTTTGAGAAAATTAGGTTGGACTAAAAAACTAGAAATTACGCAGCATGGCTTAGAACAAAATCATGTCGGCAAAACCAATAAATTTATTTTGATTGCCAACAAATTGGATATTTCTTTACAAAATTTGACTGTTCCACAGGCAGAAGCAAATCAAAATTATTGGAAATATGACTCCGAAGGCGAAAAATTAGGAACAATTTTTATTCATTTGGTCGTTGAAAATTTTACAGAAGGTTTTTCTATTTTCGAAAATCATGCGGGAAGCGAAAAAGGTTATTTTATCACAAAAAAAGGCGAGGCAATTCCGTTGGCAAAATACAAAAACAAAAGCAAATACAAAGCGGGAAGTAAAACCCAAATTATACACATTCCCGACCTTATTTTGATGGATTTTGCGCAAAACGAAGTGATCAATATCGAAGGGAAAAAACACAAATTTCTAAAAGATGGCATTTCAGAACTGCAAAATTATGATTTTATAGAACAAAATTACATCCTAAAATATTATCCAAATTTCAAAATTTTGAGAACTGTGGTTTTGTACGGTAGCCAAGAAAAAGAACTCAGGGAGTCAGAAATTGGTTTTTTGTTAAACGAAAAAGGGGAGTTAATTTTAGGTGATCAAGCCCCAAAACTTTTTCAAAATGCCATTAAAAACTTATTAGATTCGTTAAAATGAAACACACAAAAATCTTAGATCAATTATTAATTTGGCTAGCAGAAAGCCCAAACGACCCTTTTTTGCTTTATGGAATTGCTACTGAATACAGAAAAACAGAGGCAGAAACGGCAGTCCGATATTACGAAAAATTGCTCGAAAATTTCCCAGATTATGTCGCAACCTATTATCATGCAGCTAGTTTGTACGCAGAAATTGGCGAAACAGAAAAAGCAAGAAAAACTTACGAAAAAGGCATAGAAATTTGCAAAAAGCTCAACGAAAACAAACTTTTAGCCGAATTACGAAATGCTTACGAAGATTTTTTAGACAATTTGGAATAATTTTATGGCAAAAATTTTATTGGTTGGTTCGGCGCACCCTTTGCGTGGCGGAATTGCGAGTTTGAACGAAAGACTTGCTTTGGCTTTTCAACAACAAGGGCATGAGGTAGAAATTTTATCGTTTTCTTTGCAATATCCAAGTTTTTTATTTCCTGGAAGTTCGCAATTTACGAATGATCCTGCACCCAAAAATCTCAAAATTTCGAGTTTACTCAATTCTATAAATCCTTTAAATTGGCTTTGGATTGGGCAAAAATATAGGCAAAAAAACTTTGATTTGGTCATTTTTAGGTTTTGGTTGCCTTTTATGAGTCCTTGTTTGGGAACGATTGCTAGAATTTTGAAAAAAAAGCATACAAAAGTAATTGCAATTACTGACAACGTAATTCCTCACGAAAAACGTTTTGGTGATAAAGTTTTTACCAAATATTTTTTGTCTGCTTGTGAAGGATTTTTGGCAATGTCTAAGTCTGTTTTGACCGATTTGCGCCAATTTGAACCTAAAAAACCGCAAGCCTATTGTCCGCATCCAATTTATGACAATTATGGCGAAAAAATGGATAAAACAGAAGCTCGCAAAAAATTAAAACTCGATGAAAACGGAAAATATGTGTTATTTTTCGGCTTTATTCGTGCCTACAAAGGTTTGGATTTGCTTTTAGAAGCCTTTGGAAATGCCATCATTGATCCAGAAGTCAAATTGATCATTGCAGGAGAATATTATGAAAATCCAGAAAAATACGAAGCCCTGATCAGCAAATATCAGCTCGAAAATAGAATTGTGCGGGCAATGAATTTTATTGCAAACGAAGATGTTTCTGCTTATTTTTGTGCTGCTGACCTGATTGCACAGCCTTATAAAACTGCCACGCAAAGCGGAGTTTCGCAAATTGCCTATCATTTCGACAAAGCGATGCTTGTAACTGATGTGGGCGGTTTGGCAGAACTTATTCCAGACCAAATTGTGGGTTATGTGGTAAAGCCTGATAGTCAAGCGATTGCAAAAGCTATTGCCGATTTTTACGAGCAAAAAAAAGAAGTTTTTTTTGTGGAAAACGTAAAAATAGAAAAACAAAAATTTGCATGGGAACGCATGACAGAAAGTCTTTTGGGTTTGTAAAATTAAAAAAAATTGACTATTTATGAAATTATTTTTAGCTATTTTATTTGTTTTTTTTCCATTAATTTCTATGTCGCAAAGAATAGAATTGACAGATGATTTTCAACAAAAAAAACTATTATTTGAATTAAATTATTATATAGACAGTACACAAAAAGCTGATTTTGAGCAAATTAAAAATGTTAAATTCGATTCTACAGTCAAACGCCAAAATTATGGTTTTGTGAATTTTCCTTTTTGGGTACGTATCAAATTTGACAATGCCAATACTAAAAAGCGTTTTTTTTTGGAAATAGAAAATGTAGATAGTTTGGAATTTTGGCAAAAAAACTCTAAACACCAATGGGAACGAATTTTGACAGGCGAAACTTTGCCTTTTGACACGCGCCCGATCTTGCACCGCGCTTTTTTATTTTCAATTTCTTTGGTGGATAGTTCAGAAAATACAATATATCTTTGTTATCGAAACCAAACACAAATAAGACTTCATTTAAGATGTTGGGAAGAGGACTTTTTTCATGAACAAAATACAAAAAATATTTTTTTTTACGGCTTTTTTTATGGAATTATTATTTTGATGATTGTCTATAATTTTTCTATTTGGTTAGCCATTCGTGAAATTTCGTATTTGTATTATGTTGGTTTTGCACTTTTTTTGTTTATCACGCAGTTTTCGATGTACGGTTTTGCTTATCAATATTGGTTTGGAAATATGCCTTTTTTTAACCAAAGCGGATTTTATATTTGGGTTGGCTTGACAAATATTTGTTCTGCCAATTTTGCTCGACTTTTTTTGGATGCTCGCCGTTATTCTACTTTTGTTGAAAAATTATTGTTTTTTATGTCTTTTTACGGTGTTTTGGTGATTATTTTAGCCAATTTTCTCAGTTTTTCAGCCATTTCGCGTTTTGTTTTGACTTTTAATCCTTTGTATATTTTGATGCTTATTGGCTCTGCGATTGCTATTTGGCGCAAAGGAAACCAATATGCGCGTTATTTTGTCTTTGCTTGGTTGGCTTATATTGCTGGAATTGTGTTGATGAGTTCGCATAACCGAAATTTGTTAGAAACAAGTTTTTTAACCGATCATGCTTTGCAACTGGCAACGATCATAGAAATTGTAATGCTTTCATTAGCAATGAGTTATAAATATAAAAAGCTAAATGAAGAGGCACAACAAAACCATTTGAAAATGCAAGCCTTAGAATATGAGCAACAGCGCAAAGAAGAAGAAAAAAAATATTTGCAAGAAACCATGCGCCAAAAAGACGAAATTTATTTGTTAGAACAAGAAAAAATGCAAGAAATTTTAGCCTTTAAAGAACGTGAATTAACGACTATGATGATTCAGGTTGCACAAAAAAATAAAATGATGTCTACTATCCAAAAAAAATTGGAAAAGATTAATGAAAATGGTAATAACTCTTCCGAAAATATCAAAATTTTGGGCAAAAGTTTGCAAAATAACATCAATTTAGACGGAGATTGGGAAAATTTTAAACTTCATTTTGAGAATGTACATCCCAATTTTTTTGGCAGATTGCAGGAAAAATATCCAAATTTTACAAGTAACGATCTCAAATTTTCTGCTTATTTAAGAATATGTTTAGGCACAAAAGAAATTGCACGTTTGTTAAATATTGATCCTAAAAGTGTAAAAATGACCAAATATAGGCTAAAAAAGAAGCTAAATCTTTCAGAAGAACAAGATTTGGAAACTTTTATTAGGCAGTTTTAGGATTTATTAAAAGAAATGTTTTGATCTTTAAAAAAAATGAAAAAAAATTTGTTTTTCAAAAAAAAACAACTACTTTTGCAAACGTTTTTGAGAAATCAGAAACAAGGGCACATAGCTCAGTCGGTTAGAGCACTTGACTCATAATCAAGTGGTGCTAGGTTCGATCCCTAGTGTGCCCACAAATCCTTTGCAACTTTTTTGTTGTAAAGGATTTTTTATTTTTAGCTTATTAAATTATTTTTTTGTTAATTATCTTACATCATTTCACGATTTATTGAAAAAATTTATAAATTAGCCGTTCAAATCTTTAAACCTATTGTTTTGATAAATTTAGGAACGATTTGATTTAATTTCGTGTTACAAGAACAGATCATTAACCAATTTATTATCGATTAAAATATCTAAAAAAATTATTCAAAATATCATAAAATTTACTTCTGAAAGATATGAAACCAATTCGCATTTATAACACATTTTTGCCAAATAATAAAGACATTGGCAAAAACAAACCAATTCTAAGATATTTTTTCTTAGCAATGTGCTTGCAATTACTTGCCTTACAAGTTGTTTTTGCGCAAACACCAACAGCGCCTACGGTAACTATTAGTTCCCCAACTACGCCACAACCTTATTGCGGTGGAGTAGAAGTTACGCTAAACGCCACAGGGGCGGGTGCGGGAATGGAATATCGTTGGTATGAATTGCCAACAGACGGCACATTTTTGACCACAGGAGATGGCGGAAGTAATTATACCATTAGTTCACCTAATGGAGCTACTTTTTCCATGTTGAGTTTGAGTTATAACATTACGTTTTATGTGGCAGTTTACGATCCTGTAGCCAATAGAGAAAGTGCAAGAACTCCTATTGCCTTAACGGTTTCGCCTGAAGCTATTATTTTAGAAGGCTTGACAGTAGGTAAATGCGGAACTTCAACTTTCAATTTGACTACTAATGATCAGGGTGCAGGAGCTGTTTATAGATGGTTTAGGATTCCACAAGGAATACCAACACCACAGGCAGTACCCGCAGCACAAGGAGGAAATACTAGGCAAATTACGATTTCTAATGTGGGATTATATTATGTGGAGGTTACCAAAGCAGGTTGTAAAACGACTTCTTTAACGACTCAAGTACAAGATACTTATACTCCAACCACCGCTATTATAGAAACAGGTTCTAACAATTTTTGTGAGGGAGATAATTTGACTTTGAATGCAGTTTTTGATCGAGGAGCTAGATATCAATGGAAAAAAGATGGAGTTAATATTGCAGGAGAAACGCAAACTTTTTATAGAGTAACGTCGTCGGGGAGTTATACTGTAAGAATTCAAATTGGGGGCTGTTCGGCAGAATCTACTCCAAAAGTAATTGATCAAACAGCAATAGATCAACCAAAAATCACGAATCCATCTCCTGTAAATGCTTGTTTTGGTGGACAAGTTGTTTTAAATTCTTCTACTACTTCTACTGGAGTTACTTATCAATGGCAATATGGTTTTACTTCGGCAGGTACATTTGCTACAGCCGATGGAGCAAGTACAAGCGCCACTTATACGGCTACAAAGGCTGGTTTCTATAAAGTTCAGATTTCAAAAAGCACTTGTTCTCGTGCGTCTGATCCTGTGGAAGTCGTAATTTTGCCTTTACCAACCGCTACAATCAATCAAGGTACAAGCACTTCTTTTTGTACGAATCAAACTGTGCCTTTGACCACTGATTTTAAAACAGGTGAGATTTATTATTGGACATATTCGTCAAATGGAACAACTTTTACAAGCGTAAGTACAAGCAAAAGCGCAAGTAATACGACCATAAATGCAGATAAAGAAGGTTTTTATAAACTGGTAGCTACTAGAACCGACTGTAATACTACCGCAGAGGCAGTGATTATCACAGAGGAAACAAAATCCGTGATTACCACAGCTGACCCTGCTGAATTTTGTAAAACCAAAGATGTAACTTTGACAGGACAAAATATTTCAGGGGCTACTTATCAATGGCAATCTTCTTTTACGACTGCTTCAGGTCCGTTTACCAATATTGCAGGCGAAACCAATTTGACTTACAAAGCAAGCCAAGCGGGTTTTTATAGGCTTTCGGTTAATAAAAATGGTTGTACAGTTTTCTCGTCTGCTATTACTGCCAAAGAAAAAGAGGCTAAAATAGACAACGGTTTACCAACATCTTTTTGCGTTGGTCAAACGGCAACTTTAACAGCCAATTTGATTGTGGGCGCAACTTATCAGTGGTTTAGAGTGCCGTTAAAGGCTTATTCTAATCCCGTAACTCAAATTTTAGGCGTAACAGGAAATGTTTTGACAGTCTCAGCCGAAGCATCCTACCAAGTTCGAATCAACGATCCTTCGGGTTGTACCAATACTTCTCCTTTTGTTGATGTTACGCAAACACCAGATTTTAAACCTGTGTTTAGCCAAACTTCTCCACAAAAGTTTTGTAAAGGAGGAAATGTTCCGTTAGATGTTACAGTTGATGCAAGTGTGGGCGCTCCCGACAAATACGAATGGATTTATTCAACAGATGCCAATTTTACTGCGGGAGCAAATACCTTTACTACGGGAAGTAATACAGAAATTTTTAATCCTTCTGCTGCAAAAGCAGGTTTTTATAAAGTCAAAGTTACCAAAGGACAATGTACTTTGGAAACTCCTGCCATGACTTTGGAAGAACAACCAACGATCCCAAAACCTGTAATTTCTCCAACAAGTCCTGCCACTATTTGTTCGACTGGAAGTTTGGGTTTGAGTACCACAAAAAGTTCTTCTTATACTTACCAATGGAAAAAAGCTGCTGACGATAACGATCCGAACAGCACTTATAGCAATATTTCGGGAGCAACTACAGATTTTCTTTCGGTTTCTACCAAAGGTTATTATAAAGTCGAAGTTTCTCAAACAGGTTGCGGAAAAGATATTTCTGATGCAGTAAAAGTAAATCCTTACGATCCTGCTACTGCCGTAAAACCTAAATTAATTAACGGTGGAGTGAAATTGGTTTGTAACAATGCCATTTTCAATTTGGAAGTAAACACTGGTAGTGCTACTACTTACAAATGGTTTTATTCTACTACTTCTGGCGGAGCTTATTCGTTTATTACTTCTGCTCCAAACAAAGAAATTTATTCAGCAACAGCATCAAGTGCTACGATTGGTTTTTACTTTTGTCAAGTAACGCAAAGTAATGGTTGCGTAGAAAATACAGATATTGTAGAAATTCAATTAACAACCAAATTGCCAAAAGCAACGGTTACAAGTCCGCAAACGCTTTGCGCGGGAGGCACAGGTTTAACGCTTAGTTCATCTGAAAATAGCCCAAGTTATAGCTATCAATGGCAATTTACAAACGACATAAGCAAACCTTTTGCAAACGTTACAGGTGGCACACAAGCCAAATTAGCAAATGTAAACAATACAGGTTTTTATAAAATGATCATTACACCAACTGTTACAGGTTGCGAAGGCAATGAGTCTGATGTAATAACAGTTATTGATGCAGGTTCGGGAGCAGTTCCTGTGTTGGCACAGTCTAGTCCGCTTTCTTTTTGCGTAGGCGGTGATGTAGCTATTCAAGTAAAAGATGCAGCACTGAGCGCAACATACAAATGGACTTATTCAAAAGACAATACAACTTATACATTGGCAACAGAATCTCCAAATAATGTAGCTCAAATTTTGGCTACAAAAGATGGTTATTACAAAGTTGATGTAACAGACGGAAGTTGCGTTACAACTTTGGGAGCAGTTAGAACCATCGAAAAAACCACCCAAGACAAACCAACCACCGATCAAGCGGGAACAATTACGCTTTGCCCTGCAAGTCAAACAGCTACGATCAAATTGCTAACCATGCAATGTACAGGTTGCGAATATCAATGGCAAGTTTCTAAAATCAAACCTGTTTCGCCAAGTTTTTCGTCTTATACCAATATTTCAGGAGAAACTGGAGTTAATTTTACAACTTCTACCACAGGATATTATAGAGTAAGGGTAGATAGCAAAAAATGCGGAATTGCTTTTTCTGATGATATTTACATTATCGAATCAGGTGGAACGGCTACTTCTTATCAAATTAACCAAAGTTCTCCTGTAGCTATTTGCGGTGGAAGTACAGATTTGGACATAAACAAAGTAGGAAATGCAACCTATCAATGGCAAGTTTCAGATACAGAAACAGGCACTTTTGCAAATGTAGCAACTGCGGGAAATAGCAACAAATATACAGTTAGCACGATGGGCAAATATTACCGAGTTGGAATCAACGAGGGAACTTGCGTGTCTTATAGCAATGCGGTTTTGGTTGAAGCGGTTTCGGCTACAAGCAAAGCAACAATTACCATGCCTTCGCCTTCGGCTGCACTTTGTACGAATGGAAAAGTTACTTTGAAAGCCTCTCCAAAAGGTGCAGGAGATTATCGTTGGGAAAGAAAACCAGGTGCAGCAGGAGTATATTCACAAATTTTGGGAGTAAATACTGATAGTTTGGTAGTCAATGCGACAGGTTTCACTTATAGAGTCAGGGTTACTTGCGGAACGCAAACTTTGATTTCTAACGAAGTAGTTGTTCCTGCTACAGACCCATCAAGTGTGCCATCAACGCCAATCGCACTTACGCCAGCAGGTTCTGATATTACTTTTTGTTTGAGTGGAGGAACTACTTTGGCAACTTCTATTGCAGCTCAACAATTTACTTGGGTAAAATCTACTGATGGACTTACTTTTGACAAAAATTTAGGAAAAGTTGGTTTTAATAAAGAAAGTTTACAAATTGTCAATAATGCTTCCACAGGAACAGGTTTTTACAAATTAATTGCGACAATCAACGGTTGCGAATATGAGTCGGAAGTAAAAAAAGTAACTTCTGTAACGGCAATGCCAAAACCAATCATCGATCCTGTTTCGGGTTCGAATTTGTGTAATACAGGAAATATTACTTTAAAAGTTTCTAACGGAATTGCTAATTATTCTTATTTGTGGAAATACAAAGCCAACGATGGAGTAGCAACTTTCACAAATGCTTCTGGGGCAAATACAGGTCAAACGTATTTGGCTACGCAATCGGGCATTTATACAGTAGATATGTCTGATGCCAATACAAGCGGTTCTTGCGGAATTGCAACTTCTGACGCTTTCACGCTTACAGACCCAATAGGAACAGTTTTGCCAACAATTACGCCAAATCCTTCGGCTTTTTGTAAAGATGCAACGACACAATTAACTACTACAGCTATTGTTGGAGCAACTTATATTTGGAAATATTCTAAAGATGGAACAGCACCTTACACAGTGGCAACAGGCAATACAAGTGCTTCCAAATACGAAACAAATGTGGCAGGTTCTTACATTGTAGTTGTTAAGCAAGGCGGTTGCGAATATACCACTCCTGCGGTAGCGGTTACAAGCCAAGCCTCCATGCCTGATCCTGTAATTGATGCCATTACAGAGCTTTGCGGAAACAATACGGCTGCTTTGACTGTTCAAAATGCAAGCAATGCTTATGCGTATTCATGGCAATTTAAGGCTTCGGTTTCGGCTGCATTTGCTGCTGCAAAAGGTACAAATAATTTAAGCACTTACACTGCCACCGAAAGCGGATTTTATCAAGTAACGGTTTCAAGCCCAACTTGCGGAACTAAAACTGCTGCTGCTATTGTAGCTTTGTCTTCTGTTACAGGAACTCCTACTATTGCGGTTGAGCCTCAATATTGTTCACCATCAGGGGCAAAAGTTTCTACAACTTATGCCGTAGGTACTAGTGGTTATGTCTATCAATGGGCATACGCGCCGAGTGCAACAGCCCCTTATAGCAATATTTTGGGCGTAAATGCTAGTTTTATTTATGTTAAAAATACAGGTTTTTATAAATTGACTGTTTTCAGTCCTGAAGGTTGCGTACTTACTGCAACTCCTGTAAACGTTACAAGCGTAGTAGCTACAAAACCTGTGGTTTATCCGCAATCTGCAAATCCAAATTTGTGTTCGAATGGAACTTTGAAATTGACAACCAATGTACCCGTTAATCCTACAATCACTTTTACATGGTTATATTCGCCAAACGGAACGGTTTATAACAATGCTTCAGGAACAAATAATGCGGCTACTTATAACGCCACTGCGGAAGGTTTTTATAAAATCCGAGTAAGTTCCGCAAGTTGCCCTGTGCAAGACTCTGATCCTTTGAAAGTAAACGCTGGAGGTTCGGTGGCATTGCCAAAAATTAATAACGGTGATGAAACTGCTGCTTATTGCGTGGAAGCTGGTTATGGTTCTGTTCAAATTTCGACAGATGGAATTTATGATTCTTATGCTTGGAAAGTAGATTTCACTTCTAGTGGAGTTTATACAGCTGCACCTTCTGCCAAAAACATCGAAAGTTATAACGTAACCAAAAAAGGAACTTACATTGTAGAAGTTACCAAAGATGGTTGTACCTATGCAAGTTCGCCAATTACAGTTATCGAAACTACAAGCACACCAAAACCAAAAGTAACAGTAGATGGCAAAGCCTTAACTTCTGCGGCTCTTTGCGCAAACAATACGATAACTTTGAGTTTGGATACAAAAAGTGCTTTGTATTCGTATCAATGGAAAGAGTTGGTAGGAAGTGCGTATGTAGATATTGCAGGCGCGACAAGCACAACTTACACTGCCACCAAAGCAGGTTCTTATACAGTTCGAGTCATTAGCAAAACTTGCCAACCTGCCGAATCAGACCCGATTAGCATTTCTCCTGCCATTGCAGGCGGAACTCCTGCAAGCATCGTTCAAAAATCACCTGTTGAGTTTTGCGTTGGCGGAGATATTGATATTTGGACACAAGAGGGAGCAGTTTCTTACCAATGGCAATCTCGTGCAAATGCTACTGATGTTTTTGCAAACATTAGCGGACAAACCAATTTCAAATTGAATGTAAAAACCGCAGGAGAATATAGAGTAATCGTAAAAACTGGAGGTTGTACCGAAACTACAACTGCCGTAACAGTAAATTCTGTTTCAGGAACGCCAAAACCTACCATTGCACCTGTTGCGCCTGTGAGTTTGTGTTCTGATGGCAAAATTTCTTTGCAATCGCTTTCTACAAGTTCTTCTTATATTTATTTGTGGCAATTTGCAACTGTTGGAAGTACAAGTTTTGCGCCTGCAAGTGGCACAAATAACAAATCTACTTATACAGGTACACAAACGGGAAATTATCGTTTGCAAGTAACGGGTTGTACGCCTGTTACAACGGCAACTTCCGATGTGTTGATCGTTGATCCTTTTTCTGGAGGAGCTTCTCCTGTGATTTTGCAAGACAAAGGAATTGCCTTAGAAGTTTGTAAAAATGCAGGTTTATTGTTGGAAACTACGCCAATTGCTTCGGCATCTTACAAATGGAAATTCTCGAATACTGCCACAGGAACATTTACTGACGCAGGTGGAATCAATACACAATCGTCTTACACTACCCAAAACGCAGGTTTTTATAAAGTAGAAATCACAAGTGGAGGTTGCGTGGTGAATACTTCGGCTGTTGAAGTCAAATTTGTAGATGTGATGCCAAAACCAATTACAGAGCCTGTCGGTGCTACCGAATTGTGTTCTGATGGTTCAAAAACGCTTTTTGTTTTGGTTTATAGCCCTTCTTATTCTTATAAATGGCAATATAAAGCTACTGCTACCGCTGCATTTGCCGATCAAGGTACAGGAAGAACATTGACTACAAGCAAAATAGGTTTTTATCAAGTTGTTGCTACAGCAAGTTGCGGAACGGCACACTCTGACGCAATTATTCTTTCTGCCGCTTCTGCGGGAGCAGTTCCTGCTACCATTGTTCAAAAATCACCTGCCGAATTTTGCGTAGGTGGAGATATTGACATCTGGACTCAAACAGGATTTGCAAGCTATCAATGGCAATCAAGACCAAACGCTACAGCGGCTTTTGCGGACATTGCAGGACAAACCAATTTCAAATTGAATGTAAGAACCGCAGGCGAATATAGGGTCGTTGTTAAAAATTCAGGTTGTTCAGAAACTACTGCGGCTATTGTTGTCAATTCGGTAGTGGGAACGCCAAAACCAAAAATTGCCCCAACTGCACCTGTTACTTTGTGTTCGGATGGCAAAATTTCTTTACAATCGCTTTCTACGAGTTCTTCTTATACTTATTTGTGGCAATTTGCAACCGTAGGAAGTACCAATTTTACAGCGGCTTCGGGTACAAACAATCAAGCAACTTATACTGCCTCAAAATCAGGAAGTTATCGTTTGCAAATTACTGGTTGTACGCCAGTAAGTACGTCAGTTTCAGATGCTTTGACTGTTGATCCTTATTCTGCAAGTGCATTGCCAACCATTTTGCAAGACAAAGGAGTGGCGGTAGAAGTTTGTAAAGGTTCGGCTTTGTTGTTAGAAACAAATCCTTCTTCTACGGCAACTTACAAATGGAAATTCTCGACAACTTCGACAGGTACTTTTTCAAACGCATCAGGAACAAACAATCAAGCTACATACACAGCTTCTGAAGCAGGTTTTTACAAATTAGAAGTTAATGCTTCGGGTTGTTTGGTTGTTACAAATGCTTTGGAGGTTAAATTGGTTGATGTGATGCCAAAACCAATCATTGAACCTGTTGGAAATGCAGATTTGTGTTCAGACGGCAAAAAAACAATTTCTGTTTTGGTATTTAGTCCTTCTTATACTTACAGATGGCAAGTTAAAAGCACTCCTGCGGGAGCTTTTGCAGACGCAGGAATTACAGGTAGAACTTTGACTGCTACCAAATCGGGAATTTATCAAGTCATTGCTTCGGCAAGTTGCGGAACGGCAAACTCGGATCAAATCCAAATTACTGCTCCATCTGGAGAGCCTCCAGTAGCTGAAATTTTGCAAGGAAAAACAGTTACTTTTTGCGCCACAGGAGACGTTATTCTTGATGCAAATACTGGAACAGGCTATTTGTACAAATGGAAATATTCTTCTGATGGAACAACTTACACAGATGCACCAGGCACAAACGACAAAGTTTCTTATGCTGCGGATCGTGGTGGTTTCTTAAAAGTAGAAGTTCGCACCGAAGGCTGCCCTGTATTGTCCGAACCTACACAAGTTATTGCAGCAACCGTAATGCCACCTGCTTATATTGCAGAAGGAAATCAGGCTACTTTTTGTTTAGGATTCCCTGGAATCATGAATGCACTTTCCAAAGGTTCTAAATACAATTACACTTGGAAATATTCAAAATCCATCGGAGGACCATATCAAGGTGTTGGAAACGGAGTTACTTTTGTTACTTCTTTACCTGGTTTTTATGTATTGGATATTTCGCAAGATGGTTGCGGTAGTAGTTCAGCAAGTCCGTTAGAATTAATTATTTCAAAGGAAAGCCCAAAAGCAAGTATCTTGCAAGGTAAAACCGCTAATTATTGCAAAGGAGGAGATGTGCTTTTAGAAGGTGATTTCCAAAAAGGCTATACTTACGAATGGTTATTCGCCACAAAAATAGACGATCCTTTTACCGCAGCACCTGGGGCAGCTTACGAAAGAAATTACAAGGCAAGCCGAGATGGTTTCTACAAAGTCAAGGTTACTGTGAATCAAAGTTGTCAATCTGTTTCTGATGCCATTGAAGTCAAGGAAACTACTTCTATGCCACAAGCCATTATTTTCCCTAACGAAAATGTAGGTTTTTGCGAAGGCGAAAAAGTGCTTTTAGAGGCAAAAACAAAAGGAGCAGGTTTTGTATATGAATGGGCGTATGCTACTTCAAGAGGTGGAAATTACGAAATTCTTGCTGATAATGTAGACAAATATTCAGTTGCAACCGCAGGTTTTTATCGTTTGAAAATTTCTAAACAGGGTTGTGGTTCTACAACGGCAGAGGTGCAGGTTTCACAAACTACCAACAAACCAAATTCGGTCATTGTTCAAGGTACATTGGCATCTTTTTGTAACGAAGGAACGGCTTTATTGGAAGCTCAAACTTTGGGAGGATACAATTATGAATGGTATTATTCTGCCAACAAAACTGGAAATTATACCAAACTGGACACAGGCGCAAGATACAATGCAAAAACACAAGGTTTTTATAAACTCAAAACTTTGTATAGCGGCTGTAGTTCGTTTTCTGAACCAATCGAAGTTCAAAGAGTAACAAGTATTCCACAAGCAACTATTTTGCAAGGAGGTTTGTATGGTTTTTGTACAGGACAGGTTTCTGTAATCAATTCCAAATTCAAAGGTTCGGGATATAAATATTTGTGGTTATATTCGCCAACTGCCAACGGAGAATTTACAACCGCAGGCGGAAACGGAAGTTTGTCTTCGGATTTAGAAGTTTCAAGAGGTGGTTTCTATAAAATTAGAGTTTCGCAAGATGGTTGCGGTACAACAGAATCTGGAGCAATACAAATGCTTGAAGTTACTTTGTTGCCAACAGCAGCCATCGAACAAGGAGTAAGTCTTAGAGTTTGCGAAGGTGATAATTTCCAACTTTCTGCTAAAGAAACACCATTGGCAACTTATTCTTGGACAGGACCAGACGGATTTAAAGCAAGCGGAAGAACAATTACAGTCAGATCGCCAACAGTAGCAAGATCAACAGGGAATTATCGTTTGACTACTGAAATTACAGGTTGCCGAGTTACTGCAAATATTTTTGTTCAAGTAGCAGGAAAACCTAAATTTACGGTAGAAAAATCGGGAATTATTTGTGTTGGAGAGCAGAATGGCATTATTAATGTTTCTACGACAGACAACAGCGATCCTTTGCAATACAAATTAGGCGCAGATGGCAAATTCCAAACGGAAACCACATTTACAGGCTTAAAAGCAGGTAATTATACAGTCATTGCCAAAAATTCTAATTGCGAAACTGCCATTGCCACAACAGTTATAGAATCAGACAACACCAATACAGGCGTAAGTATTTCATCACCAGAAACAACTTCTGCAGGAACAGCTGAAATATTTAGAGGGAAAAGTACGCAACTTACTGCCACAGGTGGAATAAACTATACATGGACTCCAACAACAGGACTTAGCGATCCAAAAATTGCGAACCCGATTGCAAGACCAACAGAAACTACGGTTTATACTGTCAAAGCGAGTGGAATCAACGGTTGCGGAACAGCCAAAATTACGGTCAAAGTAAATATCAATTATTCATTGGCGGCATCTTCTAATGTGCTTTCGCCAAACGGAGATAATGTAAATGATGTTTGGTTGGTCGAAAACATCGAAAATCACCCTAGCGCAGTTGTTCAAATATTTGATCGTTGGGGAATTTTGGTTTATGAAAGTTTCAAATTTACCAAATGGGACGGCAAAGACAAATCTGGAAATAATTTGCCTGATGGGGCATATTATTATACCATCAGCAATTTGTTGGAAGGCAACGCACCGATCAGCGGTTTTATAAATATTGTTCGTTAATCTGATCAAACCATAATTAGTATTTAATCCTTACAAGGTTTCGATCTTGTAAGGTATTTTTCTAAAAAGCAAAAAATTTACTATGAAAAAAATATTTTTTTGTTTGTTCTTATTTCTAGCCTTTGGAACAGAAATTTTTGCGCAGCAATCTTTTTTGCTTAACCATGCATCTTTGAACAAATTTTCGTATAATCCCGCTTATTCTTCTGTTCAACCTTTTGGAATGATTCATTCTATTTACAGACAGCAATGGGTAGGAGTGGAGGGCGCACCGCAAACCACCATGTTGAGTGGCTTTACACCTTTGTTTACAACCGCAGAAACAGGACAATGGCACAAGCGAAACACAGGAATCGGAGGAATGATTTATAGAGAATCGTTGGGTTTACTCTCAAATAGCATTGTGCAGATTAGTGCGTCCAAATTTTTCGTATTGAACAGTGCCGAAACCGATCCTTTGCTTCAACACAGATTTAGCGTGGGTTTGTCTTTGGGAATGGCGCTCAACGGTTTGGATATGTCAAGAGTTACAGGAGATAAAAACGATCCTGGACTTGCAAATGGTACTAATAACAATGCCTTTGGAACTTTGGGGTTGTTGTATCAATACAAAGATTTTGAATTTGGCTGGGCAATTCACGATTTGTTTAGGCGTGGTGCAAGCAGCAAATTGGGCATAGATGGTTTGGGGGCATACATCAATAACTCGATTATTACTACTTCTTATCGGTTCAGAACAAAAATGAATGGAGGAAAAATTGATTCTGTTTTTATAGAACCGCAGTTGGTTTATCGTTTTGCCAATACTTTGTCAGGACAAATTGAGGCAAACTTGAAAGTTTCTTACAAGGAACGTTATTGGGCAGTGCTTGGCTACCGTTCTAGTTATGGTTTGGTTTCGATGGCGGGTATGCGAGTAACGCCTGCTTTGGGTTTTTCGGTTTCTTATGATTTGACTTCTATGGGAAACAAAGTAAGTGCAAAAAACAGCAGCGGAACAGTGGAAGTTATGCTTTCTTATTGGTTTGGGCAACCTTCTAAATTCCCTCACAGAGAAACAAGAGAAGAAAAACGTAGGAGATTGGCAAGAGAGAAAGCAATAAATGATAGTTTATTGGCTTTAAACGAAAAACCTGACATAGAGGATGCTACACCTGCTGATGATTATAATGGAGTAAAAGTCGTTAAAGGAGTTATTTTTGATTTAAAAAATGTCAATTTTAATGCTGCTACTGCAACTCTAAAAGATGAAGCCTACGCAGAACTAGACGCATTAGGCGAATATTTGCTTAAAAACAGAAAAGTTGCCATCGAATTAGGAGCGCATACAGATACTTTGACTGCACAATTTTCGGTAGATTTAACCAATAATAGAGCAAGAGTAGTCAAGGAATATTTGGAAAGTAGGGGTATAGAATCGTTTCGTTTGGCTCCTGTAGGCTATGGGCGTACCAGACAGGGAAATGGTAGGAGAAAAGAAAGGGTAGAGATGACGATCATTGATACCAATGCGAAGGAATAATTTAAATAAACCTATAAGATTTTCAAAACTTATAGGTTTATTTTTTTAATAAACAAAACCCATTCTGATCACCCAAGGACTCGGATAAATATAAGGTGATTTTAGGTTATCATACATAACATTGTATAGAATTGTTAAATTTAACCCCAATTTTGCACCCATAGACTGCGTATAACCACCGCCAACCAATAAACTAGGTATAAATTCACGCCCCATTTCCAAAAAAGTTCCAGAACCTGCCAAAGTAGGGACTCTTGCATTCAAACTCTCAAACTCAATGTGTCCGAACAAAGTAGGAGCAGGGTAATATTGCATAAATGCTCTTCCACCATAAATAGAGGCAGTATAAGAGGGATAAGGAAAAATAGTTTGAGAAAGATAACGATAAGTTACTCCAGCACCTGCCCTAAAATTTGGCGAAAGTTTGTAGCCCACCAAAGGCGAAATATCTATAAAAGTAGTTCCGACACTTCCCGCTGCAATTTGAACCCAAAAATTACCACCAAAAAATACATTGTCTTTCCAATTTGGCGGAGCATCGCTTTGAGTATTGTTATTAGCTGTAAAAACTCGGTTGGTATTGGTTTTTGTTGAATCTTGCGCCCACAAATTCAACGAAAAAGCCAAAAATAATACTAAGAATATTGTTTTTTTACACATAAGAATTTTGTTTATACAAATATAGACAAATTTTTTATGCTAAGGTTTGTATTTTATTCAAAAAAAGTTTTGAAAATTTATATTAAAAAAACAAAAGTTCCATTTTATAAAAAAAATGGAATTTTTGTTAATTTCCTAAAATTTTTGCCTTTATTTGATCAAATTCGGTTTTGCTCAACATACCTTTTTCGTACATTTCGCTTAATTCCTTGATTTGCTGAAAAACATCTTTGCCCGCAGTTTTTTCTTTGCTTTCGCTAGAAGGATTTGCCTTTTTTTCTTCTTTTTCAGGAGTTTTAGGCTCTTTGATCAAATCTTCGGCAAATGCTTTTCCTTTTTCGAACTGTGATTTATAAAAATCTTTTACCTTTTCGGTGTCAAAATTTTCCAAAGTTCCGCCTTTTTCGAAGTGATCTTTAATGTGTTGAAACATCTCTTTGCCTGAAAGATTTTCTTTTTTAGATTTTTCAGCTTCCTTTTCCTTGTTTTCATTGCTAGGATTTGCTGTTTTTTCTTCATTTTCAGGATTTTTTCTGTCTTTTACCAAATCTTCGGCAAATGCTTTTCCTTTTTCGAATTGGGCTTTATAAAAATCTGCTACTTTTTCAGCATCAAAATTTTCCAAAGTGCCTCCTTTTTCGAAGTGATCAACAAAAACTTGACCCGCAGCATAAGTCGAAGCTCCAGAAATAGCAGCCATACTAATTCCGCCCAAAACCGTTCCAACCACAGGAATCACTTTGATCGCCTCTGCGCCCAATCTGGAAAGCATACTTCCCGAAAGTGTAGTTAGCCATGAGTTAATTTCGTGTTCAGAAAAATTCACTTCATAGATTTTGCAAATTTCTTTGAGCATATCCACTTGGATCGCAGTTACTGCCACCATGTCCGCAATCGGAATGGGGATCAAACCTGCTCCCATCGACCAAACCATGCTATTTTTAATAATTTTATCGGCTTTTTCTTGTTTGTTTGCCGTTAGATCGTCTTTCAGTTGTTTCAACTGATCCAAAATAAAATCGAACATACATATTTGTTTTTTATATAAATATCTATTTAAAATTTTGTAAATGTCTGACTTCAGATCAAGCTAAAGCCTGTGTTACATTAGCTTGTTACGAATTTAAAAACAGAAAAGCTAATTTTAGAAAAAATTATTCAGGAAAAATAGGCAAAATTTCCAATATTTGAAAACCAAATTCGCTGTGATTCTGCCAAATAAAATGTTCTATTCCATTGCTTAAAATAATGTATTTTGCCTGAATTTGAGAGTTATAAGTCAAAGCCTGTTCCATCGTTTGTGTGCCGATGGGAATATTTGGGGCTTTACATTCGACCAATAAAAACGGTTTTAACTGCCGATCATAAACCAAAATATCACTTCTTTTGCTTAAAGAATGGTATTTTAAACCCTTTTCGACCTGAAACAAAGTTTTTGGATATTGATTATTTAATAAAAAATGAATGAAATGCTGTCTGACCCATTCTTCAGGAAAAAGACATATATTTTTTGCTCGAATAACATCAAAAATATAGATTTTTTCTTGTTTTTTACTTAATTTATAATCGAAAGAAGGCAAATTAAGTTTTTGCATCATTTTTTCTGCAAAGATAGGAAATTTTTTTTAAACGATTGGCAAGGTTTCTGACCATTGCCAACGTTTTGTTTTTATAAAATTTTAAATTCGATTCTACGATTTTTGGCTCTGTTTTCTTCGGTATCGTTTGCCACCAATGGTTTGGTTTCGCCATAACCTTTAACTAACATTCTTTCTTTGGCAACTCCCGAATCTATTAAAAAGTTGATAACCGATTGGGCGCGTTGCTGCGAAAGTTTTTGGTTGGCATCATCACTGCCTCTGTCGTCTGTGTGTCCGCTGATTTCAACTTTCAAATTTGGATTTTCATTAAAGAATTTTAGCAATTTGTTCAACTCCGTTTTCGATTTTTCTTGCAAATCCCATTTTGCGGTTTCAAAGAAAATATTGTTTAAAGTAATTGCCGAACCTTTGACAACTGGCTCTAAAAAAACATCAATCGTAACATCTTTTCCATCAGAACCTGTGTAATTAAACGCCAAACTTTGAAACAAATAATTTTCTTTGTTCACGTACAAAGCATATTCTGCTCCTTCGTTTAACACAATCAAATAATCTCCGTTGATTTGATCAGACAAAATAGACGACTCGATGCTGTCGTTTGCCAAATTATACAACTCTATTTTTGCCTGCAATTTTTGTTTGGTTTTGGCATCATAAACTACGCCTTTTACATAATTGCTGACAATCAAACTTTTGGCTGATTTTGGTACTTCAAACTCATAAATATTGCTACTTACAATATCTTCATGCGAATAATAGCCTTTTTTCCCGTCTGGGCTAATAAAAAGTCCCACTTGATTTCGGTGATCGTTCAAAGGATAACCCAAATTTTCGGGGTCTGTCCATTCGTTGTTTTCCAATTCTGTTTTATATAAATCCGTTCCACCATAACCAATGTAACCATCCGAAGCAAAATACAAAGTTCTGCCGTTTACGTGTATAAAAGGGGCATATTCATTGCCTCTGGTATTGATTTGATCGCCCATATTTTCAGCAGGTTGCCAAACGCCTTTTTCGTTCATTCGGCTTCGCCAAATATCTACGCCACCTTCGCCGCCTGGTCGGTCAGACACAAAATAAATTGTTCTTCCATCTGCGGACAAACTTGGCTGCGTATCCCAATATTTAGAATTGATATTTTTTCCTAAATTAAAAGGTTTTTGCCATTCATTGCCTTTTTTATAGCTTACAAACAAATCACAACTTCCTAAAACTTGATATTCACTGCCTGCACAAGCCGTAAAAATCATAATTTTACCGTCAGCCGAAATGCTACAAGTTCCTTCATTAGTAATGGTGCAAATACTTTTGATAGGTTCAGGTGTGATCCATTCTCCCGCTACTTTTTTGCTAACCAAAATATTTTCATCAGAGGTTGTGTTGTCTCTGGCTGTAAAAATCATGGTTTCTTGATCGGCAGAAAGTACCGCAAAATATTGTAAAGGTCTGGAATTGATGATCTTAGGCAGAGGTTTTGGCTTAAAATCAACAGGTTTTTTGATGCCTTCCACCGCATAATCGCAACATTCAACCGCTTTTTTTACGGCATAGACAATCGCACTTTGACCTGGTTTGAAATCTAAATATTTTTGCAAATTACTTTTGGCAATTTCATATTTGCCTTGTTGAAAATCTGCCATACCTACTTCGTAATAAATCACGCCATGAGATTTGTTATCAGTGCCTAATTCTGCACATTTTCGGTAATTTTGTTCTGCTTCGGGCAAAACTCGCAAACTTTTGTAGGTGTTTGCCAATAAAAAATAGGCATCAAAAAAATTAGGATCAGTTTTTATTGCTTTTTGCAAATCACTAATTCCTTCATCAAAAAGCCTGCGTTTGATATTTTCGCGCGCATCATCAAAATGTTTAACCGCTTTTTTTGAGTTTGTTCTCAAAGGCGGGGGCTGGATTTGTGCCAAAGAAGGCAAAGCAAACAGCAAAAAAAAGAAAATATAAATTGTTTTAGACATATCTCGATTCGTTAAATTGTAATATTTCTATGCCAAAATTAAGCCGAATTATGTGAATAAAAACTAAACAGATTCTTTTAAATGTGTTTTTATGGGATTTATGAAAAATTATTAAAAAAAAAAGCAGTTGAAAAATATTTTCAACTGCTTTTTTTTTTTAATAATTAGCCAATAATTGATCTTGCAGTTTTTTCAAGATACGATTTTTGGTTTTTAGTTTGTTAATTTGGTTAATTTTTTGCAAATTTAACTCTTTTTCAACCAGTTCAGGCTTGGTCTTGCCTATTTTTTCGTTAAACAAACTCAACATGGTTTCGTCTTCTTTGATCGAATCTTTTAAAAGACGAATCTTGATCTTGATTTGTTCAAAATGAGTCTTATTTTCGAAAGAGTCATATTTTTTATGTGCAACTCTGTCCAGAAAGTAGCTTTCAAAAATTTCATTACAAGCTATTTTAAAGCGTGTATTGTATTCTTTGTCAAGCGGACTTTTTAGTTTGCCAATTTTTTTCCAAACGTTTTGTATTTTTTTGACTTCTTCAATAGAAGGCTCTATTTTGGGATTCAAAAGCATTTTTTCCACTTGTTCACAGAAATCTTTTTTCTGATCCAGCGGATTTTGGCTTGTTCTGCTAGAATAACCACCAGATGAATAAACTCCTGTAGAATATGTTCCAGAAGAGTAACTTCCAGTGGAATATGAGCCAGAAGAATATTTTGGTATCACGCGTTTACTTTTTGCAAAATAAGTGTCAATTTCAGATTTGAATATTTTTTGAATATCTCCGAACCTTATTTTTGGCACAACTCCAATTGCTTTCCAGTCACTTTGGATTGATTTGACTATAGAAAAAGCATTTGGTGTATTTTCCTTATTGATTTTCTGTATTTGCAAGAGTAAAATCTGATATTTAGTGATTCTCTCGTTAATTTGTCTGTTTTTCTCTTCGATATATTGAGCGCGACGTTCAAAGAAACGATCTATTGCTTGATCAAATTCCTTGTTAAAATCAGCTTCAAATTCGGAGTCGGCAGCACCTGTTTTGATCCATTTGAGTTTGAGTTCTTTGAGTTTTTTGGTTGTAGGATTCCAATTATGACTTTCACAAAGTTCTTTTACTTCCAACAACAAAGCTCTTTTGATCTCTAGATTTTTCTGACGATTGACTTTGATGTATTCCCGAATTCCTGCTTCTATTTCATCAAGTTGGTTAAATAAGATCGGAAAATCACCAAGACCGTCAAATTCAGCAAGATAAGTTCGCAAGTGAAGGAGCTTCATGAGGTAAGAACCTTTATTTTGAGTTTCCTCTACTGCAAATTTGATTTCCTCTACCTTTTTTTCTGCAAGTTCGTAACGTTTGATGAAATACAGCAAACTAGCTTCTTCGGTTTCTTTCACCACGCCTATTTCGCGTTTAGGAAAATCCATGTAAGCATTTAGATAGATTTTACCGTCTTGGGCATATCCAAACTGGTTCAGGTTATTCATTATGTGTAAGTTTAAATGATTATAAGATTGCTCCAAAATATTTAGACAATCAAAACATTAATTTCGCAATAATTAACGAGTCAAATAATAAAGAAGTTTAGTTTTTTATAAAATAAATAATTTTTCTTTGATAGGGACTTTATTATCAAACCTTTATAAGACTTTATGCCCTATAAAGGTTATCTGAAAAACTTAGTTATATTGATAGTTATTTAACATTACAGGCATTACCAACATCAAAATTTCTTCTGAAGAATCGGTGTCTGTTGGCAAAATCAAGGCAGCACGATTAGGTTCAGACATTTGAATTTTTACTTTTCTGGATTGTAAAGTGCTTAAACTTTCAATTAAGAATTTGGCATTAAAACCAATTTCCATGTCCTCGCCTTCAAATTCGCACAAAAGGCTTTCGGTGGCTTCGTTTTCAAAATCTTTGTCTTCTGCTGAAATTTGCAAATCATCTTTTTTGAGTTTCAAACGAATTTGATTTGTAAATTTGTTTGCATAGATAGACATACGTTTCAAAGAACTCAACAATTCCAAACGATCCAAGATCAAAATGTTGCTGTTGTTCAAAGGAATTACGTTTTCGTAATCAGGGAAACGCTCGTCGATCAAACGGCAAATCATGCTTACATTGTTGAAATGGAAAAATGCGTGAGATTTGTCAAAACTTACTTTTACTTCTGTATCTTCTGAAGGCAAAGTGCTTTTTAATAAACTCAATGCTTTTTTAGGAATAATGATAGAGGTATCAACAGTTGTTTCTGTAGAACCTATATCTGTGCGGTTATAACGCACCAATCGGTGTCCGTCAGTAGAAACAAAAAGCACTTTGTCTTTTCTGAACTGTGCATAAACTCCGTTCATGGCAGGTTTCATATCGTCTCCGCTGATGGCGAAAAGTGTGTAAGAAACCGCACTAGCCAAACATTCTGCTGTCAAATCGATGGTTTTACCTTCTTTTACAGAAGCAATTTTAGGGAAATCGTCAGCACTTTCGCCAGAAAGTTTGTAACGACCGTTTTCGGATACAATTTCTATTCCGTTTGTTTCCAAATCTACTTTGAAAGTAACGGGTTGTTCAGGCAAATTACGTAAAGTTTCCAACAACATTTTTGCAGGAATGGCAATGCTTCCACTCATATCTGCATCTACAACCACTTCTGAACTGATGGTAATTTGCAAATCCGAAGCGGTTACTCTCAATCTTTCGTCTTCAATTTCAAACAAAAAATTTTCTAAAATCGGAACGATTGGGTTGCTAGCCAAAGCACCGTTAAGCGCAGCCAACTGTTTTAACAAAGCGGAAGAAGATACTATAAATTTCATCAGAATATATGATTAAGTTTATTAATTCAAATTATAAATGCCTTAAAATCAAGGATTTAAACAAATTTTCTTTGTTTTTAGACAAAGAAGTTCCAAATTTAAAACTAATTTTTGAATTTTCAAAAATTAATAACCTTTATTTTGAATCAAATTTGAATTTAAGTTTATTTCGCGCTGTGGAATAGGCAAAACCAATTTTGGATCGTTGGCGTTCAAATTTCCAATTTTTTTGTTGAGTCTTTTTTGGTAAAAAAAATAATTTCCTTCCAAAGCAAATTCTCTTAACCATTCTTTTTCTATGATTGCCAAAAAACCTTCCGCACTGTTGGTGGCGTTGTCCACAGGCAAATTGGCACGCAAACGAATTTTGTTTAAATCGGTTTTAATCACAGAAATATTAGCATTTAAACTTGCATTCGACTCTGCACGGATCAATAATTGTTCGGCAAAACGCAAAATTGGCAAATGTGCCTGCGGAACGTCATATTTTCGAGAAAATATTTTTCCTTGTTTTTCGGAATAAAAATTTTGCCAACGGCTATCCAAAGCAAACTCGTTTAAAGTTTCTTTCAAATTTGGGTTTATTGTCCATTGCGCAGAGGCTGTCGTAAAAACTGTTGTCAAATTGTTGCCCGAAATATCTGTTTCAGTGGAAAGCAAACGAAAAATAGACTCCGAATCGTTGTTTCCAAATGCTCCAAAAATGGATTTGTT